>DASQAS010000110.1:0-13106 GCA_035635635.1 Myxococcales bacterium | reverse complement strand
GCGGGGCGGGACCGGCTGACGCGCGATGTGACAGTGCACCCACTCCATCGAATCGCCCGCCGTGAACGGCAGCGTGCCGGTCAGCATCTCGTAGTACGTGACGCCGAGGGCGTACAGATCGCTCCGGGAATCGACCGATCGGTTCATGCGCCCCGTCTGCTCGGGGGCCATGTACGCGAGCGTGCCCGCGATGACGTCGGGCGGTTCCGGCGCCGGCCGCTCGCGCGGAAGTCGCGACGCGACGCCAAACCCGGTCAACCAGACTTCGCCAATCGCGCCGGAAACCAGAACGTTGGCCGGCTTGAGGTCCTTGTGGATCAGGCCGCGCTCGTGGAGCCGCCCGAGCGCGGCGGCCAGGCCGATGGCAATGCGCAGGAACGATGCCGCGTCCATCGGGCGTCCCAGAAGTCGCGCAAGCGGCTCGCCTCCCGGGTCCTGGAGCAGCAGCGTCGTGCGCCCGTGCTCGTTCACCAGCGCCAGCGGCCGCGCTGCCCATGCGGCATCCAGCTCGTTCCGCAACGCATATTCGTGCTCGAGCCGCGCCAGGCTTCCCGTCAGTCTCAGGACGTGAGACCGGCCGCAATCCGTCGCACTCCTGGAGAGGATGAAGTCGCCGTCCTCCCGCAGAACCTCGTCATCTCCGGGCACGAAGCGCAGCGTATCCGCCATGCGAGCTCTGACTAGCTGGCCATTCGTCGAGGTTCCCGACGGTGCGTCGAGATTGACCTAGCCACTGGTCGAGGTGGACCCGCCCTCGGTGACAGGCCCCAGGAGTTTCTCGGACATCCGAACCAGCTCTGCCATGGACTCGGCCTTCATCTTCTGCATCACGTGGGCGCGATGGAACTTCACGGTCGGCTCGGTCATCGCGAGCTCCGCGGCCACCTGTTTGTTGAGCATGCCCTTCACCAGGAATGCCATCACTTCGCGCTCGCGCGGCGTGAGGGACTCGTGACGGCGGCGCAGCTCCGCCAGCTCGCTTCTCTGCCTGCGGTCGCTCCGGTCGCGTTCGAGGGCGTGGGTGATCGCGTCGAGCAGATCCTGGTGTCGAAATGGCTTCGCCAGGAAGTCGACCGCGCCGGCCTTCATGGCCCTCACGGTCATCGGGATGTCGCCGTGCCCGGTGATGAAGATGATGGGCACGGGATTGTCCATCCTGGCGAGCTCGCGCTGCAGGTCCAGCCCGCTCAGACCCGGCAACCGGACGTCCAGGACGAGGCAACCGGGTACGTCCGGGCGTTCACTGGTGAGAAAGTCCTGCGCCGTCGCGAACGTCTGGACGCGCAGTCCGACGGACTCGACGAGCTCCTTGGTGGAGCTCCGGATCGACGGCTCGTCGTCCACGACATAAACGATGGCCTGGTCCGTGTGCACGCGCTCTGGCACTGAGCCCTCCGAACGCATGGTAGCCTGCGCCGGCGAGACGGAGCCGTCAACACCACCGATGGCGTGCCCGCGGGAGATCATTTGCCTCGAGCGTCCGGCGCGCTTGCGACCCGCGCGGCATCGATCGCGTGAAGCAGCGCAGCGCTGCTGAACGGCTTCTCGAAGAATTCCACGGCCCCCGCTTGCAGCGCACGCTCGCGAGCTCCGGCCTCCGCGTGCGCCGAGATGAAGATGATGGGAACCTTCCAGTTCGACGCGGCCAGATGGCGTTGAAGCTCCAGCCCGTCCATTCCCGGCATCCGGACGTCGAGGATCAGGCAACTGGTCTCGTCACGAGACGGACAGGTGAGAAATTCCTCCGCGGACGCGAACGACGTGGCGGTCAGGCCAGCCGAATCCATCAGGCGCCACAGGGCGTCCCGGACCGCTGGATCATCGTCGACGATGGAAATCGTAAGGTTCTCCGGCATGATCAACAACATGGCCTTCCGGCAAGGGTGGAGGGAGTCTCGGCAGTGAGAGTACGCCTGGGACTTGCCGATTTCTACCTGACCTAGGGATAGGCCACTCAGACCTTTGGATGGGTATCGGCCCCGAAGAGGATCGCGGCGATGAAGAGCACCAGCGAGATCGCCAGGCCGTAGATGAAGACGTCGTAAGTGAGCTGCAACATCTTGCGCCGCTGGACGATCAGGTTGCGACCGAAATACAGGCATTCGAACATGGCATCCTGCAGTCTGGACGCGTCCGACAAGAGCCCCTTCATGCGCGCGAGGTAGTCGGGCAAGGAGATCTTCAGGTCGGTGAAGGTGACGAACGGGTTGCGGTCGTGGGCGGCGATCTCTTCGGGGAGACGAAGCCGCTCCCGCCCGGCGCGCATGGAGAGGATGGAGAGGATCACCACCGCCAGGTTGGAGCAGAGGAGCACGATGGTGGGGATGATCAGGTTGCGGTGCTCCTCGAGCTTCCGCAGGACCAGCCCGACCAACAGCGAGATCATGATCGCGTTGACGTGGATCATGGTGTTCGTCCTGCGGTCCGCGATGGAGAGGGCCCGGAGCTGGTTCCGGGTCAGGTCGCCGAAGAGGCCTTCCGCCATCTTCCCCTGGTCCTTGGAGACTTTTGCCTCCTCCGCCTTCTGCTCGGTCGCCTCCTCCAGCTGCTTGCGCAGGCGCTTGTGCAGCCGGGCCAGGTTCTTCGCCCGCCCTCCCTCGTACTCCAGCCGGGCCCAGCGGGTGCGGTACTCATGCTGGTGCAGCAGCTCGATCCGGCTGCGGGTCCAATCCAAGTCCGACCAGGACTTCCCGGTCCGTTCCTCCTCTTCGAGGCGCAGGAGCTCCGCCTCCTCGAGGTAGCTCTTGCCGGCGAGCGGGGCGAGCAAGGCGTCGTGCAGCACGTCGCTGGCGAGGCCGTTGCGGCTCTCCACGCCCTGCGCGGATGCCAGGCAGGCCGCGACGCCGTCGGCAAGGCTCTTCGGCTGATCCTGGCGGGCGAGGAAGGCCCGCGCGAGCTCGACGCTCTGCCCGAGGCCGCCGTCCTTCCCAGCCGCGTAGCCGGCGTCGTGGAACCAGGCCGCGAGCAGCAGGATCTCGCCCTCGGCGCCGTCGATCTCGTTGCCCTTCGCGATCTCCTTGCAGTCGTCGACCAGGGTCCGGCTGCGCTTGAAGCCGTGATAGATGAGGGGAACATCGGCCTTGGCGTTGCTGAACAGCTCGAGCACTTGCTGAGCGGCGCCCCGCACGACCTCCGATTCGCTCTTGCTCACCCATCCTCCTCTCAGAGACTGAAGCCGGAGAGGAGATAGAACTTCGTGCCCTCGTCGGAGTGCACCACGGTGGCCTTCAGCGCCGAGGCGAACTGGAAGTCCAAGCCCCTGGCGAAGACCCCCAGCCAGATGCCCCCGCCATACCCCGTGTGCCACTTGGACGAGCTCTCGCCGGCGACGAACACGCGTCCGACGTCGGCCAGCACATCCAGACCCCAGCGGAACGGCAGGGCGAAGTTGAACTTGCCCACCGCCACCTGCAGCTCCGAGTTCGCCACCACCGAGGCGTCGCCGGCGAACCGGTTCAAGTCGTAACCCCTCAAGGTGTTTCCGGTGGACGCGCCGGTGATGTCCAGGGTCATGGCCTGCGAGGAGGCGCCGCCCACGAACGCGGACTCGAAGAACGGGTAGCTGCCCCAGTTCTTCTCGCCGCCGACCCGGGCGTTGAGCTGCACGTCGGTGAGGACGTGCCCGCCTACCGAGGCCGACAGGAATCCGCGCAGCTTGGTGAACGAGGAAGGGTTGCCGAAGATGTCCGGCGTGTGCCGGGCGGTCACCTGGAAGGAGAAGCCGCCGGTGTGCGGGAAGGTTCCGGTGCGCGTATCCATCACCAGGCCCACCTCGCCGCTTCCCAGCGACGTTCCGCCGGCGCCTTTCGGCTGCGTGGCGGCGATGATCCCGACGTCGCTCACGTCCGAGGCATGCTTGAAGAGGAGGCCCGTGCGCGCGCGGAGCGGACCGACGAGCGGAACCTCGATCTCAGGGTTCACCACCAACACCTTCTGGCGCACCTTGTAGAAGTCGGTCGAGTCGAGCGCATCGTCCCTCACGGTCTCGTTTCCCTGACCGAAGTACTTCACGGTGTCCATCCCGGAGTACGAGATGTAGAGGAGGCCCCGGACGGGCGAGCGGGTCCTCAGGTCCAGGTTGTACTCAAGGCGCGGCTCGCTGGTCCCGGTGGACCAGGCCGCGCCAAAGTTCATCACCGAGGACAACGGATCGAGCTGGAAGCCGTATCCAGTCCGCTGCATGATGGCGCCCGCGACCAACCCGCGATCGGAGTCGTATGCGAGCTGGGGGAAGAAGAGCGTGTCGCTGCCCCAATCGCGGAAGGTCTCGTAGTGGTTCGTCAGCGCGGTGGTCTCCGGATCGTCGCTGTTCACGGCCGCTTCGCCCGGCGGAAGCGCGGGCGCAGGGACTGCATGCAACGGCGGATCCGGCAGCGGCGCATACACCTTCATCGCGGACGGCTGGGAGCTGCGGTCGGAGATCGAGGCCGTCCTGGGCGGCGCGACCACGCGGATGGCGATGGTCTTGTCCGTCTGGCCGTCGACCTCGATCTGGTCCGCTCCGCCCATCGTGTACAGGCGGATCTCCGAGGTCTCGTCGGAGCGGAAGGTCCGGTCGAACCACGGGGCCTTCGCTCTCTCGCCCGTGCGCCGATCGTGCGCGTAGATCTTGATCTCCACGGCGCCGCCCGCCTGCCGCTCGACCCGGATCTCCTCGTCCTTCACGGTCCCGCGCACGTCCACCTTGTCGGCCAGAAGCCGGTAGAAGTCGCGCGAGGCGGCGGCCAGTCCGTCGCGCCGGGTGCGCAGCGTCTTCTCCAGGGCCGCGCCCTCCTTCTCGTACAGCGCCGCGGGGAGCCGATGGACGGCGTCGGAGATGACCTGATCGGTGAGCTTCGCCACCACCTCGTTGGTCACCGCCTCCCATTCCGCCTTGTCGAGCTGCACCAGGAAGCGCCGGTCCGTATATCGGCCCTGGAAGGTGAGCTTGTCGATCGCCATGTAGCTCGAACCGAAGCCGGCCAGCTGCTTGGTGTAGTACTCGGCGATCGAGGGAACCACGCCGTCGAACCGGCTGAACGCCTGGTCGCGGTCCCGCGGGATCGGCTCCCAGACCCGCTGGCCGTCCTGCTCGAATCGCGCCCAGCGCCACTGCATCACGTGCCGATCCCAGTCGCTCACCAGGATGTCGATCAGCCGCGCGCGAAGGTAGGCGCGCGCATCCACGCGCTCGTCGCTGCGCTCCTCGAACCGCTGGAAGAGCGTCAGCGTATCCGCAACCATCTTCGCTCCTTCGAGGCCGCGCTCGATGCGGTCCTCGATGAGCCCGAGCATGCCGGCATGCTCGCGAAACTCGCCGAGGCGCGGATCGTCTGGCAAAACGGTCAGCTGCGGCGTGGCATGGAGGATGCCGGCCGCGTCGAGCAGCGGGGGGACCATCAGAGCGCCGTAGGGCTGCGCGCTGCTCACCTCGTCCTGCATCAGATCGCCGATCCAGGACTCGCGGGTGTCCTCGTCGAGCAGCTTGCGGCCGGGATCCTTGTCCACCGATCGGAACGCCCAGGTGTTGCCGTTGCCGCTCTTGAAGTGCAGGTTGGTGGTCTCAATCCCGCCGCCTTGGCGATCCGGGCGCAGGCCGCCGTCGAACACGTCCAGGTTGAGCACCGGCACCTCGACTGGAGTGGTCCACGCGTCGCGCCAGTGCTGGCCGAGGAAGAAACCGGAGAACCATCCGGTCCGGTAGCGGGCCCCGGCCGCCATCGTGACGGTGGTCCGCGCGGATTCGTCAGCGAGAGCCGCGGTGCCGCTGAGGAGAGACCAAACCAGGATCCCCGACCCAATTCGCTTTCCCATGCAGGACGATCATGCAGGCCTCGTGCCGGCTCAAGGCACAGTCGCCAAGCCGCTTCGGTGGCCGCGACTAAAAAGCCCGCCAATACACCAGCGAATTCCCCCGCTCTCCCATCGTGAGGCCCGCAGGCGCCGAGCCGTTCTCGCGGAGATGGACGGCCGAGACTACGTAGCCGACCGCCGAACCGAGTACGGCGCCCGCGATCACGTCGCTGATCCAGTGCCGGTCGGCCACTACCCGGAGCAGGCTGCTCCCCGCGGCGATCGTCAGGGCAGCCGGGCACACCACCGGATCGGCGCTTCCGTACAACGAAAGCCGCGAGTGCTGGACGCAGAGCGTGGTGGCGGCCGAGAAAGCCAGCGAGGCGTGGCCGCTGATGAACGATGAGTTTCGGTTATTGGCCGAACCGGCACAATCCGAGTCAGAGTTCGGGTTCGAGGCGCATTCGCGCAGGAACGGACGCGCCCGGCCGACCGCCCGCTGCAATGCCGTCGTCATCAGGGTGGTGATGGCGAGGGTCTCGATGTCGATCAGCGCGAGTTGCACCGCCGCGTCCATCTGGCCATGCCCGAGCCAGGTCACGAACATTGCATCGACCATGAAGGGAACCGCCGTCAGGACATAGGCGGCGTTGCTGAACGTGGCCGCGCGCGAGCGGCCGCTTTCCGAGGATGCGCGCAACGCATTGCGTGCGCTCTCATCGAAGATGATGGTGCTGTCCCAGCGCGGCTGATCCGGCGCGTTGAGGAAGAGCCGGAGTGCGAGGGAAGCGGCGGACAGGCCGCCGATGGCCCAGGTTTCTTCGGTGCCGACGCGCCGCCATCCGGCGGGCCAGCCGTTGTCGAGATCGACGCGCTCGCCGGCCCTCGCCGCCGTCGAGGCGGCGGCGAAAGCCAACACAGAGATTGCCGCGACGCCACGTTTCCATTGCATCGGGTGCCGTCACTTACCGGGCTGACGGGTCGGTTACGCTGGAGACGCCGATCTGGTGGTCCGTCGGGATCAGATCGTCGCGGCGATTCTCCTTCCAGGACGCTTCGTCGTGCCCCGTCGCCTTGGGATGCTCCTTGCCGTTGCTGACGGTGGTGACGCGCGTCGATTCCAGGCCGAGGTTCTCGAGATAGCTCTTCGCGGCCTCGGCGCGCCGCTGGCCGAGCGCCAGGTTGTACTCGCGCGATCCGCGCTCGTCGCAGTTCCCCTCGATGCGGACGTCGCGATCGGACCGCTGCCGCGCCTGATCGAAGAACGACTGGAGCGCGGCCCGCGTCGCCTCGGAGAGCTCGGAGGTGTTGTAGTCGAAGTACAAGCTCACGGGTGCGACGTCCGGCGGGGGCTTCGGGGCCGCGGGGGCGGGCGGCGGCGGAGCCGGCTCGGCGATGATCTGCGCCGGAGGCGGTGCAGGAGGCGGCTGCGTGTGCGAGCAAGCCGCGAGCGCCAGAAGGCAGACGGAGACGAAGGGGACGGATCGCATGTTCGAGCCTTTCTGAGGTTCAGACACGTTCACATGCCCGCGCTGTGCAACCGAAATGCCACCGTGAGTGATCACTCCAGGCACACGTCGTGTGTCGGCGCGGCGAACGGCAGGTTTCCGACGGAGCTGCGGGATCCGGCCACACTTGGAGGCAACTTCGAGTCAACCCGCTCAATCTCGGGCCTCTGCGGGCGATCCAGCCGGGGTCTTTCCAGACAACCTGAGTTGGCACGCCGACTGCTACGCAAGCCCGGCAGGAGGTTGGAGCGCCATGATCGCCGGAGTCATCACCACCAAGCACGTGCTCCTGCACTCGCCCACCATCCTCCAGGACTTCGGGTTCCGGACATGGCTGCACTGCTTCAAGGCGCTCCTGTCCGATCGGCGGACGACCTTTCTCGAGTTGGTGTGGCTGGCATGAAGCGGGCCCTCGATCTGAACGCGGCCGGGGCGTATCTGGAGCTGACCAAGCCGCGCATCACCGCGCTGGTCGTGTTCACCACCGCGGCCGGCCTCTGGCTGGCGCCGTCGCGGCCCGCCCTCCACACCGCGCTCTTCACCATCGCCTGCACGGCCCTGGTGGTCGCCGCCGCGAACGTGCTCAACATGTATCTCGAGCGCGACACCGACGCGTTGATGCCGCGCACCATGCGCCGCCCGCTGCCTTCGGGCCGCCTGGAGCCGCGTCGGGCCCTGGTGTTCGGCCTGGCGCTCGCCGCGGTGTCCGTCCCGCTCCTCACCGCCGCTGCCGGCGCCATTCCCGGATTGCTCGCCGCGATCGCGCTGGTGAGCTACGTGCTTCTCTACACGCCGATGAAGCAGCGCACGGCCACGTCGCTCCTGGTCGGAGCGCTGGCGGGCGCCATCCCTCCGCTGATCGGCTGGACCGCCGCCACCGGGCGTCTCGACCTGCCGGGACTCTTGCTCTTCGCGGTGTTGTTCCTCTGGCAGGTCCCGCACTTCCTCGCCATCACGCTGTTCCGGCGGCGCGAGTACGCTGCGGCCGGACTGATCGTCCAGCCGAACGAGCCCGGAGGCGAGCGCGAGGCGCTGCGCAACATCGTGCTCTACACGCTCGCGCTGGTCGCGGTCTCGCTGATGTTCATCCCGCTGGGCGTCGGGGGGACGATCTACCTGGCGGCGGCGGTCGTTTCCGGAGCGCTCTTTCTCGCCCTCGGTGTCCACGGCCTGCGCGCCGATCCGGTCGATCGATGGGCGCGCAAGGAATTCCTCGGTTCCCTCGCCTACCTCACGGTCCTGCTCGCAGTGCTCCTCCTCGATCGGCCCCCTGCCTTCTGAGTCCTTTGCGCCATGACACCTTCCCTTCCGACGCAGCTGGTCCCGTTCATCCACACCGTCGGGCAGAACGCCGTCCAGGACCTGCTAGACCTGCTCGACCGCGCGCGTGCTCCGTACGGCAGCTGCCTGCGCGTCCTGAGGCGGACGGCCCGGCTGGTGCCGCCGGGCTTCGTTCCGCTGGCCCTGGCGAGCTCGCTCCTCGTCGGGGCAGCGGCGGTGCACGAGTACGCGCGCGAGCGGGGCAGCGGCGCCACCCGCCGGGAGCGCACGCACCTGAGCGACGTCCGGGTCTCGTACGCGGGCCCGCATGAGGTCACCCCATGACCCCGAAGATGAACGACCTGCTGCGCCTGCAGCCGCGGGCGGCCCTGATCCTGGACGCGCCCGCTCCGGACTGGGTGGCCCCGTCGCTGGCCGGGATCCCCTGGGTGGTGGTGCGTCGCGGCGAGATCCGGAACGGCGTCATCCCGGTCGGTGTGCGGGGTCTGGCGAGAGCGGAGCGCTTCAAGGCGCTGGTATCGCTTTCGGGAGTCGCGTATCGGGTCTCGCCCGAGGAGCTGGCAGGGCGGAGGTCCGAGCCTTGGCGGGCAGCACAGGTGCCCGCGCTGGCTGCGCTCGCCCGCGTCGATCCCGTCCTCACGCTCCGCGGCCATCGTTGGGGCCCCATCGGCAGCGTCGGTTTCGAGCTGGCCACGAGTCTGCCAGCGGCCAATCCAACCAGCGACCTCGACCTGGTCCTGAGGCTCGAGGATCCGCTCGGGCCGCGGGAGGCGCGCAAGCTCCTCCGCGAGCTCGTCGAGGCCGCTGCGCCCGCCCGCGCCAACGTGGTGGTCGAGACGCGGCTCGGGGCGGTGAACCTCGGGGATCTGGCGCTCCGATCCGATCGCGTCCTGATGAAGACGGCCAACGGGGTCCGCCTGATCGCCGATCCCTGGCAGGAAGCCGCATGAGGATGCGCGGAGGAGCGGGCCTGCTGCTCGCCAGCGCGCTGGCGTTCCCTGCCCTCGCGAGCGATCCGCCGGGCATGCGAGCGTTTCCGGTGGACGTCCACAGATTCGCGGTGCTCGCGCGCGACTCCGGTCCAACGAACTACTACCGGACCATCGAGACCCCCGAGGGCGACTTCATCCACGGCCAGTACGCGCCGCCCCTCGAATCGGTGACCCTCTTCGCCGAGGTGGGCGACGATCTGCGCACCGGCGTGGAGCGCATCCGTTTCCGCTGGCGGGCCCTTGCGCTGCCGGCCGGCGGCAACGAATGCGTGGATGGGCGCGGCGACAGCGCCGCGGGCTTCTACGTGGTGTGGAAGCGCGGACTGCGCTGGTACTCGCTGAAGTTCGTCTGGAGCAGCGAGGCTCGCGCCGGCGACACCTGCAACCGGACCCGCAACCCGTTCGTGGCATCCGACTCGATCGTCCTCCGCAGCGGCGCGCCCACCGGCATGTGGTTCGAGGAGGAGATCGAGCCCGAGGCGCTGTTCCGCGCCCACTTCGAGGACGGCGATCCGCGCGCCGAGATCCCCGAGCTGCAGGGGATCGGCGTCATGACCGACGGCGATCAGACGCAGACGGCGAGCGCGGCCGACTACGCCGGGTTCGTCCTCTTCAAGCGCGAGCGCGTGGCGTCCCGCTGACCCGAACCGTGGGGTCACTTCGCGTCGCTGCCCGTGCCCGGCGGGCGGCGGTCGGCGAGCATTCGCAGCTCCTCCAGCGTGATGCCGCCGATCCCCGCGAGAATGGAATCCGTCACCGCCTTGAGCTGCCCGAGGATGGAGGGCACGCGCTCCAGCGCTCCCTCCGCGGCGCCGTCCTCGATCGCGGAGGCCGCGCTGCCGGCCGCGCTCGAGACCGTGGCGACCATGCCGTGAAGGCTGTGGGCTGCCTCCCGGAGCTCCCGGGCGTCCGTACGCCGGAACGCATCCTCCACCCGCCCGACCGCCGCCGGCAGATGTTCGCGCACTGCGATCTTGAGCGCCTCCAGGATCGTCGCGTCTCCCCCGCACGCGGCGAGCAGCACGCCGGCGTCGACCCACTGATGAGACGGCGCGAAGCGCTCGAGCTCGGACCAGAGCGCGTTCCGGTCGATCGGCTTGACCAGATAGCCGTCCATGCCGGCCGCCAGGCAGCGATCGCGATCCTCGGTCCTCGACCGGGCGGTCAGCGCGATCACCGGCAGATGTCCTCCAGCCGCGCGCTCTTTCGCTCGGACGCGCTCGATCACCTGGAAACCGTCCAGGCCCGGCATGTGCAGATCGAGCAGCAACAGATCGAACTGCTGCGCCTCCAGGCTCGCGAGCGCCTCGTTGCCGGTGGCGACGATGTGCGGGCGGTGGCCCCTCCGCCGGAGCAGCTCTCGCACCAGCTCGGCGTTGAAGTCGTTGTCCTCCGCCACCAAAACCCTGAGGCGCATTCCGGGCCCGGTCACGGGCCGCGAGGGAGCCGCTGTGAGCACCGGCTTCTCGACCGGGCCGTCCTCCTGGCGGGCGCTGGGGTCCAGCAACCGGACCAGGACGGCGCCAAGCTGGTCCTTCAGGATCGGCTTCCGGACGGAGATGTCGGCCTGACCCGCGCGGCCTTCATCCGGCGACCGGTCGCCCGAGCTCATCATCACGATCTTCACGGCACCGAACTTCCTCCGCTCGCGGACCCTCGCCGCGATCGCGGCTCCGTCGATGCCGGGCATGCTGGCGTCGAGCAGCACCAGGCGGAAGGGGCGCTCGGCCGCGATTCCGTCCCAGAGGGCATCCATCGCGGAGAGCCCGTCCGCGACGGTGGTGACCTCCAGCCGCCACGATCGCAGCCAGCGCTCCAGGGTCTCGCGGCTGGTCCGGTTGTCGTCCACCACCAGGACCCGCGTCTCCGGGGGCGGCTCGAGGAGAGGCCCGCGCCGGCTGCGGCCGCGCCCGAGCCGGACGGTGAAGGTGAACGTGCTGCCCTTGCCGGGCTGGCTGACCACGGAGATCGACCCGCCCATCAGCGCCGCGAGCCGCGAAGCGATGGTCAGGCCGAGCCCGGTGCCTCCGTACTTGCGGGTGGTCGACGTATCCTCCTGCTTGAACGCCTCGAAGATGAGCGCGTGCTTGTCCGGCGGGATGCCGATGCCGGTGTCGCGAACCGTGAACCGGAGCTCGACCTGGTCGCCCGGTTCGTCGTCAGCCTCCACGCGGACCGCCACCTCTCCCTGGTTTCCCTGGTCGGTGAACTTGATCGCGTTCCCTACCAGATTGATCAGCACCTGGCGCAGCCGGCCGGCGTCGCCCATCACCAGCTCGGGAACGGCGTCGTCGACGTCACCGATCAGCTCCAGCCCCTTTTGATGCGCGCGCACCGCGAGCGCCCGCAGGATCTCGGCGAGCTCCTCGCGCAGGGAGAGCTCCGCGTGCTCGAGCTCGAGCTTGCTCGCGGCCACCTTGGCGAAGTCGAGCAGGCTGTCGATGATGCTGAGCAGGTCCTCGCCGGCCGACTTCACCGTGCTCAGCCAGTCGCGCTGCTCCGGGCCGAGCTCCGAATCCAGCGTGAGATCCGTCATCCCCAGGATGGCGTTCATCGGCGTCCGGATCTCGTGGCTCACGTTGGCGAGGAACTCGTCCTTGGCGCGGTTCGCGGACTCCGCCGCCTCCTTGGCCTTGCGAAGCTCGGTGACGTCGGTGCTGGTGCCGAGCCATTTGATCACGGTCCCGGAATCGTCGCGCATGGGACGGGCGCTGGTGTGGAACCAGCGGTAGGTGCCGTCGGCCGCGCGCATCTGGTGATCGAACGCGAAGTCGGTTCCTCGCTGCAGGGACGCCAGCCAATTCGCGTGGTTTTCCTCGCGCACGTCGGGGGGCAGCAGATAGCTGCAGCCGCGGGCCGCGATCTCGCTTTCCGGCATGCCGGTGAATTCCCGCCAATGCGGGCTCAGGTACTCGAAGCTGCCGTCCGGCCTTGACGTCCAGATCAGCTCCGGCAGGGCGTCGGTCAGGCTGTGCCAGCGGTGCTCGCTGGCGCGCAACGCCTCCTCGGTCCGCTTCCGCTCCGAGATCTCGGCGAACGATGCCACCACGCCCATCAGCCGGGGATCTCCCTCGTGGAAGAGCGGCTCGGTATTGATGGAGATCCACGCCAGCTGCCCATCCCTCTTCTGCAGGCCCATCACGACGTTGGAGCAGGGGCGACCCGTGCGCAGCGTGATCAGTGCGGGAAATGTCTCGCTCGGGAAGGGCGTGCCGTCCTCGTGGACCGCCCGCCAGAGCGGATCGCGCGGCGTGCGCCCCTTCATCTCGTCTTCCGTCACGCCGAGGATGCGCTGGGCCGCCGGATTGCACGACCGGATGCTGCCGTCGGCAGCGAGCAACACGATCCCTTCCTGCATCGCGGCGATCACCGATCGGTAGCGGGATTCGCTCTCCCGCAGCGACACCTCGGCGAAGTTGCGCGCGAGCATCGTCGCCGCGTGGTTGGTGCTCACGCTCAGGACCAGGCGATCCTCGATGGTGGGAAAGTCGGGGCGCGAGCTTGCGGCGACCAGGATCCACTCGCGAGCCTCCCAGCGGATGGGGATGCGAAC
>DASQAS010000109.1:0-3173 GCA_035635635.1 Myxococcales bacterium | reverse complement strand
TTCTCGCTGGAGCCCATCGGGCGCAGGTGGAGGAAACGCAGCGCGGGATCGTCCCAGCTCCTCGCGATCCAACCGAGCATGCGGCAGCGGTGGCAGTCGAGGCCGTCCCACATGACCTCGCGGACCAGGCCGCCAATCTGCAGGAAGCACTCGACCCGGTAGAACTTGGAAGCGCCGATGGATGTCTCGTCGCCGCAGCCCTCGCTGACCAGGCGGCCGCCGCGCCCGAGGTAGTAGGGCTTTCCGCTGCAGGTGCCCAGGCGCGGCTCCGCCTCCATGCGCTGCATGAGCAGCTCGAAATAGCGGGGAGGAAGCTCGAGATCGAGGTCGAGCTTGCACAGGTAGTCGAACTCCGCCGGGTCGATGGTGTCGTAGCCCGCGTAGAAGGCCTCGACGACGCCGGGACCCACGCTTCGCCGTCCGCGATCCTCCCGGCGGATGACGCGGATGAAATCGTAGCGGGCCGCATACTCGGCCAGGATGGCCGGTGTCGCGTCGGACGACCCGTCGTCGACGATCACCCAGAGCGCGGGGCGTACGCTCTGGGCGGCCACCGAGTCCAGCGTACGGCGGACGACGGCCGCCTCGTTGCGGCACGGCGAGATGAGCACGTAGCGACGGCCCTGCGCGGGAGCGCTCATCGGACGCTCACCCGGTGTGTGCGGCACCACCAGCCGAGCACGTAGACGGCCCAGATTCGCGACCAGTAGAGGCCGGGCGCCCGGGCAAGGAACGCGGTCCACAGCCGGCGAACCGCTCGGGCGTCGAGCCCGGCCGCCTCGCAGAATCCGGGGTCGCCCAGTGCAGCGCTCATCTCTTCCTTCAGCGCGTCTCGAGCCCAGTCGCCGATCGGGAGCACGAAGCCGGACTTGGGCCGGTCGAAGAGCGCGCCGTCCAGGTCACTCAGAGCGAGCTCGCGCAGGATCCGTTTCTGCCCCAGCGGTTCGAAGCGATCTCGCTCGGCCAGCGCCGAGCTGGCCGAGACGACCTCGTGATCGAGGAAGGGGACCCTCACTTCGAGCGAGCTCGCCATGCTCGCAGCGTCGGTGTCGCGCAACAGGCGCTCGCCGAGGAAGCACCACAGTTCGAGCATCGAGATGGCCGGCAACGGCCTTCTGTCCGCGATCAACTCGCCCAGCTCCTGCGCAATCTTCGTGGGCAGGCCCATGTGGAGCTCGCCGTCCACGTCGCGCTTGAGGAGCTGCCGGGCAAAATCGGAGGAGAAGAGCGCGTACGAGATTTGGTACGTGTCGAGCAGCTTGCCTCGCGCGGCGAGCACGTCTCCCAACTTTCCCCAGCGCGTCTGGGGCGGCAGAGCGGCCCGCAGGCTTGCCGCCCGGGTGGCGACGTTCGCCATCCGGCTCGAGAGCCGGGGCGGGAAGGCGCTCAACCTGCGGCTCCAGCGGGCCGCCCAGGGGACGTCGCGGAAGCTTTGATACCCGCCGAACAGCTCATCCCCTCCGGTCCCTGCCAAGGCGACGGTGAGTCCGGCTTCCCGCACCGCGCGGCTCACGAAATAGGTGTTGAGCCCGTCGAAGGTCGGTTGGTCCAGGCTGGCCAGGGCCTCTGGAAGCTCTCGGCGGAATGTCTCCTGGGTAAGCCGCAGGTCGTGATGTTCGGTACCCAAAGCCCGGGCCACCGCCCGCGCGTGCGGGGATTCATCGTAGGCGGCTTCGTCGAAGCCGATGTGGAAGGTGCGGACCCGGGCGGCTCCGGTACGCACCGCGAGCGCAGCGATCGCGCTCGAGTCGATGCCCCCGGAGAGGAAGATGCCGAGCGGCACGTCGCTGACGAGGTGCATGTCCACCGCGGCCGACAGCTCGGCCCGGAGCTCTTCCTTCCCGGCGGCTGGAGAGGGGTCGACGGGGATGCGCCAGTAGCGCCGTGGGGCACTCATCGCGCCGTCGCTCGCGGCGATCGCGCAGGTCGCCGGAGGCAGCAGCTCGATGCCCCGGACGATGGTGCCTGGACCGACGACGAACCCGTTCCACACGTAGCTGGCCAGGGAGACCGGATCGACTTCGCGGTCGGGGAAACCGCTGGCGAGCAGCGCGCGGACCTCGGACGCGAAGAGAAGCGTGCGCGCTCGGCCGGCCCGGACCATGTTGCACACGTAGATCGGCTTGATGCCGAGGCGGTCCCGGGCAAGGAGGAGCTCTCGCCGCCCGGAGTCCCAGAGGGCGAAGGCGAACATCCCGCGCAGGCGGTCGAGGCACTCCGCGCCCCAACGGCCATAGGCCTTGAGGATGACCTCCGTGTCGGAGCGCGAGCGGAAGACGGCGCCTTCGCGCTCGAGCTCCCGGCGCAGAGACTGGAAGTTGTAGATCTCGCCGTTGAAGACCACCACGTTGCCAGTCTCCGGATCGGTCATCGGCTGACGGCCGTCTTCGCTCAGGTCGATGATCGCGAGCCGGCGGTGCGCGAGCACCACTCCATTCCCGCCTGCCGGCGGGCAAGACGTCCAGAAGCCGCTCGAGTCGGGCCCGCGGTGGAGCTGGGCCGCGCTCATGCGCTGGACAGCCTCGGTAATCGCGTGGTCGACCTCGCCGATGGCCCCCGCGATTCCACACATGTCGGAACTGCTCCTCGTCGAGTTGGAGGCGGCGATCGGATCGCGAGGCGACGCTACCCACGTGCCGCGTTTGCGGCAACCCAGGCACGGCGAGGCGTGTGGAGGGGGGGACAGTTCCAGGTTCCTGCTCGCCCTGCCGGTAGCCGGGCGAGTGAATACGTTGCGCGGATGCACGCTGGCGTTTCCAAGTCGAAGACGCGGGTCCGGTTTGGAAAGTTGTGGGTCGATTCGCTGACCATGGCGGAAGCGCTCGACGAGATCGAGGCGCTGGTCGTCGCGGGCCGGGGTGGCTCGGTCTTTACGCCGAACGTCGATCACGTCGTCAACGTGGAGACGAATCCGTCGTTCCGTGTTGCATACGCGGGGGCGAGTCTCAGTCTGGCGGACGGTCAGCCTTTGGTCTGGACCTCGCGGCTCTTGGGAGCACCGCTCCCGGAAAAAGTTTCCGGTTCCGACCTCCTCCTTCCGTTGATCGAGCGGGCAGCAACACGGCGCTGGAAGGTCTACCTGCTCGGTGGCGGAGCGGGAGTTGCTGAAAAGGCGGCGAAGGTCCTGACGGCACGATTCAGGGTGGACGTCGTGGGTTGCGATGCACCGATGA
>DASQAS010000108.1:0-128993 GCA_035635635.1 Myxococcales bacterium | reverse complement strand
TCGAGTCCGACCACCCAGCCGAAGTAGTTGCCGCAATCCCCGAAATGCCCGCTGTAGGGGACGTAGAGGATTCCGTTGAGGAGGGCGAGGGCGCCGCGCTGGTTCTGGACCGACGAGTCGAAGCCCGGGACCGAGGCGCCGACGTCCACCGGCGTGCCCGAGATGCTGCCGTCGGTGAGCGAGACGGCGTAGATGCGGTGTCGGGGACCGGAGGTCATCGCGTCGACGAACATCAGCTTGCGGGGCGCGTCGATGATCGGCGTACCGGTGATCCCGAGCGGGTCGATGTTGCCGCAGGGAAGCTGCCCCGAGCGCGGGGCGGGCGCCGCCAGCGTCCGCGCCCAGATCCGCGCCCCCGTGATCGGATCGAAGGCGATCACCTCGTTGTGCTGGGTCGAGACGATCAGGAGATCCTGCCCGCCGTCCCCGCCGTCCCAATACAGGGGCTGCGCATAGACCGACTGCGACCCCTGCAGCGGCGCATTGAAGGCCGTGTCCTGCCGCAGCCGGCTGACCGCGTCGCGCGTCAGCGCCGGGTCGACGTACACGCCGCTGCGCGAAGCATCGTTGTGGTGCTGCAGCACGGCCCCTCGCACGCCGGTGGGGAGCTGGTCGGGCGGCCCCGGGGGCACCGTGGTCTTCGAGCACGCGAGGGCCGCGCAGGCGAGCATGCAGACCGATCTCATGGCGGGCAGAGTTGCCCGGCCGCGGGCCAGCGTCAACCCGCGCCACGCGTCAGGGCGCTGTGATACATCCGGCCCCATGACGGCGGAGGCGATGTTCGAGCAGATCCGCATGCTCTGCGGCCAGGTCCGCGACGCCCACCTGCGCGTCCTGCTCTTCGCGTTCCTCGACGATCCCGAGCTGGTCCCGGCCTTCCTGAAAGCTCCGGCGGCCAAGAGCATCCACCACGCGTTCGTGGGCGGCCTCTGCGAGCACACGCTCTCGGTGCTGCAGCTCGGCTGGCGCGTCTGCGACCACTATCCGCAGCTCGACCGGGACCTGGTCACCGCCGGCTGCCTGCTCCACGACTTCGGCAAGGCGCGCGAGATCTCGCCCGAGCCGGGCTTCGAATACACGGACGAGGGCAAGCTGGTGGGCCACCTGATCCTGGTCTGCCAGCTCATCCACGAGAAGGCATCCCGCATCCCCGGCTTTTCGCGCGAGCTGGAGTGGCGCATCACGCACCTGGTCGCGGCGCACCACGGCCGGTACGAGTACGGCAGCCCCAAGGAGCCCGCCACGCTCGAGGCGATGGTGGTGCACGCGGTGGACGAGCTGGACACTCGAATCAGCTCGTTCGGCCAGCTCTTCGCCGCCGCGCAGGGCCCCTGGACCGACCGGAAGAACCCGTACGGCCGGCAGCTCCTGGTCCCGCCCGCTCCGGCCGAGGACAAGAGGAGGTTCGAGGGACCCGGGGTCTACCGAGAGGTGAAGTGATGCAGCCGTTCCAGCGCACGGCGGCCGTGTTCGACATCGACGACTCCCTGCTGGACGGGAACGCCGGGACCATCTTCACCTGGTTCCTCTACTCCAACCGCGAGATGCTGCCCGCGGTCCGCTCGCAGGTGCCGCGCGCCCTCTACGAGTATGCGCGCAAGCGGCTGAGCGAGGCGGACATGGTGGCGCTCGGGTCGCGCTGCCAGCAGGGGATCCGCGCCGACCGCCTCCGGGACCTGGCCCGCAAGTGCTTCGATCGGCACGTCAAGAAGCGCATCACGCAGCAGGGGCTGCGCACCGTGCGCCGGCATCTCTTGATGGGCCACCTGATCCTGGTGGCCTCGGGCTCTCCGCAGTTCATCATCGACGAGCTCGGACGCTTCCTGCACGCGCACGAGGCGATCGGCACGCGCGCCCTGATCCGGGAGGGGCTCGCTACCGAAGAGCTGCTGCCCCCCGTGGTCTTCCGCGAAGGCAAGCGCGAGCGGGTGAAGGAGATCCTCGCGCGCCACGGCATCGAGGTCGGCCGCTGCTATCTCTACTCCGACTCGGTGGCCGACACGCCGCTCTTCGAGGAGGTGGGCCACCCCGTGGTGGTCAACCCGAAGCCGGCCTTCAGGGCTGAGGCCCTGCGCCGCGGATGGGAGGTGGTGGAGTGGAAAGGCCGCTGGAAGACCGAGGGCACCGAAGATGCCCTCAGCGAGGAGTGGTTGAGCTGGGAGGGGTGACCCAGGAATCGCCGCAAACGGCTACTTCTCGGCGGAGAAGCCGGAGTCTGCGATCGCTTTTTCCAAATCTGCGCGCTTCACCTTCGCGTCGTCGTACGTGACCTTCACTTCCTGCTTGTTCTTGTCCGACGCGACCGCCGTGACGCCCTTCACGTCCTTGAGCGCGGACTCGGTCCGCGCGGCGCAGCCGCCGCAGTGCCAGCCGGAAACCTTGATGGTCTCGGTCTTCTCGGCGGCGAACGCGCCGAAGGACAGCAGCGAGGCGAGCAGCGAACCTGCGACGAGCTTCTTCATGATGGGCATCCTTCCCTTTCAGTCTTGGACGTCTGGGCTATCAAATGATTCAAGGCGATCCGGCGGGCAAGCGCAAGCAACGGCGGGCGTTTTCCGTGGTGACGCGCCCCAGCTCGTCCGCCGGCATCCCGCGCAGCGACGCCAGCGCCTGCGCTGTCGCCGCCACCCAGGCCGGCTCGTTCCGTTTGCCGCGGTGCGGCACGGGTGCGAGGAAGGGGCAGTCCGTCTCCACCAGGATGCGGTCGAGCGGTGCGCGGGCGGCCGCATCGCGCACGGCGTCCGCGTTCCGGAAGGTGATCACGCCCGAGAAGCTCAAGTACATCCCGAGCGCGAGGTACCGCTGGGCCGCCGTCCAGTCGCTGGTGAAGCAATGGATCACGCCGCCGTCGGGTCCCAGCTCGCGCTCGAGGATTCCGGCCGTCTCCGCGTCGGCCTCGCGCGTGTGCACCACCAGCGGCTTGCGGAGCTCCCGCGCCAGGCGGACCTGACGCGCGAAGGCCTCCTTCTGCACCTCGCGCGGGGAGTGATCGTAGTGGAAGTCGAGGCCCGCCTCGCCCACCGCCACCACGTCCGCGTCCTGGCAGATCCGCCGCAGCTCCGCGAAGTCGGCCTCGCTGGCCTGCTCGGCGTCGTGCGGGTGGATGCCCGCCGTCGCCGAGAAGAACGATCGGTCCTCTCTCGCGAGCGCGACGGCATCGAGCGCGCCGGCCATGCCCCGTCCTTCCCGCCATTGACCCACGAGCACGACGTGCACCAGCCCCGCGGCCCGGGCCCGCGCGATCACCTCGTCCCTGTCCGCGTAGCTGTCGAGGTGGGCGTGCGCGTCAACCAGCATTCGCCTGCACCTCGGCGACCAGCTCCTTGCAGAGCTGGCCCAGCTCCCCCTCCTCCGCAGCGAGCTTGCGCAACAGCTCCAGGGCGGACGGCGTCCCCAGCTCGGCCAGACCCTCGGCGGCGTCCATGCGCAGGTCCTCGGGCGCATCGGCGTCGCTAGCGATGTGGAGCAGCCGATCCTCGGCGCCGGGCGCTTTCAGCCGCCCGAGCGCGCGCATGGCGGCGCCCCGCGCGGGATCTCCTTCCGCTTCCGCGAGCTCGGAGAGCGCGGGGATCGCATCCTGCACGTCGAGCCGCCCCGCCCACTCCGCCGCGATGGGCCGGTCGTCCGACTGCGCCTCGATGCGCGAGACCAGGTGCTCCTTCCCGCGCGCGTCCCCGAAGCGCGCCAGCGCCGCCGCGGCCTGCGTCCGGTCGAACTCGCCCAAGGACTCCTGCTCGAACAGCTCGCCCAGCTCCTTGAGCGCCGCGGAATCGCCCAGGGCCATCAAGGCGGAGATCGCCTCCTGGCGGCGGTGGTCCTCGCGCAGCGCCGCGAGCAGCTCGGGCAGCGCGGCGGATTGATGCACCTCGGCGAGCGCGCAGGCCGCGCTGAACCGCATCGTCTCGTCGGTGGAGCCGAGCGCGGCGCGCACCTGAGCTTGCGCGGTCTCGGTGCCGATGCGCATGGCGGACCAGATGGCCGCCGTCCGGACCCGCGCGACCGGATCGGCCAGCCGTGCCAGCACGGCGCTCTCGCACTTCTGGAGGTTCTCGGGCTTGCGCAGCAGCCGGACGCCGACCAGCGCCGCCGCGCGGACCAGGGGCTCGGAGTCGTCCAGGAGGTCGGTGAGGCGCGGCGCGACGATCTCTGCGGCCTTGGCATCCCCCTGCTGCCAGCGCTCGATCAGCTCGTTGACCGCGTCGACGCGGACCGCGCCGTCGGGCGAGTCGAGCGACTCCGCCGGATCGTCCTCCGTCTCCGGCGGCGCGGTCGACTCGGGTTCCTTCTTTCCGAACAGGGAGGAGAAGATCCCCATCACTTCACCTGGGAGCCCGGCTTGACGTCCGACGGGAGCTCGATCGCCGTGTGCTCGCGGTCTCCGCCGCTCGCGTAGAGGATCATGCCGTGCGAGACGAGGCCCTTGCCGAAATCGCGGGGCGGCAGGTTGGCCACCACGCAGATCGTCTTTCCCACCAGCTCTTCCGGCGCATACGACTGGGCCACGCCGCTGACGATGGTGCGAGGCGCCTCTTCGCCGAGATCGATGGTCAGCTTCAGAAGCTTGTCCTTCTTCGGGACCTTCTCGACGGAGAGCACCTTCCCCGCGCGCAGGTCCATCTGCGCGAACTGATCGATGGTCAGCTCGGGAACGACCACCGCCTTGGACGATCCCGCCGCCGGCAACGCCGGGGCCGCCACCACGAAGCGCGAAGCGAGCTTCTGGACGTCCGCGTCCTCCACCTTGCGCACCAGCGGCCGGGGCTCGCGGATGGGCAAGTTCTGCAGCGGAGCGAAGTCGCCCCAGGAGAGCTTCGCCCCGCTCTGCTCTTCGACGCCCCGGGCGAATCGCGGCACGATCGGCGAGAGCCAGCGCGCGCAAAATCGCGCCACGTTCACGGCCAGGGTCAGCTCGGAGAGCGCCGCGTCGCGATCCGACTTCAGCTTCTCCCACGGCTTCTGCGCTTGCAGGCGCTGGTTGGCGGTCGAGGAGAAATCGAGCACCTTCTGGACGACTGCGCGCGTGTCGCATCGCGCGTAGAGCTCGCCGATCTCGCGCTCCACCGCGCGCGCCTGGGTGAACACCTCGGAGGGGGCAACGGCGGTGAGCTGGCCGCCGTTCTTCCACACCAGGGAGAGCGCGCGGTTGGCGAGGTTGCCCACGTTGGCCAGCAGCTCGCCGTTGACGCGGTTCTTCAGCTCGCCCAGCGAGAGATCGATATCGCTGGGCGTGGGCCCCAGGTTGGCGGCGTAGAAGTAGCGCAGCCATTCCGGATCGAGGCCCGCGTCGAGGTATTCCCGCGCGTTGAGGAAGGTCCCGCGGGACTTGCTCATCTTCGCCCCTTCCACGGTGAGCATGCCGTGGACGTGCACCTGGGCCGGCACCTTCCAGCCCGAGGCGTGCAGCATCGCCGGCCAGAACAGCGTGTGGAAGTACACGATGTCCTTCCCGATGAAGTGCACCACGTCGCAGTCCGCGTCCTTGCCCCAGAACTCCTCCACGCGGCGGCCGTGGTCGCGGCACCACTTGTCGGTGCTGGAGAGATAGCCGATGGGCGCGTCGAGCCAGACGTAGAAGTACTTGTCCTCCTCGCCGGGGATCTTGAACCCGAAGTAGGGCGCGTCCCGCGAGACGTCCCAGTCGCGCAGCGGCTCTGCGAGCCACTTGTCCACGAAGTTGCGGATCTCCGGCTGCAGCCTCCCAGGCTCGGAGGTCCAGGCGCGAAGGAAGTCCTGGTACTTGGACAGCCGCACGAAATAGTGCGGCGAGCTGCGCCGCTCGAGGTTCATGTTGCCGCAGATGGCGCAGCGGGGGTTCTTGAGGGCCGTCGGCTCGTAGGTGCTGCCGCAGTTCTCGCAGGAGTCGCCGTACTGGTCCTTGGTCCCGCACACCGGGCATTCGCCGCGGATGTACCGGTCGGGGAGGAAGCGCTCGTCCACGCCGCAGTACATCTGCAGCACGTCGCGCTTGTCGATCGCCCCGTCCTTGCGCAGCGCCTCGAAGATGCGGCGGACGTGCTGCTCGTTCTCCGGCGAGTGCGTGATGTAGAAGAGGTCGAAGTCGATGTCGAAGGCGCGGTAGTCCTCCACGTGCTCGCGGTGGATCCGCTCGATCCACTGTTCCGGCGGCACTCCGGCCTTGCGGGCGCTGATCTCGATGGGCGTCCCGTGCGTGTCGTCCGCGCAGATGAAGCGGCACTCCTTGCCCACCGCCTTCATCGCCCGGACGAAGACGTCGGTCTGCACCGACTCGACGAGGTGCCCGAGGTGGAGGCTGCCGTTCGCATAGGGCAGCGCATGGGTGACCAGCAGGCGGGAAGCCATGAGGGGGGCGTGTACCACGATTCAACGCGCGCAGATCTCGACCAGCAGGCGCTCCATCGACAGTCGCGGGTCGGCGCCGTTCTTCAGCTCGAAATCGACCTCCGCGCAGCGGACCAGCGCCTTGCGCCAGAACGCGCGCGGCTTCCGCCGGGAGCGCTTGTATCCGAGCCAGGCAGCGAACGGATGTGGAATCTTATGTCCCTTGCCGGAGAGCTCCGCCTCCAGGCCGGGAAAGAGCTTCGACTGGTACTCGTTGTAGCCCAGCTCCCGCGGCCCCGTCGCCGCATAGCGAGCGCTGTCCGCCAGCGCCTTGCGCACCGCGCTCGCCACGCCGCCCAAGAACGGCAGCGCCACGGCCGACGCGTTCGCCTTGCGGCGCAGCTCGTCGCCGAAGAGCTGCAGGGCTTTCGCCGTATCGCCCTC
Source organism: Myxococcales bacterium (assembly GCA_035635635.1). Classification (GTDB taxonomy): domain Bacteria; phylum Myxococcota; class Myxococcia; order Myxococcales; family 40CM-4-68-19; genus 40CM-4-68-19. The sequence goes on along the minus strand of DASQAS010000108.1, from coordinate 122,249 downwards.
GCCCACCGCCTCGGCCAGCGCGAAGAACTCCTCCTCGCGCACCGGGGCCACGATGGCCTCCACGTCCTCGCGCGTGATCTGCGCGCGCTCGCCGGCGTAGAGCGCCAGCTTCCGCAGCTCGGAGGCGATCAGCCGCAGGTCGTCCCCCAGCCGGTTCTTCAGCTCCACCTCCGCGTCCCGGGCGAGCCTCTTCTTGAACGGGCCCAGCTCCTCGGCCACCAGCGCCGAGATGTCGAGGGTGTCGATGGTGCGGCCGCGCCGTTCCGCGCGCCGCTTGAGGTGGACGCCCTTCTCCTGCGCCAGGCGGACCAGCGCGTGCTTCGGCGGCAGGGACTCGGCGACCAGGATCAGATGCGTCTTCGGCGGAAGGCCGCGCTCGACCGCCTTGACCAGCACCTCGAGGTCCTCGGGAGGCGCGGAGAGTCCCTGCTCCAGCGCGTAGGCGGAGAGCTCCTGCAGCCAGGACTTGTCCGCCTCCTCGGGCGCGGCGCCCAGATCCTTCCGCCACCGCGCGGCCGACGCCCCGGTCCGGGTCCCGAGCGCCAGCTCCGCGGCGCCCCAGCCGGCGGGCCGCACCAGCTTGAGCAGCCGGCGCGCGGCGTCGCGCTGCCGCTTGCCCTGCCAGAGCTCGCGGGCGCGGGCGATCTCGCGCGCGGCGTCCAGCTCCTCCGCGAACGCCTCGCCTCCCTCGACCACCACCGCCTTCGGCGCGGCGAACATCGCCACGGTCACCAAGTGCGAGGCGATCTCGCGCGCGCCCGCCGCCGCGTCCAGAACCAGGAGATTCAGCCCGCGGTCCTTCTCCGGCACGAGCGCCGCGGCCAGCTCGCGCGCGCTGGTGCGGGCGAGATACTCGTCGCCCTCGATCAACACCACCGCCGGCGCGGTTCCCGCGGCAGCCTGCTCCAGAAGCTCCGCCATCTCAGCCACGCCGCAGCTCCCTCGACCCGATCAACAGCCGCTCGAGCTGGAGCCGGCCGTTCCCGTTCTGGCGCAGCGCCTCGATCACGTCCGCGCAGAGCCCGGCCTGTCCGAGCAGCGCGGGCGTCGAGACCCGCGCTCCGATCTCCCGCGCCGTTTCGCCCAGCTCGCGCAGCTCAGGGTCCCCCCCGGCCTGGGCGACGAGCACGTCCCGGGTCCAGGCATGCACTGCCTCGGCCACCTCGAGCGCCGCGTCCCGCTCGCCGCAAGCCTCGGCCAGATCCAGCGCGGCCCGCTCGTCCGGGGCGGCCAGGGCCGCTTCAATCTGGTGAAGCCGCTCGCGCCACTCCCCTTGCGCGGCCAGCGCTCTCGAGAAGCTGCCCTGGGCCCGTGCGGCGCGCTCGCGCGCTTCCGCCTCCGGGATCTTGTCGCGCAGGAGGCGGGCCACAAGCGCCTCCTCCGGCGCGGGTCCGAGCTGGACGCGGGCGCAGCGGGAACGGATGGTCGGAAGCAGAGCGTCCGGATTGGCGCTCACCAGCAGGAAGGTCGTGGCCGGCGGAGGCTCCTCCAGGGTCTTGAGCAGCGTGTTCTGGGCTCGCTCGTTCATCGCATCCGCCGGCGTCACGATGGCGACCTTCCGGCGACCCCGCAGGGCGGCAAACGACAGCCGCCGCGCCAGCGCGCGGATCTCGTCCACCCGGATCTCCTTGGACGGCATTCCTTCCAGGTCGGCGCGCGAGACCAGCCCCCGGGCCAGCAACTCCGCCTGCGGCATATGGAAACTGACGTCCGGGAAATTGCCCCGCTCGATGGCCCGGCAGGCCCCGCAGACCCCGCAGGGGCGCGCGGACGCATCCTCCGCCTCGCAGTTGGCCGCCTGCGCAAACGTGCGCGCCACCAGCTCCTTTCCGACCCCTTCCGGGCCCGCGAGCAGGTATGCATGGTGCACCTGGCCGCGCGCGAGCGCCCCCTTGAGCAGCCGGACGGCCCGGTCCTGACCTGCGATTTCCTCCCACCGCATGAATCTGGCTTCCTACACAGCGTCCAACCCCGAAGCAACGAAGTTCCCGCTCCGTGCTAGAGGTCTAGGCATGCGGAAGGTGGCGCCTCTGGTCCTGCTCTGCGCCGCCGCCTGCGGCACCGGCGACAACGTGGTGGTGGGCGGGGTCGGCGAGAGCACGGTCACGCCGGTGATCCAGTTCGACGACATCCAGAGCGTGATCAGCGGGCGCGCCCGGCTGTTCGATGCCGGCGGCGTGGCGGCCGGAACCTCGCAGGTGGTGATCATCAGCAACAAGCCCCAGCTCTGCGATCGGCTCAAGCTCCACCCGGACTACTTCCGCAAGCCGCCCGAGACCTACCTGGCGCTGATCCTCTTCTTCCCGGCCACCGACCACCTCGGCACGTTCATCCCCGGACGGATCGGGGACGAAGGGACGAGCAGCGAGATCATCGGCGTCAAGAACACCGGCCAGCCGGTTCCGCCCTTCGACACCAACATGCCCGTGGCGCCCTTCCCGGTGCTCAACGGGAGCGGATACCTCGCGCTGCGCGATTGGTCCGAGGCGCCCGACGGCGAGGCGGTAGGCACCTTCTACCTGGCCTACGGCGTCCCTGCGGTGCTGCAGGGAAGCGCGAACGTGCCTGGAGGCTTCCAATTCTCGGGAAAGTTCAAGTCCACCGTCTGCACCACCCTGGACGGAACGCTGCTGCCTTGACAGTGCTGCTCCGCCGCTCTACTCAGGGCGCGCCCGACGCCCCGAGGAGATCGACGAGATGGCGCTGCCCCTCACCACCGACCAGGCCGACCGCAGCGTAGCCCCGGCCGAACGGACACTGGCCCGGAACTCCATCGTTTCCCGGCTGGGCTCGCTCTTCTCCTTCGTGCCGGTCGGGGTCTGGACGGTGGCCCATCTCTGGCACCAGCTCGCCGCCTACGAGTCTCCCACCGCCTGGGAGACGGCGGTCACCGGGCACGTCAACGTCGCCACCACCGTGCTGGTGTTCATCCTCGTGCTCGGGCCGCTGCTCTGGCACACGGTGTGGGGAATCGTCCGGATGTTCCGCAGCCGGCCGGCGCCGATGCAGGGGGGCTTCTCCAACCTGCGCTACGTGTTGCAGCGCCTCTCCGCCATCGGCCTGTTGTTCTTCCTCGGCGCCCACCTCTACCTGGCCTGGTTCGAGCCGCGCTTCCTCCAGGGTCGGCCCGAGCCCTTCCAGGACGTCTCCCGCGAGATGCGCTTCCACACGCCCACGCTGATCGTCTACCTGCTGGGGGTGTTGGGGATCTCGTACCACCTCGCCAACGGGCTCTGGAGCTTCACCACCATGGGCTGGGGCATCACGGTGAGCAAGAGCGGGATCCGCTGGATGGAGCGCGTCTCCATCCTGCTCTTCCTGGCCCTGCTGATCATCGGGTTCGCCGCCATCTACGCTCTCTGGCGCGGGGGCGAGGCTTACGGGCGGGGCTGACCCGCGCTCACGCACCGGGAACCAGCGAGCGCAAAAGGTCCAGCAGCCGGTTCACGTCGAACGGCTTCTCCATCGACCGCACCCCGAGGCGCTCGGCGTGCTCGCGCCCTTCGTTGGAGCCGGTGGTGAGGACCACCGGAATCTGTCCCAGACCGGCTTCGCGCAGCCGCTGGACGACCCAGGCGCCGTCGGCGTCCGGCATGAAATAGTCGACGAGGATCAGCGCCGGCGGGGCGGTGCACACCGCCTCGACCGCGCGGCGCGCGTTGGGGACCGTCCGGACGCGGAAACCGTTGAGCTCCAGCAAATCCTGCAGCACCAACCGGGTATCCTCGTCGTCGTCGACGATGAGAATCTCAGGTCGCTCGCCCACCTCGACAGCCTATCGCTTGTGCGCCCGGACAGCGAGGGCAACGGCGTCGCAAAGTCTGACGAGTCCACCGTCGGCGACGGCGTCTATCCGAAATCCAACGGACTCCGCCTCCCGCGCGCAATGCTTCCCCATGCAAGCCACCGCGGCGCGAGCCGCGGCGGCGGCACCCGCCAGCTCGGCAAAACCGCGGGCTGCGCTGCCGCTGGCGAACGAGATGGCGTCGACCGCCCCTTCACGCAGCGCGAGGAGCGCGGCGGGCGCGGCCTGAGGGGCCGTGACCGTCCGGTAGAGCGTCCGCGCCTCGACGCGAGCGCCGGCCTCGCGCAACCCGTCGACCAGCGCCGGATTGCCGCCCTCTGCCCGCGGAACCAGCACTCGCAGCCCGGTCACCCGGCCGCGGAGCTCGCGCAAAAGCGCCTCGGCCCCGGCTCCCTCCCGCGGGACCAGGACCTCTCCAGGCAGCTCACGCGCCGTGGCGGCGCCCACGGCCGCCAGGGGCGCGCGGATGGGACCACAGAGCGCGAGCAGTCTGCGCGCGGCTTGGGGCGAGGCCACCACGACCAGATCGGCCTCCCCGTTCCGGACGGCGGCCGCGATCCGGGCCGCGTCCGGTCCATCCTCGAACGCGATGCAGGGCATCCGCACGGGAGTGGCGCCGCGCTCGCGCAGCAGGGCTTCCAGCTCGGGGGCGTCCTCGGCCGCCCGCGTGACCAGGACCCGCAGCCCGTCGAGCATCACGCGCGCTTCGGCGCGGGCAGCCCTTCGGCCTGCGACCGCGCCGCCTCGAGCAAGTCCTCTCCGCCATGCTCCAGCAGCGCCTCGCCCACCGCGCGCCCCAGGGACTCGGGGTCGGCGGCCGGACCGAGCTTCTCCGCCCGCACGACGCGGACGCCGCCGCGGCCGTCCGGTCCTCCGAGCAGCGCGCGCAGCCAGAGCTCGTTCCCGCGCGGCGTCGCGTAGGCGGCCACGGGGACGGTGCAACCTCCGGCGAGCCGCGCGAGCACGGCGCGCTCGGCACGGACGCAGAGCGCGGTAGGCCGATGGTCGAGCACGGCCGTGGCGGCGAGCGCCGGCGACCCGGCCAGGGTCTCGATGGCGAGCGCGCCTTGTCCGGCCGCAGGCAGCGATCGATCGAGCGGAAGGACTTCGGTGACCTGCGCCTCCAGCCCGAGCCGGCGCAGACCGGCCAGCGCGAGGACCACCGCGTCCAGCGGTCCCTGAGGATCTCCTTCGGCCGGACGCACCTCGACGCCAGAGCGGACGACGGTGGCGCCGGTCGCGCGCGCCAGCCGCGTCTGGACGTTCCCCCGCACGGGAACGACGACCAGATCGCCGCGGGCGGACAAGAGCTGAACGCTTCGCCGGAGCGAGCTGGTCCCGACGCGCGCGGCGCGCGGCAGGTTGGCGAAGGTCTTGGCGAACGGCGCCACCAAGGCATCCCGCGGATCCTCCCGCTCGGGGAACGCGCTGAGCAGGAACGGCTCCGGCACGAGGAAGGGGACGTCCTTCGCGCTGTGCACGGCGAGATCGGCGCGTCCGTCCGCCATGGCCTGTTCCAGCTCCTTCACGAACAGGCCCTTTCCCCCCACCTCGGCCAGCGGACGGTCCAGGATCCGGTCCCCCTGCGTCGAGAGCGGCACGAGCTCGCAGGCATGTCCGCGCTCCCGCAGCCGGGCCTGGACCCACTCGGCCTGCCAAAGCGCCAGCGCGCTCTTGCGGGTCGCGATCCGGAACACTCAGGGTCTCCGCAGGAGCGGCAGCACAGTGCCTTCCTCGTCGTCGCTGCCCGCCGCCGTGGCCTCCGTGGCGCTGGCCTTCGGCTCCAGACTTGCCTCGCCTTCCAGGCCGAACAGGGCCGCGGCCGCCTCGCCCAGGGGCCCGTCGCCCGCCTCCGCCCGAAGCCGCGAGGTGGGCGCGTGCAGGAGCTTGTTGACGATGGCCAGCGCCATCGCCCGGACGCTCTTCTGCTGGCGATCGTCCAGGCCGCGCAACGCCGCGAGCGTCCGCTCCGCCTCGGCGCGGGCCAGCGACTCGGCGTGCGCGCGCAGCCGCGCAAGCACGGGTACCGCGGTGCTTTCCCGAAGACGGCTCAGGAATGCCTTGAGCTCCTGATCCACGATCTCCTCGGCACGCCCGACCTGGCCCGCGCGAAGCTCGCGGTTCTGCGCCGCCGCCCGCTCCAGGTCGTCCATGTCGTAGACGTACACGTTCTCCAGCTCGTTGGCGCTGGGCTCCACATTGCGGGGCAGCGTGAGGTCGACGAGGAAGATGGGCCGGTACCGCCGCGCCTTGAGCGCCTTGGCCATCATCTCGCGGGTGACCAGGGCCTGCGCCGCCGCCGTGGAGCAGATGGCCACGTCTGCCCGCTCCAGCAGAGTGGAGAGCTCGGCCAGCGAGACGGGAACGCCGCCCACCTCCCGCGCCAGGTCCTCGGCGGCCTGAGGCGTGCGGTTCGCCACCAGGAGCTCGCGCGCGCCCGCCGAGCGCAGCTCCCGCGCGGCGAGCTGGGCCATCTCGCCGGCTCCCAGCAGCAGCACCGAGTGACCTTCCAGGCTGCCGAGGAGCTTGTGCGCGAGCTGCACCGCGACGCTGGACACCGACACCGCGCCGCGCGCGATCTCGGTCTCGGTGCGCACCCGTCGCGCCGCGACGGTGGCGCGCGCCAAGGCACGGGACAGCTCCGGCCCGAACGTGCCTGCCTGCTGCGCCAGGGTGGCAGCCTCCTTCACCTGTCCCAGGATCTGCGCCTCGCCCACCACCATCGAGTCCAGGCTGGCGGCCACGCGGAAGAGGTGCCGGAGCGCGTCATCGCCGAAGCGGCAGACGGCGTGGGGCTGGGCCACGGGACCCAGGCTCCGCAGCAGGTCGTCGCCCGAGCCGTGGGAGTCGGCGACGGCGAAGATCTCCATCCGGTTGCAGGTGGAGAGGAGCATCGCCTCCCGGATGCCGGACAGCGCCGCAAGCTCGCGCAGCCGGCCAGGAGCTTGCTCCGCGGCGACCGCCACGCGCTCGCGGACGGCGATGGCCGCTTCCTTGTGCGAGAGGCCGACGCAGACGAACGTCATGCGGCCGTCCCGTGCAGCACCGGCGCCGCCGAGAGCAGCCCGACGTAGGTGCCGACCAGCAGCACGAAACCGGCCACCACCAGGAACGCCACGCGCCTGCCCCGCCAGCCCGCCACGAGCCGCGCCTGGATCAGCGACGCGAACAGCGCCCAGGCGAGGATCGCGAACGCCTGCTTCGGCTCCAGCGGGAAGGTGGACCCGGTGGCCTCACGCGAGACCAGCGAGCCGGTCGCGATGGTCAGCGAGAGGAAGACGAATCCCCAGACCGCCAGCCGGTAGCCGGCGCGATCGAGCAGCTCGAGGGAAGGGAGCCGCGCGAGCAGTCTCCCCGGCCGCTTGTTCTTCACCTGCTTCTCGCTGGCGAGATACAGGACCGCCAGACCGAACGCGAGCGCCAGCACCGCCGTGCCCAGGGCAGCCGCCCCGACGTGGACGAAGAGCACCAGGCTGTTCGAGATCTCGGGCGCGATGGCGCGCGAGTCGGAGTGCACCAGGTGCGCGGGGACCATCACGGCCACCGTGAAGGGGGCGACGAACGCTCCAGCCACCGGCAGCTCGTAACGGAAATCGAGGACCAGGTACCCTGCCACCGTCACTGCCGCGAGCAGGCTGAAGAGCTGTCCGCCCTTCCAGGCCGAGACGCCCAGGCCGGCGCCGGCGACGCCCAGCGAGACGCCAAACGCCGCGAAGTGCACCAGCACGCCGGCCGCCATCAGGATTCGCCCGGCCCGGGCCAGCCAGGTGTGCGGCTTCACCAGCCAGGTGAGGAAGGCCGCCGCGCTCGCCGCGTAGGCGATGAGGGCGATATGGACGAGGATGGTGGCCATCGCGACCTACTGGAGGTTGTCGAGCAGGAACTGGGCCAGCATGTCCTGCTCTTCGGCATTCTTCTCCCCCTGCTGGGCGCCCGGCGCAGGATTCGCGCCGGCCGGGCCGGGAGGCGCCGGAGGCTGGCCGGGCTTGGACGCCGCGGCCTGCGAGGCGGCCGCGGCCCGGCGCAAGGCGTTGGCATCGGCGAGGAAGCCCATCTGCACCTGGTACGCGCTCTCTCCCAGGATCACCGACTCCATATAATGCTCGGCGCCCATCTGCTTCAGGGCGTCGGTGGTCTTCACCTTCGCGAGCAGGCCGGCGTTGTCCTCGCCCGCCTCCATCTTGATGAACCGGACCGCGCTGGTGAGCGCGAAGCTCTTCTGCTCGCCCAGGATGGTGAGCACGTTGCCGTCCACCTGGATGCGCCCCTGTTCCGACCATTTGTCGAGTACGGACTGGGGTACGAAGAGGTAGTCGGCCATGGGGACGCTGCGCATCCTCGCCGCGCTTCGATCATCTTAACGCGTGCGCGGCCTCCCATCGACTGATACCAGTGCGGACAGGTGGGTGCAATGTGATTGACGGGCAGCCGATCGGGCGGCAGATCAAGTAGCGGACACCCGATTGGGTGTCCCCTGGACTTGCAGAAGGAGCGGAGCGAATGGCGAGTGCGGACGTTGTGACCTTCACCGACGAGAACTTCCAGGCCGAAGTGCTGGGCTCCAAGGAGCCGGTGCTGGTAGATTTCTGGGCGGCCTGGTGCGGACCCTGCCGCAACATCGCGCCGCTCGTCGACCAGCTCGCGGCCGAGTACAAGGGCAAGCTGAAGGTCGGCAAGCTGGACGTCGACGCGCACCAGAACGTGCCGCAGAAGTACAACGTGCTGAGCATCCCCACGCTCCTCTTGTTCAAGAACGGCCAGGTGGCGGACCAGATCGTGGGCTCCGCGCCGAAGTCGAAGCTGGACGCGATGGTGAAGCGGGCAATCTGAATCCGCAGCCCGCCTCTGGCGGGTGAGGATTCAGCGCCTTTGGACTGAAAAGACCTCCGGAGCTCCGCATGTCCAAGCCGACCCAGACGGAAGAGGAGTATTTCGCGCGCGAGAACGCCGAGCGCCTGCGGAAGCTCGCCGCGGAGCAGAAGAAGACGCTGGCCCAGGGCGAGCGGGATGAGCTCAAGCAGCTCCATCAAATGCGTTGTCCGAAGTGCGGGATGGAGCTGAAAGAGATCGCAGTCCGCGGAGTGCAGGTGGACCGGTGCTTCTGCTGCAACGGCACCTGGCTCGACGCGGGCGAGCTCGAGAAGCTGGGCAGCGGCCAGAGCGGGGAGAGCGTGATGTCGTCGATCCTCCGCGTCTTCAGCAGCGGCAAGAAGTAGCGGCTCCCGCTCCACGGCCAGGCGGACGCTCCCTCTCGCCGACGCGCAGATCGGGCATGTCGGCGGGTGGGCATCACTCGTGGCCAACCTCGCGGCAGCGCGGTCGAATTTTAGATCGCATCAGAGCACGGGTGCCGCGAATGAGCCGACGCGCCGCAAGAACCTTCTACTTCCTGAATCGCCTCGCAGGTTGTCTCGCGCTGGTCAAACGCAACGTCCGCCTGCCGGAGTGCGACGGGATCTGGATCCCGATCGCAAACCCGGACCGGGCGCCGCGCGAGACCGCGGAGCTGCTCGAATTGACCTACCCGGGCCTCTGCGAGCAGCCGCTCCTGTGCGTCACGCTGATGAGCGATTTCGACGCTGCCGAATTCGAGCGGGAGCTCGAGCGTGAGAGCGAGCCCGAACGTCCGCACGTCTGCGGATTCTTGGCCGGCAATGCGCCTTCGCGTCGCGATGCTTCCCTGCCAAGGGGGGAGGCATGCGAGCGCCCATCGTCCTCCGGCTCAGAACATGAACCGTCTGAGTGACACGTTCAGCAGGATCCCGATCCCCAGCATGTCCGCCACTACGCTGCTGCCGCCATAGCTGAACAGCGGCAGGGGCACGCCGACCACGGGCAGGAGCCCCGTCACCATCCCCATGTTGATGAAGGCGTGCCAGAAGAACAGCGCGGCGATGCCGATGGAGAGGAAGCTGCCGAACTTGTCGCGCGCGTTGGCCGCCACGTCCAGCGCGGCCAGCACCAGGAACGCGTAGAGCCCGATCAGCACCACCGCGCCGAGGAAGCCGTGCTCCTCGGCCCAGACCGAGAAGATGAAGTCCGTGTGCTGCTCGGGCAGGAACGCGAGTTGGTTCTGCGTCCCTTCGCCCCATCCCTTCCCGCTCCACTGGCCGCTGCCCACGGCGATCACGCTCTGGATCGCGTGGTACCCGGCCCCCTTCGCGTACGCCTCCGGGTTGAGGAACGTCAGCACGCGCTGCTTCTGGTAGTCCTTGAGGAAGCGGTGCCAGGCGAACACCGCCGCGGCGGCGCCGGTGGCGAGCATCACGATCAGGTCGCGCCACTTCACCTTGGCGAACATCACCATGGTCATGGCGATGGCGAAGGTGACCACCGCGGTCCCCAGGTCGGGCTGCTTCATCACCAGCGCGCAGGGGATGAGGATGAGCACGAAGGGCCGCACCAGGTCGAAGAGGCCGTAGTAGCCCTTCCGCGCCCCGGTCTCGTCCCGGGTGAACCAGCGGGCGAGGATCACGATCACGGCCAGCTTGACGAACTCGCTCGGCTGGATCTGGAGCGAGCCGATCTGCAGCCAGCGCCGCGCGCCCAACACCCGTTTGCCGAAAAACGCCACGCTTCCCAAGAGCCCGATGGCCGCCACGTAGCCGGGCCAGGCAAATGTCTGCAGATAGCGGTAGTCGACGATCAGGAGCACCGCCACCGCCACGGCGCCGAAGATCATCCAGCGGAACTGGACCAGCGCCAGCAACACCGGCGCGCTCTTCGTCGCCGAGGCCAGGTTCCAGACGCCCAAAGAGCAGATGATCAGCGTGCAAAGGACCAGCGGCCAGTGCAGGTTGTCGAGCTTCTTCTCCGTCACGCCGAGCGACATGTCACTGCACCACCGTGCTGGTCGCGACCGACGGTTCCTTCGCGGGTGCCGCCACCAACGGCGGCGCCGGCGGGGGAGCCGTCTCCTCGCGCATGATCTTGAAATACGCCGCCACGATCTTCGACGCCGCCGGAGCCGCCGCTTCCGCGCCCCAGCCACCGTGCTCGTTCAGCACCACCACCACGATCTCCGCGTCCTCCGCGGGGGCATACGCGGCGAACCAGGCGTGGTCGCGCGACAGGTATGCCACGGTGGTGGGATCGAGCTTCTGCTGCTTGCCGAGCTTCATCACCTGCGCGGTCCCGGTCTTGCCGGCGAAGTGGATGTCGGGCAGGCGGGAGCGGTACCCGGTGCCCCCGGGCTCATTCACCACCGCATCGAGCCCGTCCCGGATCACCGCCAGCGTAGAGTCCTTCACTCCGACCTTGCGCACCACCTCCGGCGGGAACTCGCGCAGCACCTTTCCGTCTGGCGACTCGATCCGCTTGACGATCTGCGGCCGCACGATATCGCCACCGTTCGCGATCGCCGCGTAGGCGACCGCCTGCTGCAGCGGGGTCACGTTGATCTCGCCCTGTCCGATGCTGGCGTTGATCGCGTGCGCGCGGGCGCTGCCGCTCTCCGGCGTGATGCTCTTGGAGTCCGGGAGGTAGCCGGAGATCTCGCGGCCCAGGTCGAGACCGGTGGGCTGGCCGTAGCCGAACTTCTTGGCCATGTCCGAGAGCGCGTCGAGGCCGGCGCGGTCCCCCACCGTGTAGTAGTAGACGTCGCAGGAGTGCGAGAGCGCGTGGCGCAGGTCGAGGGGGCCGTGACCCTGCGGCTTGTCGCAGCGCCAGCGGTGGTTGCCCATCGTGTAGCCGCCGCCGCAGAAGATGGTGCTGCTGGGCGTCACCACGCCGGTCTCGAGGCCGAGCGCCGAGGTGATCGACTTGAAGGTGGATCCGGGGTGGTAGTTCTCGTTCATCACCCGGTTGAGCATCGGCTTGAGCGGGTCGTCGGAGATCGCCTTCAGCTCGGCGCGGCTGATGCGGCCGGACATCTTGTTCGAGTCGAACGAGGGCCGGGAGACCATCGCCAGGATGAAGCCGGTCTTCGCCTCCATCACCACCGCCGCGCCGGCGCGCCCGATGAAGGCCGTGTCCGCCGCCTTCTGCAGCTTCTCGTCGATGGAGAGGACCAGGTTGTTGCCGGGAGTGGCGGGGACCAGGCGCTCGGGCTCGGGGATCAGCGCCTCCTGCGTGTCCTTGTCGAGCTCGCGTCCCTTCGCGTCCACCGCGATGTTCTGCTTGCCGTCGGCGCCGCGCAGCTCGCGCTCCCAGCGCCGCTCCAGCCCGCGCCGCCCGATGGTCTGGCCGCGCCGGAACTCGGGGCTGTCCTCGAGCTCGTCGGGCGTCACTTCGCTCATGTAGCCGAGCACGTGCCCCAGGCTCTGCGGCGCGTGGTACTGGCGGTGCGGCGTGGGGATGAGGTTGACGCAGCTCATCTCCGTCTTGTGCGCCTCCAGCACGTCGACCTGGTCGCGGGGGATGTCGAGCAGCACCAGGAACGGCTTGAACCGCTCCAGCTTGTCCTTGCTGAACCAGCTCTTCTGGTAATCCAGCTTGATTCGCTCGACGTCCTCGTTGCCCAGGCGCAGGTAGAGGGCCAGCTTGTCCAGCACCTCGTCGCGCTCCTTGCCCTTGCAAAACGCCGGGGTGAGGAAGACGTCGAACGAGGGGCGGTTCTCCACCAGTGTCCGCCCCTTGCGGTCCTTGATCACGCCGCGATCCGCCGGGACGAAGAGCGTCTTCCGGAAGTTCGCGATCGACTGCACGATGTAGACCTCGCCGCGCAGGATCTGGAGCTGGTAGAGGCGGACCACCAGCACCAGCATGGCGCAGACCACGATCAGCGCTCCCAGCTGCGTGCGGGGCCGGATCTCCCGCAGATCGTCGGCGTCGCGGCGGACCAGCATCAGCGCAATCCTCGCGCCTCGTCCGCGTGGGCGAAAGCCGCATCCAGGCGCCGGAGCACCGCGAAGACGAACGGCGCGGCCAGCGCGGTCCCGAAGGCGGACCAGAGCATCGGTCCCCCCTCGAAGTGCAGCCCGGCGCCGGTGAACGCCCCGAACACCAGCGTCGCGAGCAGCGAATGGCCAAGGCTGGCGCCGAAAGCGATGGCGGCGGATTGAATGCCGCCCTCCGTGCGCAACGCAGCGCTGGCGGTCCGCACCACCACGAAGGTGAGGACGGCCAGGAAGGTGTAGAGGAACGCTGGCGTCGCCGAGGTCAGGTCCGAGAGATAACCGGTCGCGGCCGACAGCGCAGCGCCCTGCACCACGTCGTCGCGAAGGGCCAGGTAGAGCACGACGATCAGGAGCAGATCCGGGCGCGCCGCCTTCATGTGCAGGAGGTGCGGGACGACGGACTCGACGATGGCGAGCCCGGCCGCCACCAGGATGACGAGCGCGGCGCGCCGCTTCACGGCTTGCTCCCAGGAGCTCCCGGACCCGAGGCGACGCCCTCCGGCTCGACGCGGCCGTCCACTACCACCAACACCTCGTCCAGGCGCGAGAAGTCGACGGCGGGCAGCACCTCGGCGTCGAGGAATAGCCCGTGCGACTTCTTCTGGATGTTGACCACCCGGCCGATGCGGAGCCCCTGCGGAAAGAAGCCCGGGCCGCCGGCGGTGACCAGGATGTCGCCTTCCTGCAGGTCGTCGGTCCGCAGCGCGTAGCTCAGCTTGCAGCGGGTGATGTCGCCGGTGCCCTTGATGGTGCTGCGGCTGCGGGTGCGCTGGGCGATGGCCGGAACGGCGCTGAGCGGGCTGACGATGAGCTGGACGTCGGCGTAGCTGCCGGTGAGCTGGGAGACGATGCCCACCACCCCGTCGGGGGCGATCACCGCGGCGCCGCGGACCACGCCGTCGTCCGAGCCGCGGGCGATCCGCAGCGTGTGCGAGTGCGGCGAGGCTCCGACCGCGACCACGCGGGCGATCAAGAGCCGGGCGGGCGGCTGCTTGTCCACGAAGTCGAGCAGGTGCCGCAGGCGATCGTTCTCCACCTTCAGCTCGGCCGCCTGCTGGTCGAGCTGGCGGCCTTTCAGGTTCTCGCGCCGCAGGCGGAGGTTCTCCTCGCGGACGTCGCGCAGGGCGATGTAGCCGTTCCAGGCGTCCACCACCCCGAAAGCCGCGATGGTGATGAGTTTTTCGATGGGCGCGATGGCCGAAATGACCGCGCGGTCGAAGAGGTTCAGATCCCGGCCCTGCTTCGCCCGCACGAAGAACAGAACGAAAGGGACCGCAAGCAGTGCGATCACGAAGATGGGCTCGCGAAAGCGCTTGAAGATGGAGTGCACGCTGGCTCTCAACCCAAGGCAGAGGGCGGTCTCTTCCCGGGTTTTTCTCCTTGCATTCCTCGCCCGGGTTCTCTAGCGTGTCAAGCTTTCCAAGCGTCCGTGCGGACGGCTGATTTTGCTGCCCGCACCAGTCCGACAGACGGAGTAGCGGCCCGATGCTCGACGTGATGCGGTCGAACGCGAAGTCCTCCCTGATCGCGCTGATCTTCGGCGCCATCATCCTCACCTTCATCTTCTCGTTCGGGCGCGGGTCCTCGGGCTTCCGCACCCGCACGCCCGAGACCTGGGCGGCGAGGGTGAACGGCGAGCTCGTCACCGCCAGCGAATTCAGCCGCGCATACTCCAACCGCTTCCGTCAGGTGTCCCAGATGCGCGGCGGCAAGTACACGACCGACAACGCCAAGCAGGACAACCTCAAGGCCGAGACGCTCCGGGGCCTGGTGGACCAGGAGCTGATCGCGCAGCAGGCCGACGATCTGGGCATCCAGGTCAGCGACGCCGAGGTGGCGGACGCCATCTACAAGAGCCCGCAGTTCGAGCAGGACGGCAAGTTCAGCTTCGACTACTATAAGCGGCTGGTCGAGAACGGCTACGGGATGAGCGTCAAGTCGTTCGAGGAGGCCTACCGGCGCGACCTCTTGCGCGGGAAGGTGATCCAGGCCGCCATCGCGGGCGCCAACGTCTCCGACGACGAGGTCAAGGCGGCGTACGCGGCCCAGCATGAGGGCGTGGCCATCGCCTGGGTCCGGTTCAATCCCTTCATGTTCCGGGACAAGGCGACCGCGACGGACGCCGAGGCCGACGAGTACGCCAAGGCGCACGGCGAGGAGATCGCCAAGAAGTACGAGGAGGAGAAGGCCACGCGCTGGACCGAGCCGCCCGCGGTGAAGGTCCGCGTGATCACCATTCCGGTTCCGCCCAACGCGACCGCCGAGCAGGAGAAAGCGGCGCGAGAGAAGATCGATCAGGCGCTGGCCGAGGTGAAAGGCGGCAAGGACTTCGCCGAGGTGGCCAAGGCGCGCAGCGAGGACCAGTCGTCCAAGGCGAACGGCGGCGATCTCGGTTTCGTAGCCCGCGGCCTCTCGCCCTACGGGAAGACGCTGGAGGAGCAGGCGACGAAGCTGAAGCCGGGGCAGCTCAGCGAGGTGTTCAAGGATCGCTCCGGATTCCACCTGCTCAAGGCCGAAGAGGAGCGCGCCGGCCGGGTCCAGACGCTGGACGAGGTCCGCAAGCAGATCGCCCTGGATCTGGTGAAGGGACAGAAGGCGAAGGAGCTGGCGAAGCAGAAGGCCGACGAGACGCTGGCCCAGCTCCGGGCGGGAAAGGAGCTCAAGGATCTCTTCCCGGTGAAGAAGACCGAGCCGGGCCAGTTCGACTTCTCCTCGTTCACCACTCCGCAGACCACCGAGACGGAGACGTTCCACCCGATGGGCGGCGACGTCCCGGGCATCGGGCAGGCCTCCAAGCTGTCGGCGGCGGTGTTCGCGCAGACCCAGGTTGGAGCGGTCCCGCAGGCGCCCATCGAGGAGGGCGACAGCTGGTACCTGTTCAAGCTGAAGTCGCGCGAGCGGGCGGATTTGTCCAAGCTGGACGCCAACGAGATGAAGTCCGCGCGCGACCGCTTGATCGGGCAGAAGCAGGGCGAGCTCTACGCGAAGTGGATCGAGGTCCTGCGGAAGAAGGCGAAGATCGTCGAGAACGAGCAGATGCTCTCGTACGACATCGGGGCCGGGCACGAGGCCTTCCAGCCGGACGATTTCTAGGAGAGGCGGCGTGGAACTTGCGGACGCCGTGGTGAAGGACACCGAGGGGCGCGATCTGCGCCTCGGGGATGTCTGGCGGGACAAGCCGGCGGTCCTGGTGTTCGTCCGACATTACGGGTGAGCGCTCTGCCGTGAGCAAGCGGCCGAGTTGCGGCCGCACGCGGAGGAGTTCGAACGGAGCGGCGGGAAGCTCGCGGTCGTGGGGAACGGCTGGCCGGCGGCGGCGAAGTCCTGGGCTGAGCACGTGGGGTTCCCGCCCGGCGTGCAGGTGCTGACCGATCCCTCCCGGAAAGCGTACGACCTGGCCGGGTTCAAGCGGTCGGTCGTGCTGACGCTGTTCAATCCGGCTTCGCTCGCGCGCTTCGTCCGGGCGAACCTCCATGGATTCCGGCAAGGGCGGGTGGCGGGGGATCCCTGGCAGCAGGGGGGCGCGCTCGTGGTAGCGCCATCGGGGAAAGTGACGTACCGGTACGTCGGCTTCGGGCCGGGAGATCAACCAAGCCCCGGGAAGCTGCTGGAAGCACTGCGGAAAGCTCAGGCGGTCGGTTCAGCCGGTTGAACCGATTGTTGAATACTGAACTCGCCCCGGGGCGAGCCACAGGGCCTCGGTCCCGCCTTGCCCTCCCGCGCGACCCGGGCGTAGAGGCTTCGCCATGCGCGTCGATCCGCAAGTTTCCAAGGGGCATGGTCCGGCCACCGGCAAGGTCGTCTCCGCAGCCGACGCGGTCCGGCTGATCCGCGACCGGGACACGGTCGCCACCGGCGGGTTCTGCGGCACCGGCTTCGCCGAGGGCATCGCGATCGCGCTGGAGCAGAGGTTCCTCACCACCGGAGGCCCGCGCGATCTCACCCTGCTCTACGCGGCCGGTCAGGGAGACGGAAAGGACCGCGGCCTCAATCACTTCGCGCACGAGGGATTGGTCAAGCGGGTCATCGGGGGCCACTGGGGCCTCGCGCCCAAGCTCCAGAAGCTGCTGCACGCGGGAAAGATCGAAGGCTACAACCTCCCGCAGGGCGTCATCTGCCACCTGTATCGCGAGATCGCCGCCGGCAATCCCGGGTACCTCTCGCACGTCGGCCTGGGCACCTTCGTCGACCCGCGCAACGGCGGTGGGAAGCTCAACGAGCGCTCGACCGAGGAGTTCGTCGAGCTGATGCAGATCCACGGGCGCGAGTACCTCTTCTACAAGGCGCTGCCCATCCAGGTGGCCATCCTGCGCGGAACCACCGCCGACCCGGATGGCAACGTCACGATGGAGAAGGAAGCCCTGACCTTGGAGGGCCTCTCGATCGCGACCGCCGCCCACAACTCGGGCGGGATCGTGATCGTCCAGGTGGAGAGGATCGCCGACCGGCACGGGCTGAATCCGCGCCAGGTGAAGATCCCCGGCGTGCTGGTGGACTGCGTGGTGATGGCGGACCGCCCCGAGCACCACCAGCAAACGTTCGGGGTCGGCTACGACCCGGCGTTCTCCGGAGAGCTGCGGGTGCAGATGGCGGGCATCCCGGCGATGGAGATGAGCGCGCGCAAGGTCATCTCGCGCCGCGCGGCGTTCGAGCTGACGCCGAACAGCCTGGTGAACCTGGGCATCGGCATGCCGGAGGGCGTGGCGGCGGTGGCGAACGAGGAGCACATCCTGGATCTAATGACGCTGACCACCGAGCCCGGCGTGATCGGCGGGATGCCAGCCGGCGGGCTGAGCTTCGGGGCCGGGACCAACCTCGACGCGCTGATCGACCAGCCCTACCAGTTCGACCTCTACGACGGCGGCGGTCTGGACGTCGCGTTCCTCGGGCTCGCCCAGGCCGACCGGCAGGGCAACCTGAACGTGAGCAAGTTCGGCCCGCGGCTCGCCGGCGCGGGCGGGTTCATCAACATCAGCCAGAACGCGAAGAAGGTCGTGTTCGTGGGGTCGTTCACCGCCTGCAGCCTGGAAGTGAAGATCGAGGACGGCCGGCTGCACATCGTTCGCGAGGGAACGGAACGGAAGTTCCTGGACAAGGTGGAGCACCTCACGTTCAGCGCCGAGCAGGCGCTGCGGAAGAACAAGCCGGTGCTCTACGTCACCGAGCGGTGCGTCTTCCGCCTCCGGCCGGAGGGTCTGGAGTTGGTCGAGATCGCGCCCGGCGTCGATCTGCAGAACCACATCCTCGCCCAGATGAGCTTCACGCCATTGGTCTCCGGCACCCCGCGGCCGATGGACGCGCGCATCTTCCGGCCCGGTCCGATGGGCCTGCGCGACGACATCCTCCAGGTCCCGCTCGAGCAGCGCCTCGTCTACGACCCGAAGCAGGATCTCTTCTTCGTCAACCTGAGCGGGCTCTCGATCACCAGCCGCGGGCAGATCGATCGCGTCTACGCGACAATCGACCAGCTCCTCTCGCCCCTGGGGCGCAAGGTGCCGGCCATCGTCAACTACGAGGGTTTCAGCATCCTCCCCGAGCTGATCGACGCGTACACCGCGATGGTGGGCGCGCTGATGAAGGAGCGCTACTCGCACGTGACGCGGTACTCCACCAACGGCTTCCTCCGCCTCAAGCTGGGCGAGGCGCTGGCGGGGCGCGGCGTCGCGCCGCACATCTACGAGAGCTCGCTCGAGGCGCGCACATACCTGGCGAAGATCGGCGAGGCCGGGGTGGCCCCCGTCAGCGGCCCTCCTGGAGGGCTTGCAAGAGCTCGTTGAGCGTGGCGCCCAGAGCCTCGAACTCGTGGGCTCCGGCGGCGATCAGCGGAATGCGGCCGTAGCGCTGGTCTCGCAGCCGCGAGAGGTACCCGTATCCTTCCGCGCCGCCGTCCGTCCCGAAGAGCAGCAGGCCGGGCGTGGAGAGCGAGACCTCCAGCGACTGCGCTTCGCTGGCGATCTGCTCCGCGCCCCAGAGGATCAGCGGGCGGTTTCCCACCTTGCCGCGGCCACCGTCGTGCTGCTCGAGGAATGCGCGCAGGTCCGCGGGCAGGCCGGGGATGGCATCCAGCGACTGCTTCGAGGCGCCCTTGGGCGCGAGCTTCATGCCGGGAAGGTCCATGGCTCGCTCATAGCTTGCGGAGGAACTCCTCGCCCAGCTCGCGCGACCGTCGTGTCGCGGCCTCGACGGCGTTCATCAGCACGTTGCGCAGCCCGCCGGCCTCCAGCGTGTGCAGGCCGGCAATGGCGGTCCCGCCCGGGCTGGTGACCCCGTCCTTGAGCATGCCCGGGTGCTGGCCGCTCTCGATCAACAGCTTCGCGCTGCCGAGGACGGTCTGGGCCGCGAGCTGCAGCGAGGCGCGCCGGGAGAGCCCGACCTTCACGCCCGCGTCGGCCAGCGCCTCGATGATCAGGAACAGGTACGCCGGACCGCTGCCGGACAGGCCGGTGACGGCGTCGAGCTGCGACTCTTCCAAGACGACGCTCAGGCCTACGCTGTCGAAGATGGTCCTGGCGGTGGCCAGGTCGGCGTCGGTGGCGTGCTCGCCCAGGGCGAGCGCCGTGGCCCCGGCGCCCACGGTGGCCGGCGTGTTGGGCATGGCGCGGACGATGCGCATGGGCGGGTGCAGGCGGCGCTCGATGGCCGCGATGGGAACGCCCGCCGCCACGCTGATGACCAGCTTCTCGCGGGAGAGATCGGGGGAGATCTCGCGGAGGACCTGGTCGAGGATCTGCGGCTTCACGCAGAGCACCACCACGTCGCTCTCGCGGGCCACCTCGGGGTTCTTGCCGGCGCGGACGCCGTAGGCTTTGATCAGCTCCTGCACGCGCTCGGGGCGGCGGGCGCTGACGAAGATCTGCTCTGGGCGGGCGGCTTTGGTCTTCAGCAGACCCTTGAAAAGCGCTTCCCCAATGTTGCCGGCGCCGATGAACCCGAGCTTCTTTTCCGTGCTCATGGGACCGGACTAGCACACATCTTCAAGCAGAGTCGCGAGGCTGCCTCTGTTCCGCGCCGGTGTTCCCGCCTTCGGGAACACGCAGAAAGGCGTAGGCGCAGTGTCGCAACCGCGTAGCCGCAAGCGGCCTTCGGCCGCAGCGGCTAACCGATGATGAACGTCTCCTGGATCAGCCGCCCTTCCGCGAACCGGCGCACGTTGTACCGCTCGAAGATCTCGTCCTGAGCGCCGCCCATCCACTCCGCCATCCGGCGCGCGACCGCCGGCGCCATCATGAACCCGTGGCCGACGAAGCCGCTCATCTGCAAGAGGCCGGCGACGCCCGGCGTCTCGCCCAGGACGGGGGAGTGATCCGGGGTCACGTCGTAGCAGCCCGCCCATTGCCGCAGCAGCTTGACCGCGCCGAGCTGCGGCACGAGATCGCCGAGCGCGCGGCTGTACCGGGTCATGAAGCGCAGCGAGGAGGCCTGGTTCAGTCCCGGCGGCTCCTCCGGGTCGCCCATCCCGCCGACGATCTCGCCGCGCATCGACTGCGAGAAGTAGAGGCCGGTTCCGAGCATCGACACCAGCGGCCCGAGGAAGGGTTTCAACGGCTCGCTGGAGACGATCTCGTGGCGGAACGGAACGTTGGGCAGCGCGACTCCCGCGAGCCTCGCCACGGTGGGGCTCCAGGCGCCCGCCGCGATCACCACCCGGTCCGCCGCCACGCGCCCGCGGTCCGTCTCCACGGCGCGGACACGCCCGTCGCTCACTTCGATCCCGGTGCAGCGCGTGAAGGTCTCGACCTGCGCGCCGCGCTTGCGGGCACCGTCGGCGTAACCCCAGAGGAACGGCCAGGGGAAAACCACGCCGTCCTCGGGATTCCAGGAGGCGGCGATGAACTTCGACGTGTCGAGCTGGGGGACGATCCCGCCTGCCTCCTCCGGCCCGATCACCCGGGTGGGGAGGCCGTGGCGCTTCTGCAGCTCGGCGCCGTACTCGATCCGGCGCACCGTCTCGTCGTCGTGCGCGAGGAAGAGATATCCGCCCTTGCGCAGCCAGACGTTGATCCCGAGCTCCTGGGCGAAGCGGCCCATGAACTCGATCGACTCCTTCGCCAGCTCGATCAGGGTCGGAGTCGTCCACTGCGCGCGCACGCCGCCGCCGTTCCGCCCCGAGGCCCCTTCGCAGAGATAACCGCGCTCGAGCACCAGGATGCGCCCCGCGTGCAGGCCCGCCAGGCTCCAGGCCAGCGCAAGACCCATGATCCCGCCGCCGATGATCACCACGTCCGCCCGCTCGGGCAGCGGCGTCCGCGGCTGCAAGGGATGCGCTCCCTTGCCCCAGGTGGGTCGCAGTCCCGGCGTGGAAACGCGCGACCCGATCACCGCGTCCGGCAGCCCGGCGTACGCGGCGATCGGCGTCGGCTGCAGCGGAGGACGGGCGCGGAACGGCACCTGCGCCTCGGGCGGCACCGCCTTGCGCTGGGCGCAGATGCGCATGGCGGACACCTCGCAGCTCTTCCCCTGGCAGGGCCCCGTGCCGAGCCCGGTGTACCGCTTGAGGCTCTCGATGTCGGCGAATCCGTGCGCGATGGCGAGGTCGATCTCGTGGACGCTGACGTCCTCGCAGGCGCAGACGATCGCCTTCTCGCTCAGCGCCACGCGGCCCTCCCCGCGATCTCGCCCGAAGCCGCGCCCGGCTGATTGGCCACGGTGCCCGCCGCGAAGAGCCAGGGAACGCTGGTCCGCCCTTCCTCGTCGGTCTGGACCGGAAAACCGTTGCCGTCGAAGTGGGCCTGCGCTCCGACTGAGCTGGCCAGCTCGTGCAGCGGCGCGGGCGGCAGCGCGATGGCCACCGCGTCGCAGCGGATGCGCGTTCCGTCCGCCGCGTCCAGCGCCTTGACCGGATTGCCCAGCGCGCGCCGCGGGACGCCCGAGACCAGCGCGATCTCGTAGCCGCGGCGGCTGAGCGCCTCGGCGCAGCGGCGCTGCTCCTCGCCTTCGCCGACCACAGCGAGCTTCCGGCCCACCATCACGGAGAGACCGAGCAGACCGCGCGCCGCGTAGACGCCGGGCCGATCCATCCCGGGAAAGGTGAGCGGCTGCGAGACGCCGCCCGTCGCCACGATCACGCGCTCCGCCAGGAGCGCCAGCACGCGATCCCGCTGTCGAACGGCCAGGAGCGCGTTGCCCTGGAGGTTGGTGTCGTTGGCGTAGAGACCGGCGCATTCCGTCTGGAGCATCAGCTCCCCGGCTCCGACGTCGGCATCCACCGGTTGGCCGAAGAGCAGCGCGGCGCCTCCCGCGCGCGCCTCGCGCTCGAGCACGACCGTACCCGCGCCCGATGCGCGCGCCGCGGCGAGCCCGGCCGGTCCCGCGCCGACGATCACCAGCTTCGCGAACCGCAGCTCTCCCGCGAGCCGCGGACGGACCGCGTCGGGCAGCTCGCCCAGGCCCGCCAGCCGCCGCGCGATCTCCAGCGCGACGCGCCCGAGCAGACGTGAGCCGGTCAAGAGGTGGTGGTGGTCGAGGCCTTCGTGGAAGAGGAAATCAGCGGCGCGGAACAGGTCGCGCTCCACCCCGAGCGGCGCGTTCTGGCGCTCGCAGCGCATGCCGTCGGCGGTGGGCACGCGGCAAGCCGGCAGGCTGGGGACGCCGTCCACGCGCATCAGGCATTGGCCGCAGGAGCCGGCCAGGCAGAAGGGACCGCGCGGGCGGTGGTACTTGATCGAGCGGGTGAAGGTGGTGACGCCGGCGCGCAGCAGCGCCGCCGCTACGGTGTCCCCTGGAGCTGCATCGATCGGGTCGCCGTCGAGGAAAATACGCAACACAGGAGGGTTCTCATAGCTCAAACTGCGGCGTTGATCGTACTCAAAGCGCAGTCGCAAGAGCGTAGCCGCAAAGCGGCCTTCGGCCGCAGCGGCTAGAAGACGAAATGGCGACCCTTCTGGCGCCGCGCGTAGATCGACAGGGTCGCCCGGATCTCGCCGACGCCCATGTTGCCGCTCTCGCCGAGGGTCGAGGCGCCGAACTCCTCCCACTCCAGCGCGGAATCGGTGCCGTCGTTCTCCTTCAGCATGCCGGCCAGGGTGCGGTGCGCCCGCGTCAGCTTGCGGTCGTCGCGGGTCCAGATGCTGGTGGCGAGATCGTGCGGGTTCTCGAACAGCGAGAACTTCACGAAGTCCTCGAAGCCGGGCAGCGGCATCGCCACCAGGGCGGGCATGAACAGCTCGGTGGTCGCGAGCTTGTAGTCGCGTACGCCCTTGCCGTCCCAGTCGTGCCGCAGCGTGGTCTGCGGTGTGACGCCGTCGATCAGCGCGGGCTTCACCGCCTCCGCGTTGGCGCCGTACTCGCCGGCGGCGCGGCCCCCTTCGCGGACGATCTTCAGCCCGGCCTTTCGCGCCTCGGCGACCAGGTCGAGAGCAGTCTGCGCCTTGTGCACCATCAGCGGACCCAGGGTCTTGTCGGACGCGTCCGCCGCGCGGGGATCGGCCACCTGCCAGCGATCCATCTCGGCCGCGATCAGCGGGACCAGGCGGTCGAGAGTGGCGCGGGATCCGGAGACGCCGTGCAGGCCGGTGCACTTGTGCGAGGAGAGCCCGAGCTTCGCGTAGGTGAGGCGCTCGGCGATGCGCGCCAGCTCGGCGTCGTCGTATCCGTCGTCCACCCACGACCAGTTGCAGCCACCGCCCTCGAAACGGGTGCGGTTGAGGCCCCGGCCCGCGGAGATCGAGCGCGCGGTTTCCGACGAGCCGGTGACGGCGACGATGGCCACCCGGCGGTCGGTGGCCAGCGGGGCGATGCCCTTTCCGAAGCCCTCCACCTTCTGGATGAACCGCGGGTCCGCTCCGGCGGCGAGGAAGCAGCGCACCATCGAGGTGTTGGTGGCGGCGGAGAACGGATGCCCCTTGAGGATCCACGGGCAGCCGATCAGGTACGCCCCTGCCAGGTGGATCATCGGGATGCCCCAGATGAAGTTCATCGGAGTGATGATCGCGGAGAGGCCACCGGGCATCCACGCGTCGCGCCAGAAGCGCTGTCCGGCCACCATGTCCGGCACCATCTCGCCCTGGATGGCCGACTCGGCGCCTCCCTCGAGGTGATCGCAGGCGCGCTTGGCCTCGAAGAAGTCCTTCTCCGCCTCCAGCTTCGTCTTGGGGATCTGCTGGCGGATCTCGTGCAGGAACTCCTCGGTGTAGTAGGCGAGGATGCGCGAGACGTTCTGCACCACGTACTTGCGGTACGCGAGGCCCTCCTCCGCCCAGGCCAGCGACTTCCAGACCTGGTCGCCGTAGGCGACCGCCGCCTCCACATCCTGCTTTCCCGACGCCGGCACGTCGAAGAGCTGCACCCGCTTGTCGGCCGGGCAGGTCATGGTTGCGTGCTCGCCGGACGCGGGCGCCCTCCACTCGCCGGCGATGAAGTTGCGGATGATCAGCTTCCGTTTCGGCGGCAGCTCGCCGTAGCAGAAGATGTACGGGCGCAGCGCCTCGATGTCCTGGTCGGCGAGCATGCGCGAGAACAGCGAGTACCCGGCGCGGCGATCCGCGTAGCGCGCGGCAAGCGGGTCTTGGGCCAGCTGACCGCGGTCGTTGAAGGAACGGATCGAGGCCTTGAGCTTTTCGTCGACGAAGGCTGCCATGGCGCGGCCTACATTAGCACCGCGCGCTTCAGCGCGCGGAACAGCCGTTCATGGGTTGCGCTCTCCGAAGATGGCCGTGCCCACGCGCACCAGCGTGGCCCCTTCCTCGATGGCGATCTCGAAATCAGCCGTCATGCCCATGGACAGCTCGGGCAGGCCCAACGCCTGCCCAAGGCTCTGCAGCGATCGAAAATGGGGCCGCCGGTCCCCTTCTGCCGGAGGGATGCACATCAGGCCCTCGCCGGCGAGCGCGGGGAGGGCGCGCACCTGGGCCAGCAGCTCCGGCACGTCCTCCGGGAGCACTCCCGCCTTCTGCGCCTCGCGCCCGACGTTCACCTCGATCAGCACCCGCTGCGTGATCCCCGCCGCCTTCGCCCGTTTCGACAGCTCCTGGGCGAGCGCCAGCCGGTCGCAGGTGTGGATCAACGCCGCGCGCCCGACCACCAGCTTCGCCTTGTTCGTCTGCAGCGCTCCGATGAAGTGCCACTCCACGCCGGCCAGCGCGTCGGCCTTCTCTCGCAGCTCCTGCGCGTAGTTCTCTGCGAAGATGCGCTGGCCCGCCGCCTGCGCCTCGCGCAGCATCTCCACCGGCTTGGTCTTGCTCACCGCGACCAGGTGGACCGATGAAGGGTCGCGGCCCGACCTCGCGCAGGCTGCAGCGATGCGTTCCCGGACGCGCGCGAGCCCTTCGGCTACGTCGCCCACGGCAGCTCCACGCCCGCCCGGGCGAGCATCTGCAGCGTCTCGACCATCGGGAGCCCCACCACGTTGGTGAAGCTTCCGTCGATGCGCTCCACGAACGCGCCGGCGAGGCCCTGCACGGCGTATGCGCCCGCCTTGTCGTCCCCGTCGCCGGAATCCGAGAGCCAGCGGATTTGCGCTTCGGAGAGCGGGGCGAACTTCACGGTCGTCTCCACGGCCTGGATCTCCGGCGGCACGCACACCGCCGTGATCACGCGATGCTCGATGCCGGACAACGTCCGCAGCATCCGGGCGGCATCCTCGCGATCGCGCGGCTTGCCCAGGACCTCATCTCCCACCACCACCACCGTGTCCGCCGCGAGGGCCACGTGGCCGCTGCGCCCACACGCCTCGGCCTTCTCGCGGGCCATCCTGCGCACGTAGTCGAGTGGACGTTCCCCGGGCCTGCGACCCTCGTCGATGTGGGCGGGGGCAGCAGCAAAACGCACCCCGATCCGCTCGAGAAATTCGCGCCGGCGCGGCGACGCGGAGCAGAGAAGAAGCTTCATCGCGCCGCCTCTACAGGATTTGGCGCGTCGCGACAACCTCACGTACACTCTGCGAAATGAGGGGGAAGGATCTCCTCCGGGAGCTGCAGCGCACCGTCGACGAGCTCGCCGTCCTCAACGAGATCGGGAAGGCCCTGACCTCGTCTTTGGACATCGGCGAGGTGATGCACGTCATCCTCGCCAAGGTCAGCGAGCTGCTCAAGCCCAGCAACTGGTCGCTGCTCCTCAAGGATCAGGCCACCGGAGAGCTCTACTTCCACGCGGCGGTGGGCGCCGGCTCGGATCGGCTGCTGGGCATGCGGCTGCAGCCGGGCGAAGGGATCGCCGGCTGGGTCTCGCAGAACAACCAGCCCCTCCTGGTGAAGAACGTGCACGCCGACCCGCGCTTCGCCAGCCGCTTCGACAAGGCTTCGCGCTTCCACACCAAGTCGATCCTCTGCGTTCCGTTGACCTTCAAGGACCTCACCCTCGGCGTGATCGAGCTGGTGAACGGCCCCAACGACGGCGCGTTCCAGGAGGAGGATCTCAGGATCCTCGGGACGGTGGCCGAGTTCAGCGCCATCGCCATCGAGAACGCGCGCAACTTCCACAAGGTGCAGGAGCTGACCGTCCTCGACGATCACACGGGGCTCTTCAACTCGCGGCATTTGAAGCGCTCGCTGGAGCAGGAGGTGGTCCGCGCCACGCGCTTCGGGCACCCGGTGTCGGTGATCTTCTTCGACCTCGACCACTTCAAGAAGGTGAACGACACGCACGGCCACCAGGCGGGATCGCAGGTGCTCCACGAGATCGGCCGGCTGCTGCTCAAGACGCTGCGCTCGACCGACGTGCCGGTCCGCTACGGCGGCGACGAGTTCGTGATCCTGATGCCGGAGACCAGCAAGGACCAGGCGGTGGCCGCCGCGCGCCGGATCGGCGGCGAGATCGCGCGTCAGCCCTTCCTGGCCGACAAGCCGTTCGGCCCGGTGCGGCTGACCGCCAGCCTGGGCGTGGCCGCGTTCCCCGACGACGCCCGCGATCCCGACAACCTGATCCGCCGCGCCGACGAGTCGATGTACCGGGTGAAGGCGGAACGCCGCGGCGGCGTCTTCGCTGCGGTGAGCCCAGGGCCGGACGGCCGTGATCCCGAGCGGTCCGGAACCTTGACCGAGGTTGTACCCTCCGACCCATGAGGCTCACACCCCTCGACCTGCAGCAGAAGACCTTCCGCAAGGTCACGCTCGGAGGCTTGGACGACCGCGAGGTGCGCTCCTACCTCGACATGGTCGCCGCGCAGCTGGAGGAATTGGTCCGCAAGATCAACCGGCAGGACGAGGAGCTCCGGCGACGCGAGGCGCGGATCAACGATTTCAAGGATCGGGAGCAACTCTTGCAACAAACGCTGACCACCACGCAGAAGGTGGCCGAGGAGATGCGGGCCAACGCGCGCAAGGAGGCGGACATCATCCTCTCCGACGCGGAGCTGCAGGGAGAGAAGATCATCGCGAACGCGCAGGCGCGGCGGATGGCGCTGGTCGGGGAGATCGAGGAGCTGAAGCGCGCGCGGAGCTCGTTCATGCAGCAGCTGCAGTCGCTGCTCGAGTCGCACAAGTCGTTGCTGGACAACCTGCGGGGAGAACCGCAGCCGGCGGAGCCCGCCGGGTCGGGGGCGGACAACGTGTCGTTCCTGGCGCCGCCGGTGACGAAGAAGAAGTAAGGGAGTCGGGGCGGCCGCGCTGGCCACGCTCCTGCCAGCGCTCAAAGCCACGCGCGTCGACCCGATGGTCGCGTTGCGCTCCGAGTAGAACCGGAACCTCCCACTCCTGCAAGCTCGCGCTTGCGCAACCGCCGCACTGCGTCTACGTTCGGGCGCCCGATGCCGGATGCGAGCGCTCCCAAGGACTTCCAGGGCCTTCTCCTCGCGCTGCAGTCGTACTGGGCCGACCGCGGCTGCGCGCTGATGCAGGGATACGACCTGGAGGTCGGCGCGGGCACCATGAACCCGGCCACCTTCCTGAAGGTCCTGGGACCCGAGCCCTGGAACGTGGCCTACGTCGAGCCTTCGCGGCGCCCGGCGGACGGCCGCTTCGGCGAGAACCCCAACCGGCTGCACCAGCACCACCAATACCAGGTGATCCTCAAGCCAAGCCCCAAGGACGTGCAGGACGTCTATCTGGGGTCGCTGAAGGCCATCGGCATCACCTCCGACGACCACGACCTGCGCTTCGTCGAGGACGACTGGGAGTCGCCCACCCTGGGCGCCTGGGGCCTGGGCTGGGAGGTGTGGTGCGACGGCATGGAGGTGACGCAGTTCACCTATTTCCAGCAGGCGGGCGGTTTCGAGTGCCAGCCTGTCTCCGCCGAGCTGACCTACGGGCTCGAGCGCATCGCCATGTACCTGCAGGGCGTGGACAACATCTACGACCTCGTCTGGTGCACGTATCCCGACGGGACGCGCCTGACCTATCGCGACGTGTTCTGGCAGAACGAGCGCGAGCAGAGCGAGTACAGCTTCCATGCCTCCGATCCGCAGCTGCTCTTCCTGCTCTTCGACGAGTACGAGAAGGAGTGCCGCTCGCTGATCGGGAAGAAGCTGCCGCTGCCCGCCTACGACTACTGCCTCAAGTGCTCGCACGTCTTCAACCTGCTGGATGCGCGCGGGGCCATCAGCGTCACCGAGCGGCAGGGCTACATCCTGCGTGTGCGCAAGCTGGCGCACGACTGCGCGAAGCTCTACCTGGCCACGCGCGCGCGGATGAAGTTCCCCGGCCTCAAGGATCGCGCGCTGGCCGAGAAAGAGCTCGCGCGTTACGGCGACCTTGGGGGGGCCTGAGATGGATCTGCTGTTCGAGATCGGCACCGAGGAGCTGCCCGCGAGCTTCCAGCAGCCCGCCGTGGAATGGATGGCGGCGCAGATGGACAAGGCGCTGGACGACGCGCGCCTGAACGGCGAGGGTGAAGGACAGCGCGCGAACATCGCCACCTACGCCACCCCGCGCCGGCTCACGCTGGTGGTCACCGCCATCGCCGAGAGGGCGCCCGACCTGCGGCGCAAGCTGTCGGGTCCGCCGGCGAAGCAGGCCTTGCAGGACGGCAAGTGGACCAAGGCCGCGGAGGGCTTCGCGCGCAAGGCCGGCGTCTCGCCCGACGCGCTGAAGGTCGAGGGCGACCGGGTGGTGGTCGAGCAGAACCTGCGGGGGCAGACCGCACTGGAAGCGCTGCCGCCCATCCTCGAGCAGATCGTCCGCGGCATCCCCTTCAGGAAGTCGATGCGCTGGGACTGGCTTCAGACCGACGCTTTCGCCCGGCCCGTCCACTGGATCGCGGCGACGCTCGACGGCAAGCCGCTCTCGGTGAAGTTCGCAGACGTGACCAGCGCGCCGAAGACCAGGGGCCACCGGTTCGCGGCTCCACAAGAGATCCCCGTCCCGGCCGCCCGGGAATACCTCCCGACCTTGCGCAAGCTGCACGTGCTGGCCGACTGGGCGGAGCGCAGCAGGCGCATCTCGGAGGAGGTCGCGCGCGCGGCGCGCGAGGCGGGCGGCGTCCCGAGGCCCGACCCGGAGCTGCTGGAGACCGTCACGGGTCTGGTCGAGGAGCCCTTCGCCGTCGCCGGCTATTTCGAGAAGGAGTTCTTGCAGCTCCCTCCGGAGGTGCTGGTCTCGGAGATGCGCGGGCACCAGAAGTACTTCGCCGTCCAGACCGACAAGGGCGAGTTGCTCCCGGCCTTCGTCGCAGTCTCGAACACCAAGGTGCGCGATCCGGGGGTGAGCCGCAAGGGATACGAGCGGGTGCTGCGGGCGCGGCTCTCCGACGGGAAGTTCTTCTTCGACGAGGACCGCAAGGTGCCGCTGCGGTCCAGGCTGGAGAAGCTGGGCCGCCGCACGTTCCTGCAGGGACTGGGGAGCGAGCTTGAGCGCGTGCAGCGCCTGCGCGAGCTGGCGCTCTGGCTGCACGGCGCCACCGGCCGCGGCGAGCCGCGGCAGCTCGCCGACGCCGCGGAGCTGTGCAAGGCGGACCTCACCACCGGGATGGTGGGCGAGTTCCCCGAGCTGCAGGGAACCATGGGTCGCGTCTACGCGCTGCAGGAAGGCGTCGCTCCCCCCGTCGCCGACGCCATCTTCGAGCACTACCTGCCGCGCGGCGCGGAGGACCGGCTGCCGTCGGGCGACATCGGCGCCCTGCTCGGCATGGCCGACCGGCTCGACCTCCTCACCGGCCTCTTCGGCCTGGGCAAGGAGCCCACCGGCACCGCCGATCCATTCGGGCTGCGCCGCGCCGCCCTCGGGCTCTTGCGCGTGACGCTGGCCCGCGGGTACCGGTTCGACGTGGAGGAGGCCCTGCAGGCGGCGCAGAAGCTCCACCGCAAGGACGACCCCGCCGTGCGCGAGCGCGTCTGGCAATTCTTGCTGGGCCGGCTGGAGGTGCTGCTCCGCGAGAAAGGCCAGCCCGACTCGATCCAGGCGGTGCTCCACACCGGCGCGCGCGACCTGATCGCGCTGGAGAAGCGGCTCAACGCGCTGCAGACCGTGCGGGAGAAGAGCCGCGCTCAATTCGAGGCGACCGCGGCGGCCTTCAAGCGCATCGGGAACATCCTCCTCCAGGCGCAGCAGAAGGGGATCAAGCCGGTCGGCTTCCACGCCAGCCTGTGCAAGACCCCTGCCGAGAAGGCGCTGGCGGCCGCGCTCGAGCAGAGCCGCGAGCGGGTCTCCACCGCGCTGACCGAGAAGGAGGACTACCTCGCCGCCTATGCCACGCTGGCCGAGCTGCGGCCTGTGGTCGATCGCTTCTTCGACGAGGTCATGGTGATGGACCCGGACGCGGCCCTCCGCGACAACCGGCTGGCGCTCTTGCGCGCCTTGCACGAGCTCTTCGCGCCGCTGGCGGATTTTTCCAGATTGCAGGTCGAGAAAACGGCTTGACCGGCGGAGCAGCTGGCCCTAGGAAGGCCGCTCGCATGAAGAAGAGCGGGATGGCGATCGCGGCGCTCCTGGCGGCGTGCAATACGACCCCGCCTCAGTTCCTGCCGCCGCCGTTCGGTCCCGAAGGGCCGCAGCCCGCCCGCCTCTTCTTCCCCACCGGGCTGGTGCAAGCTCCGGGGCCGGACGCAGGTCTCTTGATCGCGAACGGCAACTTCGACCGCTTGTTCGAGACCGGCACGGTCGTCAACCTCACGCGCAGCTATCTGGACAGCCGCTTCCTGCCCGACGCAGGCCCGCTCGATTGCGACGTCCCCGACGCGTCCTTGGACTGCACCCAGCCGATCCCCGGAGATACCAGCGCCGCGATGATCGGCAGCTACGCGGGCCCGCTCGTCCTCAACGCCGACGCCGGCATCGTCTACAGCGCTTCGCGCGACAACGGGAGCCTGAACGAGGTCGCGATCGGCGCGAACGGCAAGCTGCATTGCACGGAGAACTCGGGCGGCGTGAGCAGCCAGGACTGCCGCAACGGCGTCCGCACCCTGGACCTCCCGGACGCGGGCGTCGACGGGCCGTTCACCGTCGTGGCCGGCAACACGTTCCTGCCGGGCGAGAGCACACCGAAGGACGTGTTCTTCATCTCCTCGATCGTTCCGCACATCGATTCGATCAGCTCGGGCGTGATCACCTCCAGCACTCATGTGGCGGTCGTCGACATGCTTGCGCTCGCCGCGTCGGCGCCTTCTCCGCTGCTCTACTCGATGCGGGCAGGCTCGCAATTCGTGGGCGGCGGCACCGGCGTGGGCCCGATGGTGTTCGACGGGGTCCGGCGCCAGCTCTATCTCGCCGGCTGCTACGTGCGCTCCTCGGCGCTCGGCGCGGGAGAGCCCGGCAGCACGCTCTGCGGGGGCATCTCCACCAACTACCTGCGCATCCTCGGCGTCGACGCCAGGGATGCGACCGATCCGACGCTGATCGATCTCCGCTCCGACGTGCTCAGCATCTACACGGTGCAGCTCATGCTCGGCGACCCGGACCCTGCGACCAAGGCTCCCCAGACGCTGTGGGCGACGATGCGGCTGCCCGACACGCTGGTCCGGATCGAGCTTCCCACCAGTCCCTCCGTCCTCCCGCGCGTGCGCAAGGTCATCCCGCTGCCCATCTCGCCCGCCGACATGACGCGCATCCCGCGCCCCGGCGCGCCCGACCTGATCGCGGTGGTGGCCGAGAAGCAGAACAGCGTGGTCATCGTGGACACCACCACCGACGAGGTGGTGGCGGAGGTCGGTCGGTTGGGGGACTCGCCATTCCTCGTCAAGCAGATCGACTGCCCCGCCGCCGCGCTATTCAGCAATTCGGCGTGCCTCGCCACCACCGTTTTCGGCGCCTGCCGGGTCGCGCTGATCGAGGTCCCACTCCTCAGTCCTTCGCAGGCGAAGCTCCGCGCGCTGGCGGGGACCTGCCCATGAGGCTCGGGCTCGCGCTGCTGGTTCTTCTGGCAGCCTGCAACACCACCAACCCCAACACCGCCATCGGCGAGTTCAGCTCTCCGACCGGCATCGGAGCAACGGGAGCAGGGGACCGCGACCTGGTGTTCATCGCCAACTCCGGCCGCGACAGCGTGCGCGCCCTGCAGCTCTGCAACCGCGCGCTGCTCCTGGACGGTGGCGTCGATCCGGCGGACACCTGCCCCAGCGCCATCAACGGACAGTTCATCCCCGCTCCCGTCCGCGTCTTCGCGGCGGCGATCGAGACCGGCGACCGGCCGGTGCGGGTGGCCGGCGTGCGGCTGGGCCAGCCGGACGGCGGCGCGTCGGGCGTAGCGCTGGTGGCCGGCGCCGCCAACTCCGTCGCGATGGTGGACGGCCTCAGCCTGGTACAGTCCGTGACGAATCCGACCGCGGCGCCGCGGGTCGATCAGATCGACGCGGGCGCCCGGACCGTGGATGTCGTGGCAGCGAACAAGATCGACCCCGACCTGGATCTGGAAGTCGCGACGCCGGCGGGCGTTCCTGGCGTTACAGCGTTCGTCGCCACCGAGACGGACCTCCAAGTCTTCAGCATCATCCTGGATCCCGCCACGGGCCGGCCGATCGTCCCGACGGCTCCGATCGCGAGCTGCACGCTGGGTTCGGTCACACCCATCCAGCTGGCCCTGGTGCCGGGAAGCGACGCGCAGGTCTACGTGGCGGACGGCGCGGGCGACGGCGTCGTCGTCATCCCGAAACCAACCACCATCGGGGGAGCTTGCGACACCACCAACCGCATCAGCGCGGGCGGCCGCAGCGTGCGATCGCTGGCTCTCAGCCCGCGCTGGTACGAGGGCGACGCCGCCGGCCCTGGCCCCCTCGTCACGCATGTTCCGGGCGAGCTCCTCCTCATGGTGGTCGAGCCTTCGACCACGGTGGTCCCGGGCCGGGAGTTGGACTCCGGTGGCGTGCTGTTCGCATGGACGGGGCTTGGGGGCGGGACGAAGGGCCTCGTTCCCATTCCGCCGTTTGGACTGATGGAGACGAACCAGGAGCCGATGCAACCCTTGGGGCTGCCGGTGCCCGGCTTGCTGCGAGAGGGAGCATTCCTGAGGGCGGTCAAGCCGCGGGCCTCACCGACGCCTCCGGATCTCACCACCTGCACGGCCACGCCCTGCACTCCGCTCTTCGTCTCGCAGCCCACCAACGCCCCGCTCCATTCGTTCTTGCTGATCGCCGCGGTGACCGCGACCGATGGATCGACGGCGTTCATCGAGCTCCCGGCGCGCAGGTTCGTGAACGAGAACCTCTACTCGGTGCCCGGCGAGCTGGGGATCGTCCCGACCGTCGACCAGCCGCCGACCTACAGCCCGGTGACGCCGATCATCCCGGCGCTGAACATCGACACGCCGACGTTCTTCCAGTCGGGCCTGACGTCGGGACTGACGCGCAAGGCTTCCTGGCGGGCCGTCTGGCACTCGACCATTCCGGGTCTGGAGCGCCGCGGCGGGACGATTCGCCCCAAAACCACCAACCCCGGGACGTTGGTCCTGAGCCTGCCGGCCAGCCTGCAACCGTGGCAGCAGGATCCGGCCGTCGCACTGGGGGTCGGCGACGTGGTCTCGCTCGGAGCGTACGACCTGACTCCGGCGAGCACGCCACCCTGCAACATCCTGCTGAACGAAGCCCCCTACCGCTTCGAGCTTCCGATCACGGCCATTCCGGACCCGACGACCGTCGAGCTCGCGGAATTGCCCGATACGAACGCCGTGCGCGGATTCCATCCGGACGGCTGCAACGAGTTCGGCACCGTGGCGGAATTCCGGGCGGCCGGCACGCAACCGTGGGTGATCTTCGCGGGAAATCCTCCGAGCGTGACGGCGTCCCAGGTCTATACGGTCCGCGGACGCATGCTGCCCGATCGAACCTTCACCGTGCACGAGCAGCGCTTCGACTACCCGCACAACCTATACGCCGCCGACTGCACAGGCGCCACGAGTCCCTGCCAACCGCTGCCCAGCGCCGCCAACGACGTCTCCTTTACCTTCAACATCACGGGGCCCGAGCCAACCGCGCCCAAGTCGGGATTCACCTGGGCGATCGGCAGCGGCCAGTTGCCGCTCACCTATTCCGACCAGACCTTCCTCGCCGGGTTCGCGACCGCCGTCCATCCCTACAGCTCACCGCGCCGGCAGATGCTGATCTTCACCTCGATCACCGGCAACAACGAGGTGGTGCAGGCCGACCCGCTGCTCCTCTTCTCCAACGTCCTGGGCCTGCAGTTCTTCCGATAGGCCTTCTCCGGGGCGCCCGGGTCCGTTAAGCTGCGGTCGGGTGCAACATGAGCGATGAGCGCGCGAAGAACCCGCGGACGGTGCTGATTGCCGACCACATCTGGGACGCCATCTCGTCGATGGCGGCCGAGATGGGAACCGAGCGCGACGCGCTCGTCAACCAGGCGCTGTACACGTTCGCCCGCCTCAACGGCTTTCTCATCCCCTCTGATCTCATGACCCTGGGCGTGGTCCCGAAAGCCGCGCTCACCGACTCGGGCCGCCTGCGCGTCGCGCCCCCCGCCGCGCCGACCCTGGTCGCCGATCAGGGCGCCATTCCTCGTTCCGAGGAGCGCGTAGGGCAGACGGCGCACCTCACGGCGGCGGGCGGAATCGCGCGGCGCGCCCCTCCCCAGGCGGTGCCCACCCCGCCTCCCGTGGTCGCAAACGACGCGCTGGAAGAGGCGACCAACTCCGATCTGCCGAGGGTCGCCACGGGGCCCACGCCGGAGCTTGTGCTGCTCAATCCCGAGGGCGTTGAGTTGGAGCGGGTGGTCAAGGACCGGTTCGTGATCGGCCGGGGAAAGCACTGCGACCTGGTGATCAACTCCGGAAAGGTCAGCCGCGAGCACGCCGCCATCGTCCGCGAGGGACAGGCGTGGTTCATCGAGGATCTCGGGTCGTCCAACGGCACCTGGTTCGACGCGCGCCGCATCACGCGCCGCCAGATCCACGACGGGGACGAGTACTACATCAGCTCGGAGAAGCTGAGCTGCGCGTTCCGTTGATTTGATCGAGGCGTGGGCAGCCGCGCCGTTCCAGGCGAGGATCGCGCTGCTGGCGCTCGGCGTCGCTCTCGCCGTCAGCGTCGTCACCGACCTGCGCGAGAGGCGGATCCTCAACGCGGTGACCTACCCGGCGCTGCTTTTGTCGGTGGGCTGCGTGGCGTGGCTGGGAGGCGTCTCGCTGCTGCTCGAGGCCGTCCTGGGCGCGCTGGTTTGCGCGGTGCCTCTGGCGGTCGCGACCTGGCGCGGCTGGATGGGCGCCGGCGACGTGAAGCTGATGGCGCTTGCGGGCTTGACCGCGGGCGCGGCGGCGGGCTGGCCGTTTGCCCTGACCGTCCTGGCCGACGTGGCGGTCGCGGGCGGGATCCAGGCCTTGCTCTTGATCGCGGCTGCCCGGGTTCGCGGCCGCCCCCGGCCCCGGGCCGTCCCCTACGCCCTGGCCATCGCGGCCGGCGTTATCTGGGCTTTCGGCTCCGGAACAGCGCTCTTCTGACCGATGGTCGGCTCGCCTGGACCCTGCGACGCTGCCGCGCATGCTGCGGATGCGATCCCTGGCCTTCGCGCTCACGCTGGTTGCCGCGCCGGCGCCGAGCCAGCCCGACGGCGGCGTGATCGCGCTCGGCGTGGGCCAGCAGAAGATCCTCCAGGCCGGAGACGTGGCGCGCGTCGCCATCGGCGAGCCCGAGGTCGCCGACGTCAAGCAGGTGGGCACCTCCGGCGAGCTCTTGCTCACCGGCGTGGGCGAAGGGCGGACCTCCCTGCTGGTGTGGCGCAGCGGCGGAGCGCGGCTGAGCTACACGGTGGTGGTCCGAAAGCAGGACCCGAAGGAGCTGGTGAGCGAGGTCCGAGCGCTGCTCGGAGACCGCGAAGGCGTGCAGGTGCGGGTGGTGGGGGATCGCGTCTACCTCGAGGGCGAGACGCTCAACGCGGACGACGCGGAGCGCGTCGCGCAGATCCTGAAGCTCTACCCTTCGGTCCGCTCCTTCGTGCGCCCGAGCGGAAACTCGAGGCGGCTGGCGGCCGAGGCGCTGAACAAGGCGCTGCAGCGCAACGGCCTCCGCGGCGTCACGGCCAGCGTGCTGGGCGGCACGCTGGTCCTCGAGGGCTGGGTGGAATCGAAGGAGGAGCTGCGCAAGCTGGAGCTCCTCACCCGCGGGAGCGCCGAGAAGCCGGAGAGCCTGGTGACGGTGGGGGCACACCGGATGGTGCTGGTGGAGGTGGACTTCGTGGAGGCCAGCTCCGGCAGCAGCAAGCAGGTCGGGATCAAGCCTCCGGCGTCGTTCGTTTCCACTGGCGACGGCCTGACGGCGAGCGTCGACGTCGTGCAGCCGCTGCGCGGTCTGGACAGTGGTCAGACGCAGAGGAGCGGGAGCGTGACGGTCAAGGCCAGCGTCGCGAGCGACTTTTCGGCGACGGCCCGCTTCGATCACGGCGCCGTCCGCATCCTGAGCCAGCCGCGGCTGGTCTGCGCCAGCGGCGAGAAGGCGGAGTTCCAGGCCGGCGGCGAGGTGCCGGTGCTGATCGCCACCCAGAACCAGTTCGGGGTGGAGTTCAAGAAGTTCGGGATCCTGCTGCACGTGACTCCCTCGGCGGACCAGAGCGGAAACATCTCCACCGCGATCCACGCGGAGGTCAGCGACGTGGACCGCAGCGCCTCGGTGCGGGCGAACGGATTCGACGTGCCCGGCTTCCGGGTGAGGGAGGTGAAGACCACCGTGATCGTCAGGGACGGGGAGACCATCGTCCTGAGCGGGCTCTACAACTCCAGCGAGGAGAAGGAAGTGTCCAAGGTCCCGCTGCTCGGGCACATCCCGATCCTGGGCGAGCTGTTCAAGAGCCGCAGCTTCATGGAGCACAAGACGGAGCTGGCGATCTACATCACGCCGCGGGTGATCTGGCCGGCGAACGAGGGGGCGCGGCAGCTGCTGGATGAGGCGAGGAAGATTCACGAGGGGGCGGAGGGCTCGGTCGGATTTTCCTGGTTCGATTGAGCGGGGGATTGGGAAGCCCGGCGTAGGCCCTCAATCCCAGCCCCGACGTATGCGATACTGCGGAAAGCAGGGGGATCAATTCCATGTCTTTCAGCATCATCCTGACCGAAAAGGGTGGCGCCACCCAGCGGCTCGACTTCGAGTCGGAAGAGATCACCATCGGCCGGGTCGACGAGAACGACATCTGCCTGCCCAAGGGGAACATCTCCAAGAAGCACACCAAGATCGTCGTGAAGGACGGGAAGATCATCGTCCTCGACCTGAAGAGCACCAACGGCACCTACGTGAACGGGCGCAAGCTCGCGGGGCCGCAGCTGATCTCGCCGGCCGACAAGGTCTACATCGGCGACTTCATCCTCAACGTCGAGCCGCCCGATCTGGAGCCGGTCCCCTCCGACGGAGACGAGCTCGCCGATCTGCCGACCATGACCCCCGCCGTGCCCCACTACCTCGGGGGCGAGGCCACCCGGCGGGATGCGCCGTCGAAGCGGTCCACCCCGCCTCCGCAACCGTTGCAGCCCCCTCCCCCGCCTTCGCCGCCGCCAGAGGCGGCCGCGCCGATCTCCAGGCCGCAGGCCAAGGCGCCCGCCCCCGCGGCCGCGATGGCCGACCACGGCGACGCCGTGGAGCTGGTGCACCTCCGGCTGATCGAGGCCCTCGACCTGCGCCGGCTGGATCTCGACGCCCTGGGCTCCGAGGAGCTGTGGAACAAGGCCGAGACGACCCTCCGGCAGATCGTCACGCGGATGGACCAGACGGGAGAGCTCGATGCGCACCTCGATCGCGAGGCACTGATCGAGGACGTGCTCAACGAGGCGCTGGGCCTCGGGCCGCTCGAGACGTACCTCGCCGACGACACGGTCACCGAGATCATGGTCAACGGCCCCTCGCAGGTCTACGTGGAGCGCGAGGGGCGGCTGGAGAAGGGAGAGAGGACCTTCAGCTCGGCCCAGGCGGTGATGGGGGTGATCGAGCGCATCGTGGCGCCGCTCGGGCGGCACATCGACGAGTCCTCCCCGCTGGTCGACGCGCGGCTGCCCGACGGCAGCCGGATGAACGCGATCATCCACCCGCTCGCCCTCAAGGGGCCCTGCATCACCATCCGCAAGTTCAAGCGGGAGCTGCTGGGCGCCGACAGCCTGATCGGATTCGGAACGCTCACGCCGCGGATGGCGCACTTCCTCGAGACCTGCGTGAAGGTGCGACGCAACATCGTGATCTCCGGCGGGACCGGCTCCGGCAAGACCACGTTGCTCAACGTCCTCTCCGGCTACATCCCCGAGCAGGAGCGGATCGTCACCATCGAGGACGCCGCAGAGCTGCAGCTTCCCCAGGAGCACTGGATCCAGCTCGAGGCCCGGCCGGCGAACATCGAAGGCAAGGGGCAGATCACCATCCGCGACCTGGTGCGGAACGCGCTGCGGATGCGCCCCGACCGCATCGTGGTGGGCGAATGCCGCGGCGGCGAGGCGCTCGACATGCTCCAGGCCATGAACACCGGCCACGACGGGTCGCTCACCACCCTGCACGCGAACTCACCGCGCGATGCGCTCGCCCGCCTGGAGACCATGGTGCTGATGAGCGGGATGGAGCTTCCGATCCGGGCCATCCGGGAGCAGATCGCCAGCGCGGTGAATCTGGTCTTGCAGCAGGCGCGATTCGCGGACGGGTCGCGGAAGGTGATCGCCGTCAGCGAGGTCGCCGACATGGAGGGCGACGTCATCACCCTGCAGGACATCTTCCAGTTCAAGCAGGAAGGGTTCGACGAGCAGGGGGGCGTGGTGGGCCGCTTCATGGCCACCGGACTGGTGCCCTCCTTCTACGACGACCTGCAGCGGCGGGGCATCCCGGTCGACATGGAAGTCTTCCAGGAAGAGTGAGCCGCGTAGCCGTTCCGGTGTTAAAACCCGCCCCCAATGCCCTCGCTCTGGCTGGTGGACGGTTCCCACACCATCTTCCGCGCCTACCACGCACTGCCCCACCTCTCCACGCGCCAGGGCGTCCCCACCAACGCCGTCTACGGCTTCACCACCATGCTCCTGCGCGCCATCCGCGAGGGGAATCCCACCCACCTGGCCGTCGCCTTCGACGAGGAGGCCAAGGCCAGGCGCAGCGAGATCTACGACGCCTACAAGGCGACGCGGGGCGCTCCGCCCGAGGACCTGACGCCGCAGTTCCCGCTGGTGCGCAAGGTGCTCGAGGTCATGCGGGTCCCGGCCATCGGCTTCACCGGCTATGAGGCGGACGACGTGATCGCCACGCTGGCGCGGCGCGCGCGGGCGCAGGGATGGGAAGTGGTGATCGTCTCGGGCGACAAGGACCTGATGCAGCTGGTGGTCAACGGCATCCGCTGCTACGACTCGATGTACGAGAAGTGGTACGGCCCGGCGGAGGTCGAGGAGAAGTGGGGCGTGCCTCCAGCGTCTCTCCCCGACCTGCTGGCGCTCACCGGGGACAAGATCGACAACATCCCCGGCGTCCCCGGCGTGGGCGAGAAGACGGCCGCCGGCCTGCTCAAGGACTATGGCAGTCTGGAGAACGTGCTGGCGAACGCCGCGAATGTGAAGAAGCCGAAGCTGCGCGAGAACCTGCTCGCCAGCCTGGACAACGTCCGGCGCGGGCGCAAGCTGATCGCGCTCTACGACGACCTCCCGCTGCCGGTCCAGCTCGAGGACCTCGAGCGCAAGAGCATCGACGAGCCTCGCGCCCGCAAGCTCTTCACCGAGCTCGAGTTCGTCCGCCTGGTCACCGACCTGCCCCGCCCGCCTCCGACCCCGCCGACCGGCGCCCGGTCGATCGCCACCAGCGCCGAGGACGTGCAGCGCCTGGTGGACAAGGCGCGCGCGGCGAAGCGGATCGCGATCCTGACGCTCACCAGCGAGGACGAACCGCTCCGCGACGACCTGCTCGGGCTCGCCATCTCGCTGCCGGACGAATCCGTCTACGTGCCGCTCGGACACCGCCCGCAGGGGGGCGCAGGCGCCCTGTTCGCACCGGCCGAGCTCAACGCGCAAAAGGCCATTCCCATCCTCAAGCCCCTCCTCGAGGATCCCGCCGTCGTCAAGGACGGCCACGACCTCAAGCGCGACCTCGACGCCTGGCGCCGCGCCGGCGTCAACCTCGCCGGGCTCGGGATCGACTCGCGCATCGCCTCCTACCTGATCGATCCCACCGGCCGCGACCACTCGCTAGTCCAGACCGCGCGCGAGCGGATCTCCTGCGAGCTCCCGATCCTGAAGGAGCTCTGCGAGCGTACCGGGAAGGGAAAGAAGGCCACGCCCCTGCCCGAGCTTCCCGTGGACGAGACCGGCGCCGCCGCTGCCGCCCTGGTCGAGGGCGCCCGACGCTTGACGGAGGCGCTCGGGGACGACCTGCGCCAGGATCCCGAGCTGCTGGAGCTCTATACGACCATCGAAAAGCCCTTGATCGAGGTGCTCGCCAGCCTGGAGGTGACGGGGATCCGCATCGACGTGCCACGCTTGCGGCATCTCGGGGATGAGCTGGGCCGGCAGATCGACGCCCTGCTCCTGGAGATCTTCCAGCTCGCGGGCGGCGAGTTCTTGCCCGGGTCCACGCAGCAGCTCGCCGAGGTCCTCTACAAGAAGCTGAACCTGCCGGTCCTCAAGCGGGGCAAGACCGGGCCCTCCACCGACCAGGAGGTCCTCGAGGAGCTGGCCCAGCAGCACCCGCTGCCCGCGAAGGTGCTGGAGCACCGGCAGCTCACCAAGCTGAAGAACACGTACCTGGACGCGCTCCCCGAAGTGATCGGCCGCGACGGCCGCCTGCACACCACCTTCGACCAGGCCGTCGCCGCCACCGGCCGCCTCTCCAGCGTCAACCCGAACCTGCAGAACATCCCCATCCGCACCGCGGTGGGGGCGAAGATCCGCGAGGCCTTCATTCCCGAGCCGGGCTGGAAGCTGCTGAGCGCCGACTACTCGCAGATCGAGCTGCGGGTCCTGGCGCACATCTCCGGCGACCCCGTCCTGCGCGCGAGCTTCGAGTCCGGCGAGGACCTGCACGCCCGCATCGCCGGCGAGACGTTCGGCGTGCCGCCCGCCCAGGTGACCCGGCAGCAGCGCGACATCGCCAAGATGATCAACTACGGCATCGCCTACGGGCTGTCCGCCTTCGGCCTCGCGCACCGGCTCGGGCTGGAGAAGAGCGAGGCGGCGAACATCATCGAGCGGTACTTCGTGCGCTACGCGAAGGTGAAGCAGTGGCTGGACGACACCATCGCCACCGCGCGCAGCACCGGGATGGTGAAGACGCTCTTCGGCCGCCGCCGCTACCTGCCCGACATCAACAGCAAGAACCCGGCCGCGCGCAGCGCCGCGGAGCGGACGGCGGTCAATACGCCCATCCAGGGCACCGCCGCCGACCTGGTCAAGCGCGCCATGCTGAAAGTCGACGCCGCCCTGCGCGGGAAATACCAGGCGCGCATGTTGCTGCAGGTCCACGACGAGTTGGTGCTCGAAGCACCCCCCGCGGAGGTCGCGGAGGTCAAGCCGATCGTCAAGGCGCAGATGGGCGCCGCAGCGGATCTTGCCGTTCCCCTGGTGGTCGAGCTCGGAGAAGGAGAGACATGGGCAGAAGCACACTGATCGCGCTGGTGTTCGCCGCCATCTCCTGCAGCGGAGAGGACACCACCACGCCGGTGCAGCGTCCTGACGGCGGCCAGTTCTGCACCGCCGGCAGCCACACCTGCCCTTCCGGGACCCGCTGCGTGAACTCCTACTGCGTCCCCACCTGCACGGGCGGCGCGGCCTGTCCAGCCGGCATGTACTGCCCCGGCCCGACCTTCCCGGACGACGTCTGCTCCCCGGCAGCGTCAGCCGGCTGCAACTTCACCAGCGACTGCCCGGAAGCGCAGACCTGCTACCAGGGCCGCTGCATCTCGCAGGAGGGCATCGGCGACGGCGGTGTCGAGCTCTGCACCAAGGGCGTTGCAAACGACAAGTGTGCGCCCGACGCCGTCTGCTACGACCTGGTCGGGACAGCCGGCTGCATCGGGCTGCCTTCCTGCGGACAGGACGGCGGCTGCGCCGCGGGCGGGATCAGCCTCGCCTGCAACCGCCAGCCCGACGGGGGCCACATCGTCCAGGGCAAGGGCGCCGTCTGCCTCCTCAGCGAGTGCGGAGTCGCCTCCGACTGCAAGGTCGGCGCCCTCTGCGCACACGCATCCAGCGCTGTGACCTATGGAACCTGCCAGCTCGGAATCACCGGCGACTCCTGCGCGGGCGCCGCGGATTGCGCCTCCGCCGCGGTCTGCGAGACGCCGGACAGCGGGCCCGCGGACGCGGGGATGCAGTGCAGGTGCGTGATCACCTCGACGGACGCCGGAGTGTGCGCAGGGAAATGACTCGCAATGGTTGTTCCCAGAGGTAGCCGCAAAGCCGCGCCTTCCGGCGCGGCAGCGGCTATCGGGCCTTCGGTCGGCGCGGCTACTGCACGGCGATCGACGCCGTTCCGTGGCCGCTGCCGCCCACGTCGGCGCCGTTGATCGCGCGCGCCACGCAAGCGGAGACGCCTTCGTCCCGGACCGAGTCCAACACCACCTGGGGATCGCGCACGTGGCCGTCCTGGACCGAGAACGTCAGGACCAGCTTGCCGCTGCGCTGGGCGCCGAAGGCGCAGCGGTCCAGGGCTGCCTTCGCGGAGGACAGGCGCGCGCGCCCTTCGTTCTCCTGCGGCGCGCCGTCCGACTCCAGCGACACCTTCTCCACCTGCATGCGCCGGGGCCCGCCGCCTACCGGCTCGCCCTCCTCGTTCGCGGCGGCGAGCGATCCGCGAGCGCCGACCAGCTCCCAGGATCGGGCGTGCCCCGCGATCCGCCAGGACTCCGCGGCGTCGTTGCCGGCGCAGCGCTCCCCGCTCGGCTTGAACACCACCACCAGGCGCAGCGTCTTGGACCTCTTCTCCCCGCTCCAGGCCGTCACCTGCTCGGGGCGGGCGTTGAACGCCACTTCGTTGGTGACGTCCAGATCGATCGCCAGCGTGTCGTCGAGCGCGCGCAGCGGCCGGTCTCCGTCCAGCTCGATCTGCTGATCGTGCGAGCGGTACCTGCCGAACGAGAAACCCTTCGACGGCACCTCCACCCGGTACCACTGCGAGGCGAACTCCTCGCGCCGGGTCTGCGCTGCCTTGCGCGCGGCGGCCACCTGCGCCGGATCGAGATCCGCCTCCGAGGGCTGGGCGCGAAGCGCTTCGCAGAGCTCCTTGATCTGGGACTTGTCGGTGAGCTGCACGGCGTCCTGGTTCGACGCAGCGGCGAGAACGAGGATCGCGAGGAGAGGCATTCCCCGAGGATAAAGCCGGCCGCGCCTGCCCGCCAAAAAGGGGCCCAGCAGTGCCCGGA
Organism: Myxococcales bacterium; assembly: GCA_035635635.1. GTDB lineage: Bacteria > Myxococcota > Myxococcia > Myxococcales > 40CM-4-68-19 > 40CM-4-68-19. The sequence continues at coordinate 79,005 of DASQAS010000108.1, read as the reverse complement.
CTCCCGCGGCGCTGCGGGACAGCCGGAAAGGCGTAGTCGCAACTGCGTAGCCGCAGAGCGGCCCTCGGCCGCAGCGGCTATCGGACCAGGAGCAGGGCCTTCGGCAGCAGCGTGAATGACGCCGGCAGGCGCCCCAGGCGCTCTCCGTCCACCTCGATGCCCGCGGCGTCCGTCCCCGCCGCCTCGACGCGGACCGTGCGCGCGGTCCGCGTCCGCGTTCCTTTCAGGTTGACGTGGGAGCCGTCATACATCGACCCACTCTTGAGGACGAAGTCGGAGAGCCCGTAGCCGCTCCAGATGGTGACGTGGAAGAGCCCGTCGTCGAGGCGCGCCTCGGGCGCCACCATCATCCCTCCGCCGAAGTACTTCCCGTTGGCGATCGCGAGCGCCGTCACCGACAGCTCCTCCGCCGGCTCGTCATCGAACGAGGCCCGGATGCGCAGGTCGCGCCAGCCCGCCAATGCGCGCAGCGACGCGAGCACGAACGTCATCTTGCCGCCGAGCCGCTTGCTGGAGCGGTTGGCGATCTCCACCACCCGCGCGCCCACGCCGACCTCGCCGACGTTGATGAAATACCGGCTCGCCACCTCGCCCTGATCGGTGAGGTAGTCGACGCGCCCGACGTCCACCGCGCCGCACTGGCCCTTCAGACGTGAGGCGCAGCGTCCCAGATCTCCGTCCAGGCCGATCGAGCGGCGGAAATCTCCTCCCGTCCCCCGGGGCAACACCGCGAGCTCGGCTCCCGGCCGGATCGGCCTCGCCGGCTCCCCGGCCCGGGCCGGCTGGAAGAACCCGTTCAGCACCTCGTTGACGGTACCGTCGCCGCCGACGGCGATGATCCGGTCGTATCCTGCGCGGAGCGCCTCCCGGGTGAGGTCGGTCGCGTGCATCGCGCTCTCGGTGAAGGCGTGGTCGACGTCCCCGACGACGCCCCGCACCGCCTGCGCGATTCCGTCGAAGTGCCGCGCGGTCGCGCCGTTGGCCGACCGCGGATTGACCACCAGAAAGGGCTTCACTGCGTCCCCTGCGCGAACCAGCGCGCGAGAACGGAGACTACCTCAGCCGCGCCGAGCGCGGCCGCGCAGGCGGGGCTGGAGGTGACGGCGGGGCCTCCCAGCTCGGCCTTGCGCTCGTCGGCGATCTGCCTCGCCACCTCCGGCAGCGAGGCCGGCAGAAGGCCGGACGCGCCGCAACAGCTCGTCTCCACCCCGCAGCGGGGCGGATCGCGGAGATCGCTCACGGCGGCCGCGAGCAGCGCGCGCGGAGCCACCGTCTCGCGCAGCTTGCGCGCCAGCGCGCATGGGTCGTGCAGTGTGACCGTCTCCTCCAGCCGGGGCGGCCGCTGGCCCTCGGGCATCGCGACCAGGAGCCGCGCAAGGTAGGTGGTGATGTGCTCCACGCGTGACCCCGCCGGCAACTCCCAGCCGTCGAGGACGTCCTGGGCGCAGCCCGGATCGAGGAAGACCAGGTGCAGCGGCCTGCGTCCGCGGATCACCTGACCGCGCACCCGCCCGGCGTGCGCCCGGTGCAACTCGGGATGGCCGCCTTCGAGCAGCTTGCGCCCGCAGCAGAGCGCCCCGGGCGGCGCGAGCCGCAACGGCACGCCCATCTTCTCCGCGACGAAGAGCGCCTGCCGCACTTCCTCCCCGCCCTGCGCCAGCGCCTCGCAGCCTGGAAAGAGCACGGCTTCGCCCGTGGTCTCGGGCAGCCCGGCGCGCACCGCCGCGAGGTCGCGCCCCTCCCCGTGTCCCTGCGCGGAGAAGCGCAGGGCCAGGTCAGCCCAGGGACGCGGGGCCACTCCGGCGCGGACTGCGGTGGCGCGGGCGGCAAAGAGCATCCCGGACACGTCGTTGTCGTGCGCGCAGTGATGGACGCAGCGATCGCAGCCGGTGCAGCCGGCGAACGCCAGCGCCGCCGACGCGTCCGGCTCGCGGCCGCAGAGGGCGGCGATCGAGACCTTGGCCCAGGGCGTGAGCGCCTCGCGCCCGGTGATCTCGCTCACCGGGCATGCGAAGCGGCACATCTTCGGACAGAACTCGCAGAGCTCGTGGGCGTGGCGCAGGCCGCTCACGGCGGGGCTCCCAGCGCCACCACCAGCCTCTCCCAGACCGACCCTGCGCCCGCCGCTTCCCATCCCGGGCCGGAGTCCCGGAGGCGCCGCGGCGCGATCACGCGCGCCCCGGCCGCGCGAGCCAGCGCGGCGCACTGCTCGGCGGCCCCTGCCTCGGGAAGAGAGAGAACCGCGAACGCGCCGCCGCCGTGCAGGCCGAAGAAGATCAGGTCGCCGTGCGGCGACCAGGCCCGCAGGCTGGCCCAGCGCGCGTCCACCTCCACCGGATGGCCGTCGGGCGGCTCGCGAACGAAGTTCGGCGGCACCTCGGGGGCGGGCGTGCAAAACTCGAGGAGGATCCGTCCGGCCCGATCCCGCTCGATGGCGGCGCTCTGGATGCCCTCCCAGACCATGCCGAGCGTCGCTCCGTCCGCGCCCGCTCGGATGCGCGCTCGAGCAGGCGCGAGGCGGTGCTCGCAGAGGCGCTCGAGCGCGGCAACCGCGGCCGACACGTCGGGGAACCGCCACGCGGACGGCATGGCGAGCGTCGCCGGAAACAGCCGGATGCCGGCCGTTGCCACGATGCAGAGGCGGCCGCCACCGCCGAGCGCGAGCTGATCGAGGTCAGGGCCCACGGCCTTGGCGGGCGCGGCGCGACCTTCCGCGATCCGCCCGTCCGGCAGCACGGCGGCCACGGTCAGCGCCGCCGTCTGGCGCCGCGCTCCCGGAATGCCGCGCTCGCCGCGCGTCGGGCCGGCGAGCCACGCTCCGACGGAGCCGGCGCGCACCGAAGGCAAGAGTGGACCGAGCGTGCACCCCGAGCGGCGCACCGCCGACTCCAGCGCCGCCACGCTGCAGCCGGCCTCCACCCGGCCGATGCCGGCCGCAGGATCGACCGAAGCGATGCGATCGAGCGATCCGAGATCGAAGAGCACCCCGCCCGCGGGAGCGTTGGCCGGCGCGTCGCCGCTGCCGCGCACGTGCAGGGGAAGCCGGTAGGCGCGCACCACCGCCACCGCGCGGGCCAACGCCGCCGCGCTGGGTGGCGTCAGCCGCAGGCCTTCGCCCTCCTCGACCACCGCCACGCCAGTCGCCGCCAGGTCCTCGCGCGCGATCACGAAAGCAGCTTCCCGGGATTCAGGATGCCGTGGGGATCGAACGCCTGCTTCAGCGCGCGCAGGGCGCGCATGCCGTCGCCCAGCTCGCGGTGGAGGAAGGCCTGCCGCGAGGAGCCGACGCCCGAGTGGTGCGAGATCGTCGCTCCTTCGTCCGCCACCGCCGTTAGCGCGGCGTTCCAGACCGCATCGCGCGCCTCCTGCGCCCGCTCGAGGTCGGACTCCGCCTCGTCCCTCGGGACGCTCGAGACCTCGGCGGCCGTGCCGCCCGCAAGCCCGAGCAGCGTGAACTCGATGCCGCAGCCCTCCGGCGCGGCGTGCGCGAAATGCGCCCGCACCAGCGCCTGCCCTTCCGCCGCCCTCCGGACGGCGTGGTACAGCGCCTCGGCGCGCGGCCAGGTGGTGGCCACGTCCAGAGTCTCCACGAAGGCGCCCGCAGCGAAGAGCGGCGCCTGCCGCCACGGGGCGCGGTGGGCGGAGGCGAGCCACCACTCCGCAGGGGCCGCGCCCAGGTCCTCTCCGCGTTCCTTGCCGCAGATGACCAGCGCCGCTTCGCCTTCCTGCGCCGTATCGTCCTCGGTGTCGCCTTCGAAGCCGAGCACGACCAGCGACGAGCCCGGGAGCGCATCGATCAGGCGGTTCAGCAGCAGGGGGGCGCGCAGCGCGAGCCGCAGCGCCTCGGCTTGCGCGCCTTCCGCCAGCCACTTCAGCGGCTGCGGAACGCGCAGCGGATCGGTTCCCGCGAAGAGCGTGTCGAGCGGATCGTGCAGGCTGGCGATGTGCGGCCTCAGCCCCGACCGCAGCACCTCGCGGACCGCGGCCAGCGCGTCCTGCAGCGATCCGAAGCGGACCGCGCGCAGCCAACGCTCGCGGGGGCGGCGCCAGATGCGCAGCCTCACCTCGGTGAAGATGGCCAACGTACCCTCGCTGCCGAGGAGCAGCTTGCACAGATCCGGCCCGGCGCTCGGGCCTTCCAGCGTGCGGAGGATCTCGCCGGAGCCGTCCACCGCGGTGAGCGACAAGACCATGTCCGCCACCGTGCCGTACCGGCTGGACAAGAGACCCGCGCTGCGCGTCGCCAGCCAGCCGCCCACGGTTGCCGTGCGCAGGGAGGGCGGACCGTGGCCCAGCGTCAACCGCTCCTTCGAGAGCAGCTCGTCGAGCCGCTTGCCGTTGGTGCCCGCGCCGGCGTCCACCGCGCCGCGCCCGGCGTCGATCCGCAGCGGCCTTGTCAGCCGCTTGGTGTCCAGCACGATGCCGCCCCGCAGCGGCACGGCGCCGCCGGCCGTTCCGGTTCCGCCCCCGACCGGCACGACCGGGACCCGCTGCTTCCCCGCGAGGCGCACGAGCGCCGCCACCTGCTCCGCGCTCTCGGGCCAGGCGACGACGTCCGGCGGATGCGGAGAGACGCGCGCCTTGGTCCAGAGCAATCCGGCGGAAGAGCAGTCGCGCGACGCCGCCCACAGGTCCGTAGCATCGCAGGAAGCCGCGATCTCGAGCGCGGCGATCTCGCGCCGCAATGCCTTGCCAAGAGCGGTCGCGTTCGGAAGCCGCCCGGTCACGCCCACATGCTCGCGCATGACGCTGCGCGTCGCAATGGAATTCGGGCAGCCACCTGAATCGGACCGATTCAGGCCCGGCCCTGCGGAGGAGCTGATCAGCCCGGTGCCTGAGAGGAGAGAGCGCAGCTCGACCGGTTGAACCAGGCCCGGCCGGTCCATTCTCGTACCAGCGTCCGAACCGGCCAGTCCCATTCTGCGCTCGCCCCGGGGCGAGCGCGTCGAATGGGATCAAGCCTGCGGCTTGTCGGTGACCGCGATGTGCAGCTCGCGAAGCTGCTGGGGATCGGCCTCGCCCGGCGCGTCGGTCATGAGGTCCGTCCCCTTCTGCGTCTTCGGGAACGGGATCACGTCGCGCAGCGACTCGGCCCCGGTGAGCAGGAAGGCGAGCCGATCCATCCCCAGCGCGATCCCTCCGTGCGGCGGAGCGCCGAAGCGAAGCGCCTGCAGGAGGAAGCCGAACTTCTGCTGCGCCTCCTCCGGCGAGATGCCCATCGCCGCGAACACCTTCTCCTGCACCTTGGGATCGTGAAGCCGGATGGAACCGCCGGCGATCTCGAACCCGTTGAGCACCAGGTCGTAGCGGTAGCAGAGGACCTTGCCCGGGTCCTTGTCGATGAACTCGATCGACTCGTCGTGCGGGCGGGTGAAGGCGTGGTGCGCCGCCACCCAGCGCTTGTGCTCCTCGTCGTACTCGAAGAGCGGCGGGTCCACCACCCAGAGGAACTTCCAGGAGTCGGGGTTCTTCGGATCCGGCGTGCCGTACTCCGGGATCAGCCCCAGCCGCTTGCCGAGATGGAGCCGCAGATTGGCGAGCACGGTGTGGACCATGCTCTCCTTGCCGAACTGGAAGAGCAGGATGTCGCCCGGCTTTGCGCCCGTGGCCGCGTTGATCGCCGCGCGCGCCTCGTTCGTGATCGACTTGGCCAGCGGGCTCTGCGTCCACTCGCCGCTCTCGCCGACCTTCGCGCGCGCCAGCCCGCGCGCGCCCATGCCCTTGGCGATCTCCTCCAGCTTGTCCACCTCGGTGCGGGAGAAGTTCGCGCTGGCGGGCACGCGCAAAGCCTTGACGATCTGGCCGGGAGTGACGGTGGCGAAGGACTGCCACATGGGAACGCCGCCGCCGCCGTGCTCGGCGATCAGGCGCGTCAGTTCGGTATGCGGCATCCCGAAGCGCAAATCGGGCTTGTCGTTGCCGTACTCGCGCATCGACTGCTCGTACTTCATGCGCGGGAACGGCCGGGGAATCGGAACGCCCAGCACCTCGCGCCAGAGCGCCGTGATCAGCTCCTCCACCGCCGTGAACACGTCGTCCTGGGTGACGAACGACATCTCCAGGTCGATCTGCGTGAACTCGGGCTGCCGGTCCAGGCGCAGGTCCTCGTCGCGAAAGCACTTGACGATCTGGAAATAGCGCTCGAAGCCGGCCACCATGAAGAGCTGCTTGAAGAGCTGGGGGCTCTCCGCCAGCGCGTAGAACTTCCCCAGGCTGAGCCGGGCCGGCACCAGGAAGTTCCGCGCCCCACCTGGGGTGTACTTGACCAGGTAGGGCGTCTCCAACTCGAGGAAGCCGAGCCGATTGAGCGTTTGCCGCGTGACCGCGTTCATCTGGCTGCGCTTGATCAAGGTCTGCTGCAGCGGAGGCCGCCGGAGGTCGAGGTACCGGTAATGGAGGCGCTTTTCCTCCGCAGTGTCGATCTTGTCCTCGATCAGGAACGGCGGTGTCTCGCTCCGGTTGAAGATGGTGAGCTTGTCCGCGTGCACCTCGATCTGGCCGGTGACCAGGCGCGGGTTGACGTTCTCGCCCCGCGAGACGACCTTTCCGCGCACGCCGATGCAGTACTCGTAGCGCAGCTCCTGGGCCAGGTCGTGCAGCTCCTTGCCCGCGTCGGCTTCGAAGACGACCTGGGTCAGGCCAACGCGGTCGCGCAGGTCGATGAACACCGCCCCCCCGTGGTCGCGCCGGTTGTGCACCCAGCCGAAGAGGATCACTTCCTTGCCGACGTCCTTGGCAGTCAGCTCCCCACAAGAATGGGTGCGCTTCAGGTCGCGGATGAACTCGGCCACTCCTCGCTCCTTCCGGGGCTTGACTCAGAAGCAGGCTGAGCCGCCTGCGGCGGCCGGGCCTAACACGAAACGACATGTGGAGCGAGCCTCCAGGCAGGCGGGCGGTCGCACCTCTGCTGCCGTTTGGCCGTGGCGTTGCAGATTGTGTGGCGCATGGGACGGTTGTTCCTCTCCGGACAGACCACCTGTGCGCTGCTGCTGGGCGCCGGGCTGCTCTTGCGCGCCCAGGCCGCGCTCCGCTCTGCGGAACCCTCCCCGGTGGACGCGAAGACCCGCCCCGCGGAAATGACCGGCGAGCGCGGCGTCCGTCCCCCGCGGACGGTGGGCACGGCGGTTCCCGAGAGGGCGCCGACCACCCGGACTGTCCAGAAGAATTCCCACACGAGGAAGGGCTTCACGCAGCGCGACAGGCGTCAACGCGTGCGCAAGTGCGGCGTCGCGCTCGCAAAACGCGGATTCCAGTGCGGGTAGGGCGGGGGGAAGGCACGTGAACTCGGGCGACAGCAGGACCAAGGGGCGGTCGTACGACCCCATCTGCGGAGTGGCGGTGGAGAACGGCGATGCCACTCCCAGCAGCGAGTACAAGAAGCGCCGGTACTTCTTCTGTTCGCAGAAGTGCAAACACGAATTCGAGCGGGCCGCGGAGCGGATCCGCATGCAGGAGGCGGCGCGCGCGGGCGCGCTGTTCACGCACGGCAAGGTGAAGTGGGGGCTGGCCTAGGGGGTCGGCGGGGAAATGGGGGCGCCGGCGGGCCAGCGCCGGCGGCTTCCGAATCGGGAAGTGAGAGAGGAGCGCGGTCCGCCCGGTTGCGGCCCGCGCTTCTCGCGTTTTGGGCCGGGCGTTGAGGCGGAAGCGTGATCGTGGCCGTGACCGAGGCCGTGAACGGAGTCGAGCGGGTGCTGGAGGTCGTGTTCGTCCTCGTTTTGGTGTCCGGAGACGCTGCGGGGGTGCCGGAAAATCCACGCCCGGAATGATAGGAAGGCGCCACCATGCCCGAACCCTGCGAGGTCGCGATCGTCGGCGCCGGCGTGATCGGCTGCAGCGTCGCCTTCCACCTCGCCCGGATGGGCCAGCGCGGAGTGCGCATCCTGGAGCGCGAACCGCTGCCCGGCGCCGGGTCCACCTCCAAGGCGAACGGCGGCATCCGCGCCCAGTTCACCACCGAGGTGAACGTCGCGATCTCGCTGGCCTCGATGGAGATCCTCGACGCGCTCGCGCCGGAGATCGGGCAGCCGCCGATCTACCGGAAGGCGGGTTATCTGTTCGTCACGGGCCAGCCCGCAAAGCTGCAAGCCATGGAATCGGCGGCGGCCTGGCAGCGCGAGCGCGGCGTCGCGGTGGAGGTGCTCGACCCGGCCGGCGTCCGGGCGCGAGCGCCCTGGCTGGGAGGTCCCATCGCCGGCGGGACCTTCGGCGCGCGCGACGGGTTCATCGACCCGGGCGGGCTCTGCAACTTCTTCCTCCGCGAGGCGACGCGAGCCGGAGTGCAGATCCGCTACGGAGCGGAAGTCGAGGCCATCGAGCGGAGCGCATCGGGCGCTTTCACCCTGCGCACCGCTTCGGGCGAGATGACGGCCCGCGCGGTGGTGAACGCCGGCGGACCCTGGGCGAGACGGGTTGCCGGCATGCTGGGGATCGATCTCCCCGTGCAGCCCGTGCGCCGCCACCTTCTGATGACCGGGCCCTGCCCTGCCCTGCCCCCGCTCATCCCCATGACCATCGACGCCGACAGCGGGGTGCTGATCCGCCGCGAGGGCGAGCGGATCCTGATCGCCTGGTCCAACCCGGACGAGCCGCCCGGCTTCAACACCGCGTTCGATCCCGACTTTGCCGAGCGGATCGTGGACCCGCTGCAAGAGCGGTTCCCGGCGGTGTCGGACGCCGGCATCGATCGCCGGCGGAGCTGGGCGGGCCTCTACGAAGTCACTCCTGACCACCACGCGGTGCTGGGCGCCGTCCCCTCGGTTCCCGGCTTCTTCCTCGCCAACGGTTTCTCCGGCCACGGCGTGATGCACGCTCCCGCGGCCGGCAGGGCAATCGCAGAGCTGATCGTCTCCGGCCGGAGCCACAGCGTGGACATCTCGGCGCTGTCGATCGAGCGCTTCGGGCGCGGCGCCCTCATTCACGAGCGGATGGTCCTCTAACCCGATGGCCCGCAAGGGTACGCGGCGGACGCCAGCCTCGATCTGCTGGCGTCCGAGCTGCACGGGGACACCAGCGACCCGCTCGCCACGATCGGCGAGCGGGTCGGCTATGCTTCGGAGGCTGCCTTCAGCCGCGCGTTCAAGCGGCACACCGGCGAGTCGCCGGCGGCCTTCCGGAGCGCCCGTCGGACCTCGGGACGGACCAGGTGAGCTCAGCCCAGCTGCGGAAGCTCGAGGTCCGTGCTCCGGTCCCGCGACGGCATGCGCCGCAGCGGTGTCTTCGGCGCCCGGGTCGCGCGCGAGCTCTTCGACGGAACGGCGGTGCGTGCAGGCCCCCCGTGGGCCACGCTCACCCGCGCGGGCGCGCGATCCGAAGCCTCGGCCCTCGCGGGCCCGTTCAGCAAAGCCAGCACGAGCGCCGTCGCGGCGGCAATTTTCAAGGCGGTCATTTGGACTCCCCCCAATCCGGCAGTCTGCGCCGGTCTCTTCAGAGGGGGTAGCATCCACGTTCTTTGCGCAGCAACGGAGGCGATCGGCGCGTCCGCCCACAGGCTGTTGGTCGGAGCCGGCCGCTGTGGGCGGATTTTTCCAGATCCCGCGAGATCCCGCGGATCTGAACGCGCGCGGCCCGTGGACCTACCGCGTCCGTCGGCCCGGAGCCGACGATCTCGCCGTTGACGCCGCAGGCGCGGAGAGCGGGCGCGCCCGCCCTCGCTCACTTCCCGTCGAACCGGCGGATCTGCAGGCTGAACACGTCCGGACGCGAGTAATGACCCGCGACGTCCAGGGTCCTGCGCGCCTGCTGGACGCGCTCCAGGTCGCAGTCCGCGTAGAGGATCCCGCGCTCGCGGCGCAACGGACCGGCCGCGATCTTTCCCATCGGGTCGACCACCACGCTATCGCCCGGGTGCACCCACTCCTCCGGATCGGAATAGATCTGCTCGCGGCCTGGCAGCCAGGACGGCATGTCGCGCCCCTGGATGCAATAGGCGGGAGCCGCCACCCAGCAGCGCGCCTCGCGGGCGATGTGCTGCATGGAGGCCAGCCAGCCTTCGCCGTGGTCCCAGGTGGGCGCGAGATAGAGGTCGACGCCCTGCGCGTAGAGCGCCGCCCGCGCCAGCGGCATGTAGTTCTCCCAGCAGATCAGCGCGGCAGTCCTGCCCGCCGGCGTCTCCACCACCGAGAGCCCGGCGCCGTCGCCCTGGGCCCAGACCATGCGCTCGGGATTGGTCGGAACGAGCTTGCGGTGGCTGTTGAGGAGGGTGCCGTCCGCCCCGATGGTGACCACCGTGTTGTAGAGCGAGCCGCGCGTCTTCGGGTGGAGCTCGTTCAGGCCGCAGACGATGGCGATGCCGCTGGCCCGCGCCGCCTCCCGCAGCGGATCGAGATCTCCCCGGGAGAGATCCACCGCGCTGTCGATCAGCCGCTGGTGGAGATCGGAGACGATCTTCGCGTCCGGCCCGGGCCGCAGGCGCCAGATCCAGTCCGGATACCCGCTGACGAACGATTCGGGGAAGACCACCAGCTTCGCGCCTTCGCCGGCGGCCCTGGCGGCGAACCCGGCGCAGCGGGCCAGGGTGGCGGCGCGATCCAACCACGCCGGCGCATCCTGGACGAGGGCGATCTTCGCCATGGCGGCTCAGCGCGCCGCCGCTGCGCGCGGCGGCTGCTCCGGCTTCTTCGCCTTGGGCTGGGCCGCGGCAATCGCCTTGCGCTGGTCGGCGTGCTCCTCGAGCCAGATGGTCATCGGGCTGGCGATGTACCAGGTCGAGTACGTTCCCGAGATGATGCCGACCAGCATGGCGGCGGCGAAGTCCCAGATGGTCCCCACGCCGTAGAAGAGGAGCCCGAGCAGCGAGAGCGCGGTGGCCCCGGATGTGAGGATGGTGCGCCCGAGCATCTCGTTGATCGAGAGGTTGACGATGTCGCGCAGCGCGCGGCCCTTGTGCTTCTTCGCGTTCTCGCGGATGCGGTCGTAGATGACGATGGTGTCATTCACCGAGTAGCCCACCACCGTCAGGATCACCGTCACCGAGGTCAGGTTGAACTCGTGCCGGCTGACCAGGAAGAAGCCCAGGGTGATGATCGCGTCGTGCACCAGCGCGATCACCACGCCGGGCGAGAACCGGAAGTCGAAGCGGAACCCGACGTAGATCAGGATCATCCCGATCGCGTAGACCACCGCCAGGATCCCGTCGATGCGCAGCTGCTTGCCGACCTGCGGTCCTACGTAGTCGGTGCGCACCACCTCCACCTGGTCCTGGCCGTACTTCTCGCGCAGGGCGGAGCCGATCTTGTCCCCCGTCCCCTGCGTGATCACCGTGTACTCCTGCGCCTCGCCCTCGCGCGCGACGAGCTTGCGGACCTCCTTCACCGGCGAGCCCAGCTTCTCCACCGTCGCCTTGAGCGCGTTCTCGTCGACCGGCTGCTTGAAGAAGAAGTCCAGCTTGTCCCCGACCTCCGGGTCGAAGCGGAAGCTCTGCAGACCCTGCAGGGTCTGCCGGACCGAGTCCTCGATCTGCCGGGCCTTCTCCGGCGTGAGCAGCGCGATCCGCTCCACCCGGATGAGGAACTGGTTGTCGGCCTCGTTGCCGTATCGCTGGACGGTGGGCTCGCCAAAGCCGACGTGCGAGATCAGGTCGCGGATCTCGCCCGGATCCACGCTCTTCTTGAAGTGGATCTGCATCTCGGTGCCGCCGGCGAAGTCCACGCCGTAGTTGAGACCGGGCCAGACCAGGACGCCGAGCAGCACCAGGGCGTTGACGATCAGCGACACGACCACCGCGACGCGGCGGTACTTCACGAAGTCGTGCGTCGTGCCGGACTTGATCAGGTCGAAGTACTTCATCTCCATGACGCGACTCCTAGAAGCTAACAGCCTTGTGGAGGCGGCCATGCGACGCGAACCATTCGACGATCGCGCGGGTGACCACGATGGAAGTGAACATCGATGCGAGCAGTCCGATGATGAGCGTGGTGGCGAAGCCGCGCACCGGACCCGATCCGTAGGCGCGGATCACGAAGCCGGCCACCAGCGCCGTGACGTGCCCGTCGAAGATGGTCCAGAAGACCCGCTCATACCCGTTCTTGATGGCGGGGCCGATGCTCTTGCCCGCCCTCAGCTCCTCGCGGATGCGCTCGTTGATCAGCACGTTCGCGTCCACCGCCATTCCCAGCGTGAGCACGAATCCGGCGATTCCCGGCAAGGTGAGCGTCGAGTTGATCGCCGCCATGATCGCCAGCACCACCACGCCGTTCAGCACCAGCGCCACGTCGGCCACCACCCCCGAGAACCGGTAGTAGAACCCCATGAACACCAGCACGGCGAGGAGCCCGACCAGCGCCGCCATCGAGCCGCGGCGGATCAGCTCCGGCCCCAGCGAGGCGCCCACGCTGCGCTCCTCGAGGATGCGCACCGGGGCCGGCAGCGCGCCCGACTTGAGGACGATCACCAGCGCCTTCGCCTCCTCGCGGATCTCGTTGACCGGCTTCAGGCCACCGAGGTGGATGGAGCAGATGCCGCCGGGGATCTCGGACTGGATCACCGGCGCCGAGTCCACCGTGTCGTCGAGGACGATGGCCATGCGGCGCTTGACGTTCTCGCGGGTGAGCTTGCCGAACAGCTCCGCGCCGGTGCGGTTGAAGTTCACCTGCACGTAGGGGCGGTTGCCCTCGCCGGGCGACTGGTCGATGGCCACGTTCGCCTCGGTGATGTACTCGCCGCTCATCCCCTGCTTCTGATCGAGCATCCAGGAGCGGTAGCTGTTCTCGCGCTTGATCCGGTCCTCCACCAGGCCGATCGCGAAGGTGCGGCCGGCAGGCGCTTTGCCCTTCAGGTACTCCTGCAGGACCCTGCGGTCCTTGCTCTCTAGATAGGGCGAGGAGACCTGCGCGTCCCCCGGGCCGTTGTAGCGGTCCCAGTTCAGAGTCACGCCCTGGGGCAGGTCGGTCAGCTTGGTCAGGCTGGTGTCGTTGTCGTCGACGATCTTGAACTGGAGCTGCGCGGTCCGGCCGATCAACTCCTTGGCCTTCTCCGGGTTGGAGTACCCGGGCAGCTGCACGAGGATCTGCGTGTCGCCGCGCTTGGCGATGGTGGGCTCGGAGACGCCCCACTGGTCGACGCGGTTGCGGATGGCCTTGATGGCCTGCTCGACCGCGCTCTCCTTGAGCGCCTTGACCGCGCTGTCCTGCATCCCCAGCTCGACGGTGGTCCCGGAGCTGCGGCGCGTGTACATGTCGCTGAACTCGGCCAGGACCTCCTTGGCCTTGCCGACGTCGGTCGCCGTGACGGTCACGTAGCCGGTCTCGGGATCGCCCCGGACCTCGACGCCCTTCACGCCCTTGCGGTCCATCTCCGCCGCGATCTCCTCCGCGCGCCGGACGGCCTTCTCGCGGACGGCCCGGTCCACCTCGACGCCCATCACCAGGTGGATCCCACCCTGCAGGTCGAGCCCGAGGTTCAGGTGCTTGCCCGGCGCCCACTTCGGCCGGGCGCCGTTGAACACGGTGTAGTCATTGCGCTGGTCCGGCGGCAGCCGGAAGTAGGTCCAGCTGGGCACCAGCGCCCAGATCGACAAGACGGTGACGGCCAGGATCAGTCCGGCCTTCCAGTACCACGCGCGATCCATCCGCTCTCCGTTACTTCTTCGCGGGCTCTTCCGCCGGCTTCTCTTCCGCCACCGACTTGTAAGGCCCCGAGATCTGCGCCTTCAGCACGCGCAGCTTGACGTTGTTGGCCACCTCGACGAACACCAGGTCGCCTGCCACCCGATCGACCTTGCCCACCACCCCGCCGGTCGTGACTACGTCATCGCCCTTCCCGAGCTTGTCGAGGAAGGCCTTGTGGGCGTTCTGCTGGCGGGACTGGGGGCGCATGACGATGAAGTAGAAGATCACGAAGAACAGCGCGGCGGGCACGAGCAATCCGAACGCGCCGAACGGGGACTGCTGCTGATCTGCGGCCTGGGCGACCAAGGCGAGCACGTCGTTCTCCTGTTTCGCCCCGAAACGGGGCCGGACTTTCTAGCACCCGAGAGGGGTAGCGGCAACCGCCCGCTGCTACTCGGGCTTTCGCGTCTCCTCGTCGAGGCGCCGCATGCCCTCCAGCAGCAGCTCGGTCGCCGAGGCGCCGGCGTCTTGAGGCAGCACGCCCTCGGGCGCGCGCAGGAGCGTGAAGTTGCCGTGGTGGAGGCGGACCAGCCCGAAGGCGATCTCCCACACGTCGTGCTCCGCGGGCGTGGACGACGCGGCCCAGGTCACCTGCCCCTTCACGACCCCGAGCGCCCGCTCGCTTCCGTCCTTGCCCCGTACCAGGAGCAGCCCGGTGCGGCGTCCGTGTGCAAGTACACTGAGTAGATCAGGGAGCGGGAGCCCCGAGAGATCGCCCCAGACGACGGGGACGAAGCCATCGCCCTTGCCGATCAGCTCGTGGACGGCGGCGAGATGGAACGTGCGGTGGTCCAATCGTGCTGCAACCTCCCCGGGTGTCTTACTCCCCGGCGGCGAACCTTTCCAACATCCGGCCGACGTGGGCCTGCGTCTCGCCGCGCTCGATCGCGGCGCGCAGGTCGCGCATCAGGTCCAGGTAGAAGGTCAGGTTGTGGATGCTGTTCAGGCGGAAGGCGAGCAGCTCCTGCGCCGCGAAGAGGTGCCGGAGGTACGCGCGGGAGAAGTTGCGGCAGGTGTAGCAGCCGCAGTCGGGATCGGCGGGGCCGGGATCGCGCGCGTACCGCGCCGCCTTGATCTGCAACCGCCCCCGACGGGTGAAGAGCAGCCCGTTGCGGGCGACGCGGGTGGGCAGGACGCAATCGAAGAGGTCGATCCCCGCGGCGGCGCAACGAAGCAGATCCTCCGGGGTGCCGACGCCCATCAGGTACCTGGGCTTCTCCTGCGGCAAGAGCGGCGCGGCGCGGCCGACTCCCTCCCACATCGCCTGCGGCTCCTCGCCCACGGAGAATCCGCCCAGCGCGTAGCCGAGAAAGTCCAGCGCGCAGATCTCCCGCGCGTGCCGCTCGCGGAGGTCGGCATGCAGTCCGCCCTGCACGATCCCGAAGAGCGCGTGCTCGCGCGCCGGGTCCTCGCGCAGCCAGGTCTCCTTGCAGCGCACCGCCCAGCGCGTGGTCCGCGCCAGGGACTCCTCGTGGTACGCGCGCGGGCTCTGGGAGGGCGGGCACTCGTCGAAGGCCATCAGCACGTCGCTGCCGAGTTGGAGCTGGATGAGCGTGGCGCGCTCCGGCGTCAGCTTTTGCCGGCTCCCGTCCAGGTGGCTGCGGAAGACGGCGCCCTCCTCGGTGATCTTGCGCTGCTCGGCCAGCGAGTAGACCTGGAAACCTCCAGAGTCGGTGAGGAGGTTTCCCTCCCACGACATGAAACGATGGAGGCCGCCCATGTCGCGCACCAGCTCGGGCCCGGGGCGCAGCATGAGGTGATAGGTGTTCCCCAGCACGATCTGCGCGCCGGCGCGCTGCAGGTCGTCCGGCGCGATCGCCTTCACCGAGCCGGCGGTCCCCACCGGCATGAACTGCGGCGTGTCCACCACGCCGTGCGGGAGCGAGAGCCGGCCCCGGCGCGCGGCGCCGTCCTTGTGCGTGACGGCGAAGCTCATGCGATCAGCATCGCGTCGCCGTAGGAGAAGAAGCGGTAGCGCTCGCGGATGGCTTCCCCGTAGGCCGCGCGGGTGCGGTCCAGGCCGGCGAAGGCTGAGACCAGCATGAGCAGGGTGCTCCTGGGCAGATGGAAGTTGGTGAGGAGGCCGTCCACGGCGCGGAACCGGTATCCCGGCGTGATGAACAAGTCCGTCGATCCCGCTCCCGCCCGCCCCTCCGACGCCTCCAGCGTGCGCAGCGCCGTGGTCCCCACCGCGATCACGCGCTCCGCCGCGGCGATGGCCCGCGCGGACTCCTCGGGGACGAAGTAGCGCTCGCGGTGCATCCGGTGATCCTCGATCCGCTGCGCCCGCACCGGCAGGAACGTGCCGGGGCCGACGTGCAGCGTGATTTGAGCGATCGGGATCGCGCGGGCCCGCAGCGCCAGGACCAGCGCCGGAGTGAAGTGCAGCCCGGCGGTCGGTGCGGCCACCGCCCCCCGCTCGCGCGCGAACATCGTCTGGTACCGCTCGCGGTCGTGGGGCCCGGGCGCGTGGCGGATGTACGGCGGCAGCGGCAGCTCCCCGGCCTCGTCGAGGAAGCGCCAGAGCTCGTTGCCCTCCAGCGGCAGCCGCACCACCAGCTCGCCACCTTCGCGGACCGCGATGATCCCGATCGAGCTGCCCAGCACCTCGACGCGCATTCCCTCCCGCAGACCCTTCGAGGATTGCCCGAGCGCCAGCCAGTCCGCGCCGCCGAGCGGCTCCACCAAAAGGAGCTCCACCTTGCCTCCCGTACCCTCCTTCCGGCCCCAGAGCCGCGCGGGAATCACTCGCGCATCGTTCACCACCAGGAGGTCCCCAGGACCGAGCAGCCGGGGCAGGTCGCGGATGGTCCGGTGCTCCAGCGGCCCGGACGCGCGCGGCAAGACCAGCAGCCGCGACGCATCCCGCTCGGGCAGCGGAGCCTGCGCGATCAGCTCTTCCGGCAGCTCGTAGTCGAACTCATCGACGTCCACGCAGCCGCTTCTATACGGGCCCAGGCCGCACCGCACCAGCACCAGCACAAGTCCCGGGCACCAAAACCAGGATGAGCACCAGCACCAAACCCACGACCACCACGACCACGGCCACGACCACGCCTGAAGAGGCAGCCTGCCTTCAGGCGTTCTGGACCTGGTCGACGATGTCGTAGAGGCCCATCTGCGGCAGACACATGCCCGCCTCGGCCGCGCTGGCCAGCACGCCGTCCTCCAGCCACTCGAGCAGCCAGTCTCCCGCGACCGCCGGATCGTGCTGGGGAAGCGCCGCTCCGCGGTCCGTGGCCCAGCGCAGGTTGTACATCTCATGGGAGCCCACCGGCGGCGCGGCGATGAACGGCAGCCCGAGCGCGGCGAAGAAGGTGAGCTCGGACGGCTTGCTCCAGAGCGCGTCCGCCCGCGCCAGAAGCTCGTTGAAGCGGCGGAAGTACGCGTAGACGTCGCTTTCGTAGAGCAGCTCGGCCCCGGGGTGCCCCGTGAGATCCTGCGCGGCGAGAACCGACCGCAGGGCGGAAGCGACGTCGTCGCGGCGGCCCGCCACCATCGCCAGGCGCAGGTTGCCCTCCAGGATCTGCCTGGTGAGCCCCCGGATCACGCTCTTCGCCAATGGCACCTGCGCTCCCGCCCCGCCCACGGCGAACACCACCAGGGGCGGCCTGCCCTTGCGTGAGATCCGCTCCATCCGCGCGCGGAAGTTCCGCTTCAGGGCGGCGCGGTCGCGGCCCACCAACTCGCCGGGCAGCGGGAAGCCGGTGACCCGGATGCGCGAGAGCGGGACGCCGTACGAGGCGATCCGCCGCCGCGCCGGATCGGTGGGCGCGTAGTAGGTGATCCGCGTCTCCTTCGAATCAGGCGGCGCCCAGACGCGGTTCACGTCGCTGTCCGTGACCACGCAGTGCAGCCGCTCGGCCCCGTGGATCTCGGCGAGGATGGGCGCGGCGTAGAAGGTCGAGAGCAGCGGCGCGGAGGTCGCGCGCAGGTGCTCGGCGAGCGTGCGCCCCACCCCGATCTTCGCGGCCCTCCTCATCCAGCGCGTCCCTTGCGTGGGCCCGGAGAGGTCCCGGGAGGGCCACAGCGGCGGGATGGAGGTGATGGTGTTCAGGATCGGGCGGATCGGCAGCCCGATGGCCGGAATCTGCGAGAGCCGGGTGAGCGGCTCGTAGAGGTTGCGCACCGGGTTCCAGAACGCCCGATCCCGGGCGTGGCCCAGCGGAGGCCGGTCCATCTCCAGGACCTGGATGCCCAGGTGGTCTGCCAGGGCAGCCGCCGGCCGCAAGTGCCCGTACCCCATGTCGATGGCCGCGATCACCGGAGCTTGTGTCATCGGAGCGGGACCGATCGTGCTGGAAAGCATGGCGCGGTGTCGTCTGCGAAACGCTGCCCGCTGTCAAGGGACTCGCGCATGGGAACTCGGATGCACACCCTGCGGGGGACCATGTTCTCGACCGACATTCCGGTGTTGCACCTCGTCAACCGTTTCTGGATCGGCGGCGCGGAGCGCCAGTTCGTGGAGCGCCTGCGGCGGCACCCTCCGGGGTTCCGTGCGGTGGTGGGCTGCCTGGAGGCCTCCGGCCCCATGCTGGAGCCAGTCCGGGCGCTGGGGTACGAGCCGGAGATCTTTTCCCTCAAGGGCTCGATGCTGCAGCCCAACACGGCGGTCCAGATCGGACGCATGGCGGCGCTGATCCGGGCGGAAGGCATCCGGGTGGTCCACGCCACGGACTTCAACACCAACCTGCTCGGGCAGGCCGCGGCGCGGCTGGCCGGCGCGAAGGCCATCGTCAGCCGGGTCGACCTCGGACACCTCCGGGCCGGATTCGGCCGTTGGCACCGGCAGGCGGAGAAGCTCAACGCGCGGCTGGCGGACCTGGTGGTCGCCAACGCCGAGGCGGTGCGCGAGGTGTGCATCCGCGAGGAGGGCGTGAAGCCGGAGAACTGCGTGGTCGTGCGCAACGGGATCGACCTGCAGCACTTCGACGCCTCGGCGGCGGCGGAGCTGCAGGCACCGCTGCCAGTGCCGGAAGGCGCGCCGATCGTGGCGGTCATCGGAAACCTCTGGCCGGTGAAGGGGCACCGCACGCTGGTCGAGGCTGTAGCCCGCCTGCCGGCCGACCTCCAGAAAGTGCGCTTCCTTTGCGCCGGCGAAGGCCCTGAGCGCGAGTACCTGTCGATCCGGATCGCGGAGCTCGGGCTGTCGGAGCGCGTCCATCTGATCGGCCAACGGTTCGATGTGCCGGCGATTTTGAGGCTCGCGACGGCCGCCTGCCTCTGCTCCAGCGCGGAGGGCCTCTCGAATGCCCTGATGGAGGCCATGGCGGCGCGGCTGCCGGTGGTCGCCGCCCGCGTCGGCGGGAACCCCGAGCTGATCCGCGACGGCGAGAACGGCTTTCTGGTTCCCTACGGCGATGCCGCGGCGTTCGCGGACAAGCTCGGCGCGCTGCTCTCCGCGCCGGACCGGGCGCGCGAGATGGGAGCGCACGGCCGGAGGCGAGTGGAGGCCGAGCTGTCGCTGGACCGGATGGCCGAAGGCCACGGCGCGCTGTATCGGCGCGCCCTGGGCAGCGCCCCGCTGCTGCGCGAGCAGCAGCTTCGGGCGGCCTGAGCCGGATGCTCGCCGAGGCCTTCGCACTCTACCGCAGGCACTTCGGAGCGCTGGTGCTCACCTGCGCGCTCGCGCTGGTGCCCGCGAATCTGCTGGCCGCGGGCGCGGTCCTGTTCGGGATCGCCTCGCTCGGCTCGGCCGGAGTGGCGGAAGCGCAGACCACGCATGCGGAGCAGGTGCAGAAGAAGCAGCGCGACCTGCAAGAAAAGCCGCCCACCTCGGACGCGGATCGCGATGCCCGCGTCCAGCAGATCGGCCGCGAGGCGCTCGAAGGCCGCTCGGCCTTCGACGTGCGGACCTACTTCCGCAACCTGATCCCGATCGCGTACGCCACTGCGATCATCGCCGCCATCCTCCTGGCCGGGCTGTTCCTGGCCCACGCCGCGCTGGTGCCGCTGGTGCTGCACCTCGAACGAGGCAAGAGGACAGGCCCGGCGCACGCCTGGGCGGTCGTGGCCTCGCGCCTCGGGGCGCTGCTGTGGACGGGGATGCTCGCGGCGGCATTGGTCGCGCTGGGCGCGTTGTTCTTCATCGTCCCCGGCGTGGTGCTCGCCGCCGGGTTCTCGCTGGCCGCGCCCATCGTAGTCGTGGAACGCATCTCGGGGCGGGCGGCGCTGGAGAGATCCTGGGCCCTGTTGCGCTGCCACTGGGGCGAAACCCTTTTGCTCTGGATCCTGATCCTCGCCTTCACCGTGCTCGCATCGGCCGCGTCCGCGCGGGCGCCGGCCGGCCCCTGGCGGCCGATCATCTCCACGGTCCTCCGGATG
The DNA here is from genome assembly GCA_035635635.1 of Myxococcales bacterium. GTDB lineage: Bacteria > Myxococcota > Myxococcia > Myxococcales > 40CM-4-68-19 > 40CM-4-68-19. Next base: position 59,077 of record DASQAS010000108.1, on the reverse strand, counting down.
GTGCTGTACCCGCTGCCGCTGACGGGCCTGGTGCTGCTCTACTGCCGCTCGCTCAATACATCCGCCGGATCTCGGCTCCGGGATAGTAGTGCGCGAGAATCTCCCGATAGTCCGCCCCCCTGATCGCCCGGCCTCTCGCCCCCCACTGGCAGAGCCCCACTCCGTGCCCGCTGCCCCGGCCGTGGAAGACGGCGGTCCCGTCTTCGCTGCTCGCCTCGAACTGAAGGGACGGCAGCCGGGTGTAGCCGAGGAGCTGCCGCAGCTCGACCGCCGGCAAGGGCCGCGCCCCCGCCGCCGTCGCCAGCTCCAGCATCTCGGCCCTGCCGCTGGCGGTCCGCGACTGCACCGACACGCCGCGGACCTCCGCCTCCATCCGATGCGCCTTGCGCAGCGCGCGCGTGATCTCCGCCAGCGGGATCCGCACCGTCCATTCCCGCGCGTCCTCGTCCTCTTCCCCGCCCCGGATGTACGGCGTGGCCCCGGGCGGCAGCCGGAACGCGGCCTCCGCGCTCTCGCTCTTGCCGCCACAGGACGCGCTGAAGTAAGCGGCGATCGGCGCAGCGCCCCAGGTGAGCACCTCGCCGGCCGTGGCTCGCGCGGCTTCCAGCGCGGAAGCCGGGGGGTGCGCCGCGTTCCGGTAGACTTGGTCGATCACGGACGCGCCCAGGTGTGCGCGCGCGCCGGGCCCTTGGGAGATCTTCTGCACCACAGCGAACGTCCGCGCCGCGACGGCTTGCGCCCGCAAGGCCTCGCGCGGCCAGCCCGGCGGGACTTCGCTCGCCACGACCGCGGCCACGTACTGCTCGAGGTCCACGGCGTTCACGGCCACCAGCACGCCGTGATCGGCGAAGACGCGCAGGCGGCCGGGCAGCTCGCGGCCGTCGAGCCGAAGCGGTCCCTCGAACTCGACCGACTCGGCCTCCTTGCCGCTGACGGAGAGACCGGCCCCGCGCACCGACACGGCGTGCATGCGGCCGCCGGCCTCGATGCGCGCGGCCCGCCGTCCGCGGGCAACCTCGATGCGGATCTCCTCGGCGCGCGCGGCGCAGCAGATCAGGAGCACGACCATGGCGGCACGCACGGACTGCAGGGTGCCGCATCGGCTCGGCGCGGGCAAAAAAGCCGCTTGGCTTCGAAGTCTGCCGCGCCACCTCGAGGACGGTCGTATCCACCGAGACGGTGACGGGATTCCTGGTCATGATCCCTGAGACGCGCATGCGACCTCCTTGAAGACCCTGAATGTGGGTTCCGAACCCACCTGAAGCCAGTCCGTCGCAGAGGCGCTACAATCGGGCGGTTGTGCTCTCGCGCATCCGCCGGTCGCTCGCTCTCAAGCTGATCCTCGCGTCCGCCATTCCCTCGGCGGTGGTGCTGCTGGTCGGGCTGCTCGCTTTGGTGATGCACAGCCACCGGCTGGCGCTCAAGGACGCCGCGCTGGCGTTGCAGGAGCTGCGCACCGGGGCCATCCTCGGCACCTTGCTGGCCCTCACGTTCGCCGGCATGACCATCGCGCTCGCCGCGCGGCACTTCCTGATCAAGCCGATCCAGCACCTCTCGCGCGTGATGGCCCGGGCCGAGCTGGGAGAGTTCCTGGTCCGGGCGCGGGTGCAGAGCGACGACGAGCTGGGCCGCCTCTCGCGGAGCTTCAACACCATGCTCTCGCGGATCACGGACATGGCGGTGGCGGACATCGAGGCGAAGGAGTCTCTCGCCAAGCTCACCCACGACCTCTCGCTGCAGGAGGAGCTGAAGTCGGTCAACACGCGGCTCGAGGCCCACGTCCGCGAGATGGAGCTGTTGCTCGACGTCTCGAAGTCGGTCTCGGGCACGCTGGATCTCCCCGAGCAGCTCGAGCTGCTCGGTCACCAGGTCTGCGAGCGGTTCGGGATCAGCGAGTTCTCGGTGATGCTGTCGGACGAGGCCTCGCACCAGCTCGTGATCGAGGCCGTCGCCGGCAGCGCACCCAGGAACGCGCGGGGGATGCGCTTCCACCTGGGCGAAGGGATTTCCGGCGAGGCGGCCTCGCGCGGCGAGACCCTCTACGTGCCGGACGTGTCGCAAGAGCCGCGGTACCTCCACTACAAGGGACAGACGCGCAGCATCGGCTCGTTCCTCTCCGTTCCGCTGCGCGCCAAGGGCCGGCTGCTGGGCGTGATGAACTTCAACCGGCCGCGACTGGACTCGTTCAAGCCGCAGGAGATCCGCATGGCGGAGGCCATCGCCGCGCTGGCCGCCCTGGCCATCGCCAACGCGCGCCTCTACCAGCAGACGCTGGAGCTGTCGTTCACCGACCCGCTCACCGGAGTCCCCAATCGGCGCCAGCTCTTCCTGCGGCTGGAGAACGAGCTCTCCCGCTCTCTCCGATTCGCGGAACCGGTCTCGCTCCTGATGATCGATCTGGATCTCTTCAAGCGGATCAACGACGCGCACGGCCATACCGTGGGCGACGGAGTGTTGCGCGGGGTCGCGGTCGCGCTCCGGCGGAACGTGCGCAAGATCGACATCGTCGCCCGCTACGGCGGCGAGGAGTTCTGCGTGGTCCTGCCCCGCGTGGGCAAGCCGGAGGCGTTGGATGTGGGGGAAAAGCTCCGCCGCATCGTCGCCGGGACCTCGATGCCCGGACCGGAGGGGCACGAACCCCTCTCGGTGACCATCTCGGTGGGAGTGGCGACCATCGGCGTGGACGCCGAGGACGTCGCCGGCCTGATCGAAAAGGCGGACGGCGCTTTGTACGAAGCCAAACGCCTCGGCCGCGACCGCGTCGTGCAGGCGATCCCGCTCCATCGGGCCACGGCCTGATGTCGCCTGGCGGTCCGATCCGGACCGCCGGTTCTTGCCGCACCGGCATGCGATGTGCACCGTCGCTCAGGCGGGGCAGCCGGCTTCCCGGCGGCTGCGGGGTTGCGTGGGACGGGGTCTGGGGGAGGAAGCCCGAATGTTTCTGGCAGCTTTGCTTGTCTGTGCAACGATGGCCACGGCGTCGCTGGCGCATTCCTCGAGCGATCGGGGCGTGCAGTCCATGCTCGACGAGGAATCGCCCGACGTCTTCCTGGCAAAGGCGACTTTGCAACAATACCTGTCGCGCGTGGTCCGCAAGGACTGGGACGGCGCACGGCGTCTGACGCACCCGAGGACGCTGGGCGTCATTGCCCACCTCAAGAAGCGGACAGGTGTGGAGCGGCACAACCTGGCTCCCTGGGCCAATGCCGGTGTCCAGCTCAAGACGTTCAAGTTCGTCGCCACCCGGCAGGTGTCGCCCGGAGTCGTGCTGGTCCAGGTCGGCGAGGACACCTACCGGACCGAGGAGCAGGGCATGTCGGTGGACGACCCGGCGGTCTACCTGCTCTTCAAGTCGCGGGGAGGCTTCCTGCTCGCCGACAAGAAGGCTGGCGTCGAGCTGGCCGAGGTGAGCGATCACTCGGTGCGGATCGGGTATCCGGGGTATCTCGACCAGCAGGTGCAAGCGCAGGCGCGCCGGGAACCGGCGCTCTTCGACGGTCGCCACAGATAACCATGCTCGTGGACGTCACCTGAGCTCTGCGCCCGCGATATACGCGACGTGATCTTTCGCCTTCGCGATGTCCGCCTCGTACTTCAGGATGACGGAGAGGGTGTCCGAGACGAGCTGGGCATCCAGCGTCGCCGCGTTGAGCAGCGTGAGCGCGCGCACCCAGTCCAGCGTCTCGCTGATCGACGGCGCCTTCTTGAGGTCCAGCTTCCGCACGGCCTGCACCGCCGCCACCACCTTGCGCGCGAGCTGCTCGGAAACGCCGGGCACGCGAGAGCGGACGATCTCCAGCTCCCGCTGCGCGGTGGGAAAGTCGATGTAGAGATGCAGGCACCGGCGCTTCAAGGCGTCGGAGAGCTCGCGGGCGGCGTTCGAGGTGAGGACCACGCGCGGGGAATGGATGGCGCGGATCGTGCCAAGCTCGGGAACGGTGACCGCGTTGTCCGCAAGGACCTCGAGCAGGAAAGCCTCGAACTCCGGGTCCGCCTTGTCGATCTCGTCGACGAGCAGCAGGGCCGGGTCCTTGGAGCGGATGGCCGCGAGGACCGGCCGGGGCAAGAGGAACCGCTCGCTGAAGAACAAGTCCTCGGAGCCCGCGATCCGTTCCGCGGCCTCGGCCAGCGTGCCCGCGTCGGCGATGGTCTCGGCGATCTTGTCCTTGAGCAGCTGGGTATAAAGCAGCTGCTTGGCATACTCCCACTCGTAGAGCGCCTTGGACTCGTCGAGGCCCTCGTAGCACTGCAGGCGGAGGAGCGTGCGCCCCGTAGCGTGCGCGAGGGCCCGCGCCAACTCCGTCTTGCCGACCCCGGCCGGCCCTTCCACCAGGATGGGCTTCTCCAGCCGGTCGGCCAGAAAGGCGCTCGAGGCGATCTCCGGCGAGGGCAGGTAGCCGGCTGCCCGCAGGCGGTCCGCGGCGTCCTGGACGCTCTGGAGGGCTTGGGCCACGGCGGGTTGTGTAACACGCCGCGCACCGCGCAGGGAGTTTCGCACTGGCACCGTACATGCACTGATGCTTTGACGTGAATCGGAAACTCGCACTGATCGTCGTAGCCATCATTCTTCCCGGAGGACTCATTGCACTGTTTGGCGCCATGTTGTTCAAGGCGCTGACACAGACCGAGCGCGGACGCAGGGTCGTCGACCTGGCGAAGCGGCGCGTGCCGGCCCTGCAGTCCTTCGGAGCGTCGATGATGGGTGAGCAAGCGGCGTAGGGCAATCCGCTTCTCTGGGCAAAGTTTTCCTAGGTTTCCTCGCTCTGGGCGCCCACCTCGATCCGGATCGCCAGCGGATCCCCTTCCATCTTGCGCACCGCCGCAAAGCAGCCCTCGCCAGTGCGCGTGAACTGCAGGGTCAGGCGGGTGTCTCCGACGCGCAGCCGCTCCAGCGTCAGGCGCTGGATCGCGTCCGGGAGCACGGGATTGACGATCTTGATCGCCTTGCGCGGGGCGTCCGGATACAGGCCCAGGCAGGCCCGGAGCATGAGGAACAGCGCGCCCGAGGCCCACGCCTGCGGCGAGCACGAGACCGGGTAGCTGACCACCAGGTCGCCCTCGCCGCGGCCCATCCCGCAGAACAGCTCCGGCAGGCGGTAGTGTCGGAATTGACGACAGGCGTCGTACTCGCCCGACAACACCTGGGCAGCCAGCTTCTGCATTCCATAGTTCGAGAAGCCCATGGCGATCAGCGAGTTGTCGTGAGGCCAGACGGTGCCGTTGTGGTAGCTGAGCGGATTGTACGGCCCCTGCCCCCGCGCCAGGGTGCGGATGCCGAACCCGGAGAAGCTGTCCGGCGACATCAGCGTGCGGGCGACGCGCCGGGCGCGCTGGTCTGGGATCACCCGCGAGAAGAGCAGGTGCCCGGCATTGGAGGTGATGCTCTGGACCTGGCGCTTCGCGCCGTCGAGCGCCAGGGCGTACGTACCCGATTTCTCCATCCAGAACGCTTCCTCCAGACGGCGGGAGAGCATCTGCGCGGCAGAGGTGCAGCGGATGGCGTCCTCGCGGCGCCCGATCTGGCGGTAGAGACGGGCCATCCGGCGCCGCGCGTCGATGCAATAGCCCTGGACCTCGACCAGGGCGATGGGCGGGTCGGCCGGCGTGCCGTCGAGGTGCGGAACGCCGTCCCAGGAGTCCTTCCAGCCCTGGTTCCGCAGGCCCCGTTCGGACTTGCGCTGGTACTCGACGAATCCATCCCCGTCCTTGTCGCCGTATTGCTCGATCCAGCGCAGCGCGGACTCGGCCGCGGGAAGGAGCTGCTCGCCCGTGACGCGATCGTTGGTCCAGCGTAGATATTCTGTGTAGAGGATAATGAAAAGAGGCGTGGAGTCGACGCTGCCGTAGTAGGGCGTGTGCGGCACGTCCCCGGTGCGGGCGAGCTCGCCGCGCCGGATCTCGTGCATGATCTTTCCCGGCTCCTCCTCCCGGAAGTCGTCCACCCTGCGGCCCTGGTGCGCGGCCAGGAAGAGCAGCGCCTCGCGCGCCACCTCCGGATTCACCAGCAGCGCCTGGAATCCGGTGATCAGCGCGTCGCGCCCGAAGGGGCTCGCGTACCACGGGACGCCGGCGGAGATGATGCGGCGTCCGTCCCAGTAGACGCTGAGGGCTTTCAGGTCCGCGGTCGACTGGGCGGTCGCGAAGTCGAACGCCTCCTCGTCGGTGTCCACCTTCGAGCAGACCTCGGCCCAATGCCGGTAGTCGGCGCGCGCGCGGGACGTCCGCTCCTCGAACCGGCGGGGCGCAGGCGGCTGCGTGGCGGGGTGCGAGCCGGGATACAGCCAGCCGCCCTCCGGCTCTTCGGCCAGGATCGGCGGAGCCTTGAAACCCGGCTGGCGCGCCGCATCCGCCGCTTCGCGCACCGAGGTGCCCGAGCGGACGGCGTAGAGCGAGGGGATCGCGTGCAACTCCAGCGAGGCGCTCTCATTGGGGCCGAGGTGGAAGTGAAAGCGCGCGCGACCGCCGTCGATCTGGTCGGGCGCCCGGGTGGGAAAGAGCACCTCGGCCCGGTAGAGGACGCCGTCGCGGCCCTGGTAGCAGCAGACGACCCGGCGATCGTCGACGAGGGGGCGAAAGTAGGTTCCCCGCATCGGCCGCTTCGCCCCGCGCACCTCGAACTGGTCGGCGAAGTCCGAGGCGAACTCGTACTCGACCCAGTAGTCGATGTCGCGCACCAGGTAGTTGGTGAGCGTCAGCCGCTCCGCGAATTGGTCGTCGATCACCTGCTCCCGGCGCAGGTGCAGGAAGTTCACCGGGTCCTGGAACACGCCGCCGAAGTGCGTGCTGGTCACGGTGAGGTCGACCTGGGAGGTGTACTCGGCGCGCGTCTGCGTCGAGAGCACCACCGGAGGGCCGCCGGCGACAGTCAGCCGCAGCTTGCTGAGGAACCGCGTGTCCTCGAAATAGGCGCCCTGGTCGCGGGCTCCCGCGGGCCAGATGTCGCCGAGCCGCCCCGCGACCGCGAAGAGATTGCCGCGCTTGAGCACCAGCTTGTCCGTGCCGGTCGACTCCGGCAGCGAGGCCAGGTCCTCGTACCCGAGAAGCTCCTGCGCGGGAGCGGTAATCAGGGAGCGGCCAGAAGGCACGTCACGCCTCCGCGGCGGCGTCCGGCTTTTCTTCTTCCTCCTCCGCCACGAACTGCTGCACCTGCGCCGCCCGGTAGAGCGCCAGGTACTCGTCGGCCATCCGGTCCGCCGACCATCGCTCCATCGCCTGCTGCCGGATCCGCTTCCGGTCGAAGAGCTTGTCCGCGATCCGGGCGGCGGCCACCATCTCGGTAGCGTCGTCGCAGACGACCCCCGTGATGCCGTCGTCCACCACTTCGGGAACCGCGCCCCGGGAAGTCCCGAGGACCGGAACGCCGCTCAGCATGGCCTCGATCATCACCAGCCCGAACGGCTCTTCCCACTCGATGGGAAAGAGCAGCGCCCGGGCCCTCGCGATCAGCGCCACCTTGCGGCTGCCTCCGACCGGACCCACCTCGAGCACCCCGTGCTGCTCGATCAGCGGCTTCACGTCGTACTCGAAGTATTCGTGCTGGTGGGGCGCGCCCGCCATCACCAGCGGCAGCCCGGCCCGGACGGCCACCTCGATGGCCTGGCGGACCCCCTTGACCCGGTCGTAGCGGCCGAGGAACAGCAGATAGCCCTGCTCCGCCATCGGAGCGAACCGCCTCGGATCGAGACCGTGGTGCACCACGGCGGCCACCGGCGCCGGCTCCCGCCGGGCCTGCGACCGGCTGATCGCGACCAGCTTCACCTGCGGCGCCCGCCGGTAGAGGTCGGTGAGCTCGGCGTCGAAGTCGTGGTGCAGCGTGTAGATCACCGGATAGGGCGAGAGCCGCGCCATCTCCACCGCGCAGGGGGAGTGGACGTGGATCACGTCGAACCCGCGCGGGTCCCGCGCCGCATCGCGCAGCGACCAGGTGGCGTGCACGCGCTCGATGTCGCGATCCGGCGGCCACTGCGCCGCGGGGAAATACGACCGGATCTCGATCCCGGGCAGATCCGAATCGCCCGTCGCATAGACCACCACGTCGATCCCGCGCGCCGCCAGCGCCTTGGCCAGCTCGCCGACCACCAACTCGGTCCCTCCGTACCCTCGGGGAGGAACGGACACGAAGGGTGTGGATACGAGCGCGACCCTCAGGGTCATCCCTCCTCCGACGAGAAAAGAACGAGGGAAGGATGTGCACTGCGTTACGGACGGGCAGAGAGGGCGTGGGCTCGCGCGCCCGTCTGACGGGCGGGCGCCTCCTTGCGCCCTACGGAGCGGCGGGCTGGAGCTCGCTCTCCTCCTCCAGCGCCGCCGCAATCTGCTCCGCCCGCTGCTTCGCGTCGGCCGCCGGAGGCGGCGCGCAGCAGAGCGGCTCGACGGCCTCCGCGAAGCGGACGAATCCGCGCACTTCCTTGAGCAGCCGCTCGAAGGGCGCGTGGTCGCGGAGGAACCCGCGCTCGTCGAAGGCGGTGTTGCCATGGGGCAGCGCGAACATGTCGGGGAAGACGATCGCGCCGCAGCCCTCGAGCGGGATGCGGGTCTGCCAGAGCCCGCGGACGCCGCCCACCGCCGAAGGCGCGGTTGACATTAGATACACGGCGCGGCCCCGCCAGGGCATCGGGCGCGCGCGGGAGACCCAGTCGATGGCGTTCTTGAGCGGGCCGGGGATGGAGTAGTTGTACTCGGGGACGGCGATCATCAGCCCGGCGGCGCGCTCGATGCGCTCCTTCAGCTTTCGCGCGCCGTCCGGCAAGCCGTGCGCGGCATCCTCATCGCCGTCGTAGAGCGGCATCTCGAATTCGCGGAAGCGGGCAAGGTCGACGTCTGCCCCTTCCTGGGCGGCGAGACGAGCCGCGAGCGACACGAGCTTGTGGTTCAGCGATGCGGAGCGGAGGGAGGCGGCGAAGGCGAGGAGGCGCATGAGCCGAGGCTACCGCCGCCGCGGGCGGGTTGCACTGCGCGACGGGAGTTGGCGTTGGCTGCCCCCTGGGGACTGCGGCGCCAGCGATCTCTCCGATGCACCCGGCGGTCTCGGGGCGGCGATGTCCGCTCAATCAAGATGAATCGGCGGACAAGCCGCGACCGAACTCTCCCAGCCTCGAGCGCACCCGCCAGGAAATGTCAGACCCCTCCCGTACGCTGCCAGCATGAACGCAATCCAGCAGGATCTCCCTTTACCCCAATGGGGAGGCGCCCGCCGTGGTGCCGGTCGCAAGCGGAAGTCGCCGCGCAAGAACGTGCCCCACGTCCCGCGAGAGAAATTCCGCCGCGCCACCCTCCACGTCACCTTGCGGTTGCGCCGCGAGGTCTGGAACCTCCGCACGCATCGCTGCTTCCGGGCGCTCAAGCGCGCCTTCGCACGGGGATGCGAGCGGTTCGGCTACCGCCTCGTGGAGTTCTCGGTGCAGGGCCACCACCTGCACCTCATCGTCGAGGCGCCGGACGCGGTCGCACTCGGGCGGGCCATGAAGGGCCTCGAGGTCCGCATGGCACGGGCGCTCAACAACCTGATGGGCCGCCGCGGACCGGTGTTCGCGGACCGGTACCACGCGCACATCCTGAAGTCGCCGCGCGAGGCGTTCCAGGCGATCCGCTACGTGCTGGAGAACTGGGCAATCCACGCGGCGCGCGCAGGGGAGCCACCGCCCTCCGGCGTCGATCCGTTCTGCTCGTCCGCGTGGCGGGAGCATGGACCGCCTCTCGTCGCGCAGGCGGAATGGTGGATGCTTCGGGTGGGTGTGCCACGAACGGCGAGTCGAGACAGGGGATACTCCGCATGAGCTCCTGATCGACCGCTTCCTCTCGCTAGAGGAACTCGAGGTCGTCTATCTACCTTGACGCCATCGCGCTAAGGGTTCGCACCGCCGGCAAAGTGGTGAGCTCGCCAGTGCTCGTCGCGGTGGCGGTCCTGGCGGACGGCCAGAAGCAGCTCCTGTCGCTCGAGATGTGCGGCAGCGATGTGAAATTCCTCTGCGATCAGGTCAGCAACAGGCTGAAGCCCAGTCTGCGACACTACGCCGGCCGATACACCCTGTAATCAATCTCCGGAAACAGATTGTCCCGCCCCTCCACGCTGGACAACCACGACTCGTCCACTCCGTTCGCCTTCAGCTGGTCATATAGCCGCGAGAACCGCAGCAGGTGCTCCCGCGTCCTCCGGACGGCGTAGTCCACCATCGTCCCCGTCTTGATGATGAACGCCCAGTCCGACGACTGCGCCAGCAAGAGCTCCCGCGCCGCCTGGTTCAGCGCCCTTCGCGTCACCCCGCTCGCGTCCTGGTGCATCCGCGCCAGCTCGATCATCCGCTCCGACGCCTTGTGCAGGTAGCGGTAGATCCAGTCGTTCCCTTCGTCCAGCCAGACCTCCGCGTACCCTCCCGCGCCCCACGAGGACATCGGGAGCTGCGCGAGCTGCTGCTCCGGATGCTCCGCGAGGTAGTCGATCGGCGACTGGAGCTTCAGCACGTCCTGGTCGCGCACCGCCTTGCGGATGAGGTAATCCAGGAAGATGGGCCCCTCGTACCACCAGTGCCCGTACAGCTCGGCGTCGTAGGGCGCGATCACGATGGGCGGCGGGCCGTCGCGGAACGCCCCCTGCAGGAACTCGATCTGCTTGGTCCGGTTGAACAGGAAATTCCCGGCGTGCATCTCGGCCCGCGCGCGCGCTGCGGCGGGATCGTACGGCTCCTTCTCGCCGAGCGGGACGTTGCCGGTGATCCGGTAGTACTTGATCCCGGTGTTCTTCCGATCCCCGGTGGCCTGGATGTAGGGCCGGACGTACTCGTAGTCGAGGTCCCATCCGATGTCCCGGTAGAACTCCCGGTAGACCTGATCTCCCGGGTACCCGTGCTCGGCGCTCCAGACCTGCATCGAGCTCTCCGGGTCCCGCGCGAAGGCCGCCACGCCGCTCGGCGTGTACACCGGCGCGTACACGCCGCGGCGCGGGCGTGGGACGGCGTTGGCCAGCGCGTGCGAGTCCACGAAGAAGAAGCGGATGTTCTCCGCCGCGAGGTACCGGTCGATCCCCGGCGCGTAGCCGCACTCCGGCAGCCAGATGCCGCGGGGGTCGCGCCCGAAGTGCATGCGGTAGTGCATGCTGGCCACCTGGATCTGCGCCCGGATCGCCTCCTGGTGGACCATCAACGGCAAGAAGCCGTGGGTCGCGCCACAGGTAATGATCTCCAGCGCTCCCGCATCCTGGAGCCGCTTGAACGCGGCGATCAGGTCCCGGCGGTACCGGTCGTGGAACAGCCGCCTCAGGTGGTAGAGGTGCTCGCGGTAGTGCCAGGCGAGCGGGCCGAACTTCGGATCCGATCGCGTGCGCTCCACTTCCTTGTCGCAGAGCTCGCAGAGCAGATCGAGACGCCGCGCGTAGCGCGACATGAGGAGCTCGTCGCGCAGCATGCCGACCAGGGGCGGCGTCAGGGTCATGGTGATGCGGAAGGGGATCCCGTCCTCGACGCAGCGGTCGAACACCTCCAGGAGCGGCAGGTACGTCTCGGTGATCGCCTCGTAGAGCCAGTCCTCCTCGAGGAACTCGGGGTACTCGGGGTGGCGCACGTAGGGCAGGTGCGCGTGGAGCACGATGCAGAGGGCGCCGTGGTTCATTCATCGCCCTCGTCGAGATCGGGCATCAGGTGGGTCATGCTCCAGGGCAGCTTCCCGCCCGGGCTCCATCCGAACGGCCCGCCCATGCTCGAACCGCTGAACGCCCGCGGCTGCAGCCGGCGCTCCCACCCCGCCGGCGCCGAGCCTCCGTAGTTGAGGGGCCGCCCGGTGGAGATGCCGCCCGAGATCGCCTGCCCCAGCGTGAGGTTGAGGTAGAACGCCTCGAGCTGGTCGGATGGCTGCGCCGGAGGTAGCCGGATGGGACGGCCGGCGCGCATCAGCCGCGAACCGCGCTCGCCCACCGCCCACAGCTCTGCGCGGATCTCGCTGTTCGACGGCAGCTCGCGCAGGTACCACCCGCGGGCGTCGAGGTGCACTTCGGTCTCGCGCAACATCTCGCCGCCCGCGCTGCCGTTGCGGGCGTTCCAGAGCCGCAGCACGGCGCGGGCCGCTCCGAGACCCACGAAGGCCTGCTCGATCTGCAGCGGCGAGAAATCCCAGTAGACGAACAGCGTGGTCGGATCGCGGACCAGCCCGACGAGGCGCGCGTCCCCGTAGGCCCAGGGCAGCTCTCCGAGCCCCTCGTTGACCTGCCCGTGCTCCGGGGGAGGCCTGGCGGCCGCCGGCGTGTGGACCCGCACGTCCGACTCGGGGACGATGCCCGGCGGCGCCAGCGGTACGCCGGGATGCACCGGTTCGCCGGGGTGTTGATCCTGCGTCCGTCCCGCCTCCTGCCCGTTCTTCGGCGGCGAGACGGCCGCCTTGGGCGTGGCAGCCATCGGCCCAGGAAGGTCCGGCGTTGCACTCGGGCTGAGCGGAGACCCGGTGCTGGATTTGGGCGGCCTGTTGGGCATCGAGGGGGCGGCTCAGGGGGACTCGACTGCGCGGGAGACATAGATCGCTCCCCGCCTCGGCGCAACGATTCCGGCGGTTGCCGAGTCGCTGCCGCGACAACTGCGTTGAACTACGGATTTGCCAATGCTTGCGCGTTCTTCGCCGCGTAGTCACGAAGCTGCGGCTGTACGTCCGACGCGGTGCTCGCCGCGTATTCCTTGTACATCTGCGCCGCTTTCCCCGCTTGTCCCATCGCGCGGTAGGCCTCGGCCAGGCCGAACAGCGGGGAGGCGAGCGAGGGGTCCGACGCGCGCGCCGCCGAGTAGTCGGCCGCGGCGGCTTCGTATTGCGACAGACCCATGTGCGCCGAGCCGCGGGCGACCAATGCCACGCCGTAGCCGGGCTTCTTCTGCAGGGCCTCTTCGAGCACCGGGATCGCCTCGGCGTACTTGCGCTCGTGGATCAGCTTCACCGCGGCCGTGTACCGCTCCCGGGCGCCGGCCTCGTCGACCTTGGGCGCCTCCACCGGCTTGGGCGGCGGCTCGGCCGGCCTGGCCGGAGCGAGCACCGCCAGCCGCTCGCGCGAGGTCGAGATTCCCTGCGCCGCCTCGGTGTTCTTCGGATCGATCTTGAGCGCGCGCAAGTAGTACTCGATCGCCTCGGAGTCATGCCCCATCCGCGAGTACGTGTCCGCCAGCTTCACCATCACGACCGCGCTGGTCGGGTCCTCCCGGGTCGCGTCCTGGTAGGCGAACAGGGCGGTGCGGAAATCCTTGGCCGCGACGGCCTTGTCGCCGGCGGCCATCAAGGACGCCGCGTCGGCCAGGAGCAACGCGAGCAACAGAGACATGTCGGGAGGATACCTCCGCCCGGTCTACGCGCCAGAAACCGGCGAAGGCGTGAGGCGCACACCGCACTTGCGGCGGCCTGGGCCAGGGGCTCGCCGCCTTCGCGGGCCGAGAGGCGCGAGACCCGATCCCTGCTAATCGACCTTCCGGTCGATGATCGTCGCAATCCCCATCCCATACCCGATGCAGAGCGTGATCAGCGCCCGCCTCTGCCCGGTGCGCTCCAGCTCGTGCAGCGCCGTCGCCAGCAGCATCGCTCCCGTCGCTCCGAGCGGATGCCCGAGCGCGATGGCCCCGCCGTTCGGGTTCACCTTCTCCAGGGGAATCCCCAGCTCCTGCGCCACCACCAGCGGCACGGGCGCGAACGCCTCGTTGATCTCGAACAGGTCGATGTCGTCGACCTTGAGGTCCGCCTGCGCCAGGGCCTTCCGCGTGGCCGGGATCGGCCCGGTGAGCATCAGCACCGGATCGCTGCCCGTCACCGCCATCGAGACGATCCGCGCCCTCGGCTTGAGCCCGAGCGACCGCGCCCGACCCTTGGAGGCGATCACCACGGCCGCCGCGCCGTCGACGATCCCCGACGAGTTGCCGGCGTGCAGCACCCCGTCCTCCTTGAACGACGGCTTCAGCACCGCGAGGGTATCTGCGGTGGTGCCGAGGCGCGGGTGCTCGTCCCGGTCGAACGGACGATCCCCGATGTTCAAGGACAGGATCTCCCGCGTGAAGTACCCGCGCTCGATCGCGTTGGTGGCCTTCTCCTGCGACGAGGCGGCAAACTCGTCGAGCTTGCGGCGCGAGTAGCCCCACTTCGCTGCGATCATCTCCGCCGAGAGCCCTTGCGGCACGAGGTCCGGCCAGTGCTCCAGAAGACCAGGCGACGCCGGTCCCTCGCCGCCTGCCGCGTCCGAGCCCATCGGCACCCGCGTCATGTGCTCCACCCCGCCCGCCACCACCAGCTGCGCCGCGCCGCTCAGCACCGCCTGGGCGCCGAAGTTCACCGCCTGCAGGCCCGAGCCGCAGAACCGGTTCACGGTGGTCCCGGGGATCTCGATGGGCAGCCCGGCCGCCAGCACTGCGCCGCGGGCGATGTTCATCCCTTGCTCGCCCACCTGCGTGACGCAACCCATGATCACGTCCTCGACGTCGTGGGCCTTCACGTTGGCGCGGTCGAGCGTCCCGACCAGCGTGCGCGCCAACAGATCCACCGGATGCAACGAGGAGAGCGCCCCCTTGCGCTTGCCGCGGGCGGTCCGGAACGCATCGACGATGATCGCTTCACCCATGGGAACCTCCTCCTTCGGCCCTGCCCGCCGGGTCGCGACCCCGGCGAACCGGATACCGATGCCTTCAGCGAGCCCTCCCCCACCTTTCCATGCAGGCCTGGGGCTCATGTCAACCTCTACTGCGTAGCGCCCGTAACCCGCCTGCGGCGGGCGGGGCCAGACTCAAGGATGCCGAAATGGATTCTTGCGAACGATGGTCTGGGCGCGCTCGGCGCCCACCGAGACGGCGATGGTCTCCACGCCCACCAGCTGCTCGACCCGCTCGATGTAGCGGCGCGTGTTCTCCGGTAGCTCCTGGTACTCGCGCTGGTCCCCGAGGCGCTCCTTCCAGCCCGGGAGCTCCTCGTAGACGGGCTGCGCCTGCTCGAGCAGCTGCGGGTCGGAAGGGAACTCGCTCACCGTCTTGCCGTTGGGGAGCTGGTAGGCGATGGCCACCAGGATCTTCTCGAAGCCGGTGAGCACGTCGAGCTTGGTCATCGCCAGCCCGGAGAGGCCGTTCACCCGCGCCGCGTACCGGAGCACCAGGGCATCCAGCCAGCCGCACCGCCGCGGCCGGCCCGTAGTGGCGCCGAATTCCGCGCCCACCTTCCGCAGCCGCTCGCCGGTGGCGTCGGTCAGCTCGGTGGGCAAGGGCCCGTTGCCCACGCGCGTGGTGTACGCCTTGGTGATGCCGATCACCGAGTGGATCGACGTGGGGCCCAGCCCCGCGCCCACCGCCGCGTTCCCCGCCACCGTGTTCGAGGAGGTCACGTAGGGATAGGTCCCGTGGTCGATGTCGAGCAGCGTCCCCTGGGCGCCCTCGAAGAGCACGGCGCGCCCTTTCGCCACCTCGTGCGACAGCACCTCGCTGGCGTCACCCACGTACGGGCGCATCCGCTCGCCCAGCTTGAGGCTCCACTGCAAGAGCGGCTCCAGCTCGCACTTCTCGCCGCCCAGCGCCGCGATCTGCTCGTTCGCCTCCGGCAGCCGCTCCTCCAGCTTGGCGCGCAGCGCGTCAGGCTTGAGCACGTCGCGGACGCGGATTCCGCGCCGGGCCACCTTGTCCTCGTAGCAGGGTCCGATGCCGCGACCGGTGGTGCCGATGGCCTTCTTCCTCTCGCGGCCGGCGTCGATGCGCTTGTGGTAGGGCAGGATCACGTGCGCGTTGTCGCTCACCACCAGCTGGGCGGGATCGGAGAGCAACCCGCGGCTGCGCAACACGTCGATCTCCTCCATCAGCGCCTCGGGATCGACCACCACGCCGTTGCCGATGATGCACTTCTTGCCGGGGTGGAGGATGCCGGCCGGCACCAGGTGCAACACCGTCTTCACGCCGCCCACCACCAGCGTGTGCCCGGCGTTCGCCCCGCCCTGGTAGCGCACCACCACGTCGGCCCAGGAGGTGAAGAGGTCGACGACCTTCCCCTTCCCCTCGTCCCCCCACTGCGCGCCGACGATCACCACGTTGGACATGACACTTCCCTATCACGGGGGTGAGCCGCGACGGTACGAGGCCGGAGCCGATCCGGCCTCGCGCAGCTCGGAGTGATCGGGATTCGCCTCGAACACCCGCTCCTCGGTAACTCCACCGACCCCACGGAAGAAGATCGAGATCTGCCGCCCGTTGGGAACGAACTCGCCCCGCTTGGTCAGCGTGGGCGGCTTCCCCTTGATCACGCCCACTTCCTTCGGCGCGTTGAACAGGAGCCATTCCTTCGGATCGGACTGCCGTTCCCAGGTCCCCACCAGCCAGGAGATGTCCAGGCCCGCGCTGGAGAAGGCCGGCTCTGGAGGCGGTCCGGCGTCCACGGGACCTGCGCGCGGAGCCGCGGCGTGCTTGTCCTGGCCGCGCGAGCAGGAGACCGCGGCGACGAGCGCCAGCGCGGCGGCGCCTCTCACAGCGTGACCTGGTGCACGCTGCGCACGTTGGGGAGCTTGCGCAGGCGGTCGAGCACGTCCGGCGAAGCCGCGCCGTCCACGTTCACCAGCGCCAGCGCCTCCCCGCTCTTGCGGTCGCGGGCGAGCGCGAACTGCGCGATGTTGACCTGCGCTTCCCCGAGCGTGCGGCCGACGTTGCCGATCACGCCCGGCTTGTCCTCGTTGTGCATCACCAGCATCGCGCCTTCGGGCACGGCTTCGAGCTCGAACCGGCCCACCCGCACCAGCCGTGGCTCGCGCTTGCCCACGATGGTGCCCGCGACCTCGGTGGCATCGCCGCCCTTCCCCGCCAGGAGCCGCACGGCGATCAGGCTCGCGAAGTCGGGCGTGTCGCTGGTCTTCACCTCTGTGACCGAAAGCCCGCGCTCGCGCGCCAGCTCCGGCGCCGACACCTCGTTGACCGGCTCCGCGAGGAAGTTGCCCAGCACGCCCTTCAGCACCGCCGCGGTGAGCGGCGCGGTCGGGTGCTGCGCCACCTCCCCCGCGTAGACGATCTCGATCTGTTCGGGTGCGCCGCCCGCGCCCTGCATGGAGAGCTGGCCGGCGAAGGTGCCGAGCTTCTCCCCGAGCTTGAGGAACGGCCCCAGCCGCTCCAGCACCTCGCCGCTGACCGAGGGCACGTTCACCGCGTTCCGGATGGTGCCGGTGGTGAGGTACTCGACCATCGCCTCGCAGACGATCACCGCCACGTTCTGCTGCGCGTCCTCGGTGCTCCCTGCCAGGTGCGGAGTGGCGACGAAGTTCTCGCAGGAGAAGAGCGGATGGTCCGCGGCCGGCGGCTCCGGATCGAAGACGTCCAGCGCCGCCCCGCCCAGCCGCTTCGCCTTCAGCGCCTCGGCCAGCGCCTTCTCGTCGATGAGCCCGCCGCGGGCGCAGTTGATCAGGAGCGCGCCGGGCTTCATCTGGGCGAGCTGGGCCGCGCCCACCATGTTCTTCGTCTGCTCGTTGAACGGGACGTGCAGGGTGATCGCGTCGCTGCGGCGGAAGATCTCCAGGAGCTGCACCGGCTCCACCCCGAGCTTCGCGGCGGCGTCCTCGCTCAGGAAGGGATCGTAGGCGATCACCTTCATCCCGAAGGCCTTCGCGCGCTGCACCACCAGCGCCCCGATGTTGCCGGTGCCCACCACGCCCAGCGTCTTGCCGGCCAGCTCCCGGCCGGAGGCGAACTTCTTCTTCTCCCACTTGCCCCCGCGGGTGCTCTGGGACGCGTCCGCCACCTGCCGGGCCAGCGCGAGGAGCAGCGCCAGCGTGTGCTCGGCGACGGAGACGCTGTTTCCGCCGGGCGCGTTCATCACCACCACGCCCCGCCGCGTAGCGGCCGGCAGGTCGATGTTGTCCACGCCCGTGCCGGCGCGGCCGATGACCCGGAGCCGGGTCGCCGCCGAAAGGATGTCCACGGTGACCTTGGTGGCGCTGCGCACCGCGAGCGCGTCGTAGCCGCCGATGATCTCGCGCAGCTCGGCGGGCTTGAGCCCCACCTTGAAATCGACCTGCGCGCCCGGGATGCGCTCCAGGATGGTCTTCGCTTCCGGCGAGAGATCGTCGGAGATGAGGATGCGCATCAGAGCCCTCCGACGAACGAGAGCTGCGCGGCCATCAGGCCGGCGCCCAGCTGCACCCGGGCGCCGAGATCGTGCAGACCGCGCTCGACCGCGCCGATCACCACCAGCATGTCGAAGTCGTCGAAATACCCGAGGTGGGCGATGCGGAAGATCTTCCCCTTCGCGGCGTCCTGCCCGCCCACCAGCTTGATCCCGTACTGCTTGAACAGGTGCTTGACGAGCTTCTCGGAATCGACCTCGTCGGGCGCGAGCACGGTGGTCATCGCGGACGAGGGGCTCTTCGAGTAGAGGGTCAGGCCCAGCGCCTGCATGCCGGCGCGCGCCGCCTTCGCCATCCGCTCGTGGCGCTTGAAGACGTTCTCCAGCCCCTCTTCCTTGAACATGGCCAGCGACTCGTCGAGGCCCTCCACCAGGGCGATGGCCGGCGTCCAGGCGGTCTGGTTCTTGCGCTGGTTGTCCCGCTCGCGGCGCACGTCGAAGTAGAACCGCGGGAGGTCGGCCGACTCGTTCAGCTTCCAGGCCTTCTCGCTGGCCGCGAGGAAAGCGATGCCAGGCGGCAACCCGAGCGCCTTGTGGCCGGCGCTGACCAGCACGTCGATCCCCCACTCGTCCATCGGCAGCGGCATGGCGCCGAGCGCGCTGATCGCGTCCACCACCAGGATGGCCCCGGTCCGCGCCGTCACCTGCGCCAGCTCGCGGATCGGATGGTAGACCCCGGTGGAGCTCTCGTTGGCCTGGACGTAGACCGCCTTGGCCTGCGGGTTGTCGCGCAGCGCCTTCTCGACCGCCGCGGCCTCGACCGGGTGGCCCCACTCGCACTTGAGCGTGACCGCGTTGACGCCGTACGACTTGGCGAGCTTGCCCCAGCGCTCGCCGAACTTCCCTCCGTCCACCACCACGGCGGTATCGCCCCTGCGCAGGAAGTTCACGAGGGATGCTTCCATGGTGCCGGTGCCGCTGGAGGCGAACACCAGCACGTCCTGCTTCGTCTGGAACAGCCAGGCGAGTCCTTCGCGCACCCGCGCGAAGACGCCCTCGAACTCCGGCGAGCGGTGGTGGACGATCGGCCTCGCCATCCGCAGGGAGAGCCTCTCCGGCACCGGAGTCGGCCCGGGCGTCAGCAGGCGGATCTTCTTCACGGCGGTCCTCCTCGGGTAGACGCGTTTGGATAGGAGCCCTACCGCGCCGTGTCAAGACCGGAGATGGGCGCCGTTCGCGACCGTTTCGAACAGAGCCGCTCACGGCCACGTCGCCGTCGCCGTCGCCGTCCAACCCCACGTCAACGTTGACGCCCACGTCAACGTCATCGTGATCGTGGACGGCGACGGCGACGTGAACGTGGCCGTGAATCGAACGTTCCGGCAGCGGCTGCTGCTGGGTTCGGGGCACGGCCCTTGCGGGCCTCGTCCCACGAAGCGCCGAAAGGCGCGAGTCTCGATCCCCAGACCAGGCCAGATCTGCAGATCCGGCGCACACGACTGCAGCGTCACCACGCTGACGCAAGCGTCAGCATCCGCCTCGCCTCTTCGACCGTCGCCGGCTCCCGCCCGATGTCGCGCGCCATCCGGACCGCCTTCTCCACCAGCTCTCCGTTGGACCGGGCCATCTGCTTGCCGGCCGCGTCGAGATAGAAGTTGTCCTCCAGCCCCACCCGCACGTTGCCGCCCAAGGACAGCGCGGCCGCGACCATCCGCCACTGATCGTGGGAGATCCCGATCACCTCCCAGGTACTGTCCGGCGGCGTCTCGCGCGCCTGCGCCATCAGATTTTCGGCCGTGGCGCGGATGCCGCCGAGCACGCCCATGATGAAGCTGAACTGCAGCGGCCGCTTCAGGAGACCCTTGTCGAGCAGAGGCCAGACCGAGTTGGTGTGCCCGACGTCGAAGCACTCCAGCTCCGGCTTCACCCCCGCCTCTTTCATCACCGAGAGCAGGAAGGAGATGTCGCGGAACGGGTTCTCGAACACGAAGTCGAAAACGAAGTCCTTCCGCTTGGCCGAGTACTTCGCATAGTTCATCGACCCCATGTTCAGCGCGCCCAGCGCGGGCCGCACCTGGGCGATGTGCGCGACGCGGCCCTCCATCGGGCCGGCGCCGCCGGTCGAGAAGTTGAGGATCACGGGGCAGCGCCGCTCGATCTCGCGGCGGATCGTGGCGTAGACGGAGGGCTCGTAAGTGGGCCCGCCCTCGTCCGTGCGGGCGTGGATGTGCACCACCGCCGCGCCCGCTTCGAATGCGCGGCGCGCTTCCTCGGCGATCTCCGCGGGCGTGTACGGCACCCAGGGGCATTGGTCGCGGTTGGCGAGCACGCCGGTCAGCGCACAGGTGACGATCACCTTGCCTTCGTCCATTCAGGTCCCCTTGAAGTCGGGTGTTCGCTTCTCGAGGAAGGCGGCGATCCCTTCCCTCGCGTCGTCGGTCGCCGCGTTGGCCGACAGCTGGGCGCAGAGCGCCTCGAGCTGCGCTTCGTAAGGGAGGTCCTGGGTCGAGTAGAAGGAGCGCCGGCCCATCCGCAGGGCAGTGGGGCTCTTGCGCGCGATCAGATCGAGCCACTCCTGCGCAGCGTCCCGCAGCTCCACCCGCGGAACCACCCGGTTGACCAGCCCGATGGCCCTCGCCTCGTTGGCGTCGATGCGGCGGGCCGTGAACGCGAGCTCGAGCGCCGCGCGCCGGCCCACGCAGCGCGACAGCGGTGCCAGCGCCATGTAGGGGAAGAGGCCGACGTCCACCTCCGGCGTGCCGAACCGGGCATCCTCGGCCGCGATGGCGAGATCGCAGGCGGCGAGAAGCCCCATCCCGCCGCCCACCACCGCGCCGTTCACCACCGCGATCACCGGCTTCCCGAGGCGCGCGAGGTCGGCAAGCAAGGTCGCGTAGGCGGCAGGCCCGGAGCCGACGCCGCTCGCGGCGGACGCCAGATCCATCCCGGCGCAGAAGGCCCGATCGCCGGCGCCGGTCAGCGCCACGACCCGCACCGCGGCGTCGGCGTCCGCCCGCGCGAGCGCGTCGCGCAGCGCCGCCATCGATTCCGGGGTAAGCGCGTTCCGCTGCGCGGCCCGATCGAGGATCAGCCAGCGCGCCGCACTTCGCTGCTCTTCGCGAAGCCCCGACACCGCCCCGAACCGTGCCGGGGCGCCGCCCGAGCGTCAAGCTGCAAACATGTTGCGGACCACCGAGATCAGCCGTTCGACGTCGCGCTTGCCCAGGTTGTACTTCCGGCACGCGTCGACCAGCGGCTGGTAGATCGACTCCACGTCGCTGTCCTGCTCCTCCGCGAACAGATCCGCCACGCGCACTTCCAGCCCCTCGGCAATGGCCGCGAGGGTCTCGAGATGCGGGGATCGCTCACCGCGCTCGATCATCGAGAGGAAGGAGACGCTGATCCGCGCGCGCTCACTCAGGTCCTCCTGAGTCATTCGCGTGGAGCGTGACACCCTGAGTTGCCGGATCCTGCGCCCGATTTCCTTGACGACAGTTGCCTGTATGGTGCGCTCCGGACCCCGGTCCTCGAGTTTGCGACCGCTTCCTAACCAGCACTACGTCAGCTTGCCAGACACCGACAGTGAAACATCGTGAAGCATCCGCTCTAGAAAGTCGAGAACGATCCCAGGGATTTCAAATCGATCACCAGCGAAAAGTCGGGGGTCCGCAGCAGGTGCCCGTCGTGGAAGTTGAAGACGGTGGTCAGCCGCAACCCCGCACACCTACAGGCGGTATCGAGGGTGAGCACCGCCGTGTGCACCCAGTTGGCGAACGCCGCATTGTCCTCCTGGCCCGGCGTGTACGAAAGGTCATACGCTGCCTTGAGGTTCAGCGGCAGTGGCGCCGAGGCCCCCGCACCAAGGCTCCCGGTCAACGCGGTCGGCGCGGACGCGAAACGGGCTGCCGAGAACAACTCGTCGATCCCCGCCCGCAGCCGTTCGCTCGAGCTTCCCCGGAGCATTCCCACGCTGGAGTGGATCTCGTCGCCGCGCGCGTCGCGGATGCCTCCCGACGCGCTGAAGGCGGATACTTGATGCAGGGCCCAGTCGTAGCGCACGGATCCATCGATGTTTCCGCGGCCGATCTGGACCGCGGCGATCGCGGAGCCCTCGCCCAGCCGCGCCTTGGCACCGTCTGCCCAGAGCAGGGCGTCCTGAAGCAGATCGAAGCGCAGGATGCGACCTGGCGTGCGGCCTGGCTTCGTCCAGAGCGATTGGGAAAGCGAGGCGGTGGCCTCCACCGCCCCGGTCAGCGGGGCCGCGAAGTCGATCTCGTCGTATGGCCTCCGTGCGGCCGGAACGCCTGCGATGGTTCCACCCGGCGCCAACCCTTGCTGCGCGGCATCCGGCGCGGCGAAGAACGACGGCCCTCCTCCGTCGGTGAGATCGCCGATCGGGGGACCACCGGCCTGGAGATGCTTGGAGAGCGCGCGGATCTGGAAAGCAGGCTCGATCCGATGGAGCGCGCCCCCGAACGAGCGCTCCAGTGGAAGCGCGGCCCGGGCGTCGACCAGCGCGTACGCGCGCGCGCGATTGCGCTCTCCGGATCCCTCCAGGATCCAGCCGTCGGCTCGCGCCCCCACCTCCAGCCGCAGGTCTACCGGCAGCGATGGGGATGCCGAGAGCTTCAGGCGCGGAGACAGATCGAACCGCAGCGCGGGAGCGCGGGAGCCGTCGGAGCCTGCAGGAAGGGGACCGACGGGCGTACCGCGATCCGTGGGTCCGAATCCGGTCGAGACCTCCGCGTCGGTGGGGTGCCCGAACCGCGTGAAGTGGACCGCGCTCGCCTCCACCGAGAGGGTCGCGGGACCGATCGGAACAGGCGCCACCTGCGTGAACAGGGCGGGCAACCGTTGCATGGTGGCTCCGGCCGCCTCACCGCTGAGGAGCTTGCGATCGATCGGGGAACCGATCACCCGCATGTCCTGGATCAACGTCGCATCGACTCCGAGCGTGACCGGTCCCTGGCCCCGCCAGTAGCCCAGGTCGGTGGTGAACAGGTCGTATGAGTTCTCGATCGACTGCACCGATTGATCCCGGACCACCATCACGTCGGTGGCGGCGAGCCCCTGGACGGCGAACGTGTTGGCGCCGCCCTCGGTGCGGTGGCCGAGGTGCGCCACGCCGCGCACGCCGCCATAGCCGCGCCCCGGTCCCGTGCCGCTCGGATCGTGCCGGTCGAGATCGTAGAAGAGATCGAGCGCGAGCGATCCCGCCGTGCCCGCCACCGGCGCGTACCGTCCCTCGAGGCCCAGCCGCGGACCCTTGATCGACCGATCGCCGGGAGCCTGCCCATGTGCGTGGCCGCCGGTGAACACGCCGGGCGCGACCGTGACGTCCACGCTCGGTCCCAGCGTGAGAAAGAGCGGCTGCGCGTACGCGAACCCAACCGGCCCTCCGAACCCGAACTGCGGCGCGAGCAGCCCCGACTGCCGGTTCGTCAGCGGCAACGAGAGCGGGAACAGCGGGAGCTTGGCGCCCAGGAGCTGCAAATCGACGCCCCGCAGGTGCGCCCGATCGTCCTCGAGCTCCGCCGTGTCCGCGATCAGCTCGTAATCCGGCTCGCCGGCGCAGTCGCAGGGCGTGAGCCTGACCTTCTCGGCGAGGTAATGTCCGTTCTCCAGCTGCCGTCCGCTCTTCGCGTGCAGGATGGCCGCGTTCGGGCCGGCCCTGGGCGCGTCCGGGTTGGGAGCGCCGGCCTTGAGGAAGAGCACGGCGTTCGCCATCTCCGCGGTCCGCGCATTGAGATCGACGACTGCCGCGTCGGCGAGGAAGACCTGGCGGCCCTGGATCCCCAGCACGCCACCCTCCAGCTTCAGGATTCCACGCCCGCGATCGAGGGTCCCGGATCCCGCGCGCAACACGCCTCCGCCCCGCCGGGCCACCACGTGGCCTTCCAGCCGGATCACGGGTGGCTGCCAGGTGTAGACGATGCGGTCGGCCTCGACCTCGACCTCGGCGCCTTTGGGACCCGCTAGGAGCGCGGACTGGGCCATCGCCGCGAACCCCAGGCCCAGCGAGGCGAAAGCTGCCGTCGCGGGAGTCGAGCGGAGCACGAGCGAGGACTAGCGGGATTCGGAAAAGGTCACCGTGAGCACGGATCCGGACTGTTCGAGCTGATACTCGGCGTGTTCGCGCAGCTCGATGCGCACGTCGGTCCCGCCCGCCACCTCGAGGGGGACCACGCGGCTCACCGGGCCGCCGAAGAAGCGCGTGTCCAGGGGCCGGCGGTTGTTGAGCAATGGAATCGCGGCGCTGGGCAGGTGCAAGAGCAGCGCGCCGTCGTCCCCGCTGATGCCGTATTCCAGCGGATGGTCGCTGCGGACGATCACCTCGCCGCCGCGCACCGGCCTGAAGCCGATCCCGGTGATGTGCCGGGCCGGGTAGGGGACATGATGAGCGGCGGAGCCGCGATTCGTGTCCCCTGGAGTTGGATCGCGCGCAGCCTCCGCCGGCTCCGCCTTCGCCACCGGAGCCGTGTCCCGCCGGGCCGCCTTGTGTCGCTGGGAGTCGCCCAGCGCCCGCTTCTCGGCCAGCGTCTTCTTCAGGGCTTCCGCCCGGTCCGCCGCGGTCCGCTGCCGCTCGGTCCGCGGATCGTCGGAGTCGGGGGTGACGGTGGGCGATCCCACCAGCGAGACCTGCGGGAGCGAAGCCACCTTCTCCGCTTCCGCGTCGGACTGCACGCCCGGCAGGGGGGCCGTGGGCTCCGCGGGCTTCTCCGCCGCCGCGACGGCCGCAGGACGCGGCACCCGCACCTCGACGTCGTTCCCGTCGGTGCGGACGTCGAACTCGGCGTCCGCGGCCAGCTCGATCACCACCCGGGCGGTCCGCTCGCCGGCCTGCGCGATGGCCACCCGGCGCAAGGTGCCGTCGTCGATCGCCAGCTCGCGCGCCTTCGCGGTCACCTCGGTGTCCGCGAAGTCCACCACCACCCGCGGCGGCGAGGCCAGCTTGAGCGTGGTGAACGAGAGCGGCCGGTCGCCCTGGATGACCACCCCGCTGGTGCGGTCGTCGCCGCCCACCCGGACGCCGAGCAGGTGCGCGGGGTCCTCGGCCTTCGCGGAGAGCGCGAACCCGAGTGCGAGAGCGCCGCACACCTGTGTGAACGCGGATCGGTCCACGATCCGCGGACGCTAGCACGCGGGCCGGTTCACCCAAAGGATTCGGACAGCCCCGTTCTGCGCGCGGCGTACTCCACCAGGTCCTTCACGTCCGAGCAGATCTGGTGGATGTCGGTGCCCATGGTGAGCTCGAGGTGGCTGTTCTCCTTCACCGGCCGCCAGAGCAGGTATTCGCTGCGCGCCGCGCGGCAGATCCCGCGCGTGCTGCGCGCCGAGGCGATCTTGTCCAGATCGCCGAAGAAGATCGCCATCGGGGTCCGGATCTGCTGGAAGTGCGCCTTGTAGTCGTAGCCGTTCCGGTAGCACTTCATCTCGTCGTTGCGGATCCAGCGCGCGAACTGCTCCACCACGCGCCGCGGCTCCTTCTCGCCGCCCTGCGAGAGCAGCCAGCGGAAGTCCTCCGCGGTGACGCGCGAGGGATTCAAGAGCGATCCGACGTACCGCGCGATCAGCTCGTACCGCTTGAGGTTGCTCTTGGTGGCCGCCCGCGCCAGCGCGCGCAACAATGCGTCCACCGGCACGTGGTTGAACTGCACCGGCCGGTACTGCGTGCCGGGCGCCGCCAGCAGATTCGCGGCCCGCGCCAGGAAGCGGATCCGGCGCAGGACGGCGGCCGCGTTGTGGCGGGTGCGCCCGGCCACGCTGGCCGCGCGGCAGGCGGCGTCCAACAGAGGGCCCATCAGCGCGGGGCCGAACAGGGCGGCGGCCCGCAGTCCCAAGAAGCCGCGGCCGATGTCGCTGGGCGCCCCGATGGCGATCAGGCCCGCCAGGTCGTCGTGGCAGCCGGCATATCCGTAGCCGAGCATGCCGCCCATGCTGTTGCCGACGTAGAACAGCTTGGAGCGGCCGGTGCGCTTCTTCACCGCCTCGACGCCGGCGGGCACGTCGTGGAGGAAGTAGCTGTCGATGTCCCAGTCCCAGTCCAGGTCCGGGGGCCTCATCCCGCGCTCGATCTGGAGCTGCTGGTTGGAGAGGCCGTGCCCGCGCAACTCCAGGATGTGGATGTCGGCGCCGTAGGCGAGCAGCTGCTTGACGAAGTCCCCACAGGTAAAGGCGTGGCGGTTCTGCGACCATCCCGGGACGAGCAGGAGCGGCTGGCCCGCGATGGGCTGTTCCCACGGCTGCGGCACCGGCTTGTAGCGGGAGATCTGCAGGATCCAGCCGTCGCGCGTGGGCGCGTCGTAGATCTCTTTCGTGTAGAGCGATTTGAACGCGATCCGATCGAGGTCGCGCTGCGCGGGGGGCGAGTGGAAATCGAGGCGACGCATGTGTCCTTCGGGCAGGGCGTCGCGGCCTCGGGACCCCTGGGGTCCGCGCGCTCCTTAACTTAGGGTGTGTGTGGCGGGGTGGCAAACTCCCCTAGAGGCGCTCGCTCGGCATCTTCTCCGTCGGGTGCTTCAGCAGAAGCGCCCGGACCTCGCCCGCGAGGTACAGCGAGCCGCAGCACGCGGCGGCGCCTGCCGCCGCAACAGCTGCCGAAAGGGCTTCGGACACGGTCGCATGAACCCGCCCCGGATGGATGCGGGCCAGCTCCTCGGGCGGCACGGCCCGCGGGGAATCCGGCGCGCAGTAATGAATCTCCTGCGCCAAGGGTCCGAGAACGTTCAGCATTCCGCGCACGTCCTTGTCGCGGAGCGCCCCGAACACCAGGCTGAAGGGGCGGCCGCCGAACAGGGCCACGAGCGCGCGCGCTAGCGCGCGTGCCGCAGGGACGTTGTGCGCTCCGTCGACGACCACGTCCCCGAACCGCTCCAGCCGCGCCGGCCAGGTCGCGGAGCGCAATCCGGCCTCCGCATGGCGCGCCTCGCACAGCCCGCTCACTTCCAGCAGCGCGCAGGCCAGCGCGGCATTGGCGCGCTGGTGGTGTCCGGGAAGGCCCGGCTCCGCCCGCACCGTCCAGCGCGGGCCCGCGTAGCAGAACGGCCGCTCGTCGCGGCTCTCGAATCGGTAGTCGCGCCCCACCCTCCAGAGCGGAGTGCCGAGCGCGGCTGCCCGCGCTTCCAGGACCGCCGCCGCCGCGCGCGGCTGCCCCGCCGAGACCGCGGGTACGCCCGCCTTGAAGATGCCCGCCTTCTCGGCCGCGATGTGTGCGAGCGTCGGGCCGAGATGCTCCGTGTGCTCCAGCCCCAAGGCGCTGACGGCGCAGGCGCGTGGCTCCACCACGTTGGTCGCGTCGAGCCGGCCGCCCAGGCCGACCTCGATCACCATCGCGTCCACCTCGCGGAAGGCGAGAAACCCCATCAGCGTGACGATCTCGAAGAACGTCAGCCCCGGGTCCCCCAGGGCCCAGGGCACCCGCGCCGTCACTTCCTCGAGCAGCGCGCAGGCACGCTCTTCGGAGATGGGGAGGCCGTCCAGCCGGATGCGCTCGCAGAAGTGATTGAGGTGCGGGCTCGTGTAGAGCCCGGTGCGCAGGCCCGCCGCCCGCAGCGCGGCCTCCGCGAAGGCGCAGGTGGATCCCTTGCCGTTGGTCCCCGCCACGTGCAGCGCGGGCGCTCCCCGCTCCGGATTCCCCAGCAGCGCGCAGGCCTCGCGCATGCGCTCGAGCCCGAGCTTCATGCCGAAGTTGGCGCGCGCGAACAGCAGCTCCTTGAGCTCGGCGAACCTCACCCGAGGAGGCCGAGGAGCTGCGCGAGGCGATCGCGCATCTCCTTGCGATGCACGATCGCGTCGATCATCCCGTGCTTGAGCAGGAACTCGCTGCGCTGGAACCCCTCCGGCAGCTTCTGCCGGATGGTCTGCTCGATCACCCTCGGTCCGGCGAAGCCGATCAGCGCCCGCGGCTCGGCGAGGATCACGTCGCCGAGGAAGGCGAAGGAGGCCGCCACGCCGCCGGTCGTCGGGTCCAGAAGCACGCTGATGTACGGCTTCTGCACGTGCCGGAAGCGCGCCAGCGCCGCCGACGACTTGGCCATCTGCATCAGCGAGAAGATCGCCTCCTGCATGCGCGCGCCGCCGCTGGCGGAGAAAACCACGGCGGGAAGCTGCCGCTCGGTGGCGCGCTCGAACACCCGGGTCACCTTCTCGCCGACCACGCTGCCCATCGAGCCGCCCATGAAGCCGAAGTGGAAGGCGCCGATCGACACGTCCCGGCCGGCGATGCGCCCCAAGCCCGAGACGAACGCCTCGCCCTCCGCGGCGGACTTCTGGCTGGCCTTGATCCGCTCCTTGTATTTCCTCGAGTCGGAGAACTGCAGGGGGTCGGTGCTCTCCAGGCCGATGTCGTGCTCGACGAAGGTCCCCGGATCCAGCACCAGGTCCAGGCGCTTGCGCACCGGCAAAGGGAAGTGCTCATCGCACTTGGGGCAGACCTCGAGGTTCTTCTCGACGTCCTGCTTGTAGATGATCTCGCCGCACCCGTCGCACTTGATCCAGAGCCCCTCCATGCGCGACTTGCGCTGTTCCGGGGGCAGCTTCGGCGCGGGAACGCGGTGATACCAAGCCATCTACGCGGTTTCTAGCACGAAATCCTGGAGTTGAACGTCGTCAAGTCGCTCGCGCCGTCTCCCACTGATTCAGCCAGTCGGATTTCATTCGCGGCGCCGCCAGCCGTTGCGAAACAGCCGCTCGGCCACCTGAACGCGACCGCGACCGCGTTCAGACCTGGTCGTCGTCCAGTCCGAAGAAGGTCTGGATCGAGGAGAGGATCTCGGTCCGCTCCTCCTTCACACTCCTCGTCCGCGCCTCCGCGTCCATCCCTTCCCGCACCGCCTCCAGCTCGACCCGCCGTTTCACCATCACCTGCGACATGCGGTCGGCCATCTCCGGTCGGTTCCGCAGCACGGATTTGAAGACGTCCTTGTCGATCCGGTAGCACTCCACCTCGGTGGCCGCGACCACCGACGCCGTGCGGCGCTCGTCGGTGATCACCCCGATCTCCCCGAACACGTTGGGGGCCGCGATCCGCGCCACCAGCTTCTCGGCGCCCCCGTCGTTGCGGACGCGGACCTCGCACTCGCCCCTGCTCAGCACGTAGAGCCAGTGCGCGGCGGAGTCCTGGCGGGTGATGATCTCGCCGCGTCCGAACGGCGCCGGCCGCATGGCCTCCGCGAGCTTTTGCCGGTCGTCGGGCAAGAGTTGCGAGAACAGCTCGATCTGCTCCAGCGCGCTCACCCGGTGCTGAAGCTCGCGCTGCAGCTTGCGCTCGCGGTGCTCCGGATCGTCCACCGACACCCAGAGCGCCTGCCCGGGCACCGCCAGCGGGATCCCTGCCCGCTTCAGCGCCACGTAGATGCGCACGCGCACCGCCGAGGAGGTGGGATCGTCCGCCCCCAGGTCCGTCAGCCAGTAGCGGACGGCGTAGTAGGCGAAGCTGTCCGCGCCCTGCCTCGCGAAGTCGTAGCAGATGCAGTGCGGCGGCGGGAAAGGTGCCACGTTCGGGATCGGCGTGCCCTGCAGGGCGTCCTCGACCACGTTCATCACTTCCTCGGGCGAGTAGCGGAAGTCCACGTTGAAGTAGACCCACATCCGGTGCTGCACCGGCTGGTCCTGGCGCTGCCCGAGGATGGTGATGTGATCGCCCAGCAGCACCGAGTTGGGGACGATGATGGTGTCCCAGTTGCGCGTCTCCACCATGGTGTGCCGCCAGCGGATCGCCGTGATGCGACCTTGCTGTCCGGAGGAGAGCTGGACCCAGTCGCCGATGTGGATGGAGTCGTCGAGCTGGAGGGCGATGCCGCCGAGCACGTTGCCCAGGGTCGCCTGCAGCGAGAGGCCGAGCACCACCGTCACCACCGCGGAGGTGGCGATGATCCCCGAGAGCTGGACGCCGCTGCGGTGGAGGATGCCGAGAAACGCCAGGATGTAGGCGGCGCCCAGCGCCAGGTCGTGGACGATGTTCGCCACCTCGATGCGCAGCACGACCAGCACCAGGTCGAAGAGCAGGATGGCGACGAAGTCGATGATCACCAGCACTTCGAACAGGTCGGCGAGGAACCAGACCCTCCTCGCCCACCCCTCCGAGTTCACCATCCCGAGCACGGCGGCGAATACGAAGGTGGTGAGGTAGAGCATGTAGAGGATCGACGCCCGGCGGATCCGCCTGCGGCGGCGGGAGTCGAGCTTCTGCACCAGCCCCGCCAGCACCACCAGGACGGAGGCGAGGGTCAAAAGCGTCCAGGGCGAGGCGTAGCCGAGCCATTGCCGGGCGCGCGGGCTCGGCGCGGGAAACGCAAACGGATCCTCGCCGGCGGGCTTCTCCGCCTGCGTGGCGACGATCAGGGCGCCCGCGCCCGCTGCCGCGGCAGCCGCGTTGTTCTGCTGCTTCTGCGCGGCGGCCTTCGGATCCGGCTGCGCGCGCGCGCCGAGCGAGAGCGCGAGGCAGAGGAGGAGAAGCGCTCTCACTGGATGTTGTAGACCTCGTCCAGCTCGCAGACGTGCAGGAAGTCCTTGCGCAGCGCCTTCACCTCGGCCTTGACCTCGTCGATGACCGCCGGCTTGAGGTGGTACAGGTAGACCTTCGCGCCGCGCCGATCGAGCTTGTTCAGCTCGCTCATCACCGTCTTCGGGGTCAGATGACCGGATACGTCGGCGAGCCACTGCATCGAGTTGGGAAAGCTCAGCTCGACGAACACGGCTTTGACGTTCGGCGTGGCGTTGATCGCGCGCCACAGCTCGTCGGTCGGCCCGGTGTCGCCGGAGAACGCCACCGCGCCGTTGCTTCCTTCCAGGATGTAGCCGACGGAGTAGACCGGGTGGTGCACCGGGATGGCCCGGATGCGCAGGCCCTGGCACACCACCGGCTCGCGCACCGGGATCACGTCGAAGGCGATGACCGGCTTCTCCTTGGTCGGAATGGCGCGGAAGTCCGGCCAGACGCGATTGTTGAAGACGTCCTTGTCCATCGCCTCCATGGTCTCGGAGGGACCGTGGACCACCAGCGGCTTCTCCCGCTTCCCCACCAGGAGGTCGGTCATCATCGGCACGTCCTTGACGTGATCGAAGTGGGAGTGCGTGAGGAAGATGTCGTCGATCTGGACGATCTCTGTAAGGTCGAGGGCGGCGGTGATCGCCCCGCCGTCGATGGTCAGCTTCTTGCCGATCAAGAAGCACGTCGTCCGGTGCCGGGGAAGCTCGCCGCCATGGCAGCCGAGGACCTTGATGCGCATCCCTCAGTCCCCGAACCGTTGTTTCATTTCCAGGAACTCCAGGTACTTCTGCATCTTGCCGACGTCGGGGACGATCACGCCCTCCGGCACCATCGAGACGATCCGCGCCTTGGCGGTCTTGTTGAGAGCCTCCTGCACGTCGGCGGCGGTCATTCCCATCCTGCCGTGCAGCTCGTTGAGGTTCACCGTCACGAGCGTGCCTTGGGGCGTTTCTTTGCCCCTTTTGAGGGCCGCCTGCCACAGGTAATGCACCACCCGGCTGTTCGGGTCGCGCAGGAGCAGGTTTTCAATCTGCTCGTCGGCTTCCTGCAAACGGTCGGAAAGCTTCTTGATCAGCCGGACGGCAATCTCGACATTGCCGCGGATCATCGCTTCGAACGTCTTGGGGTCGATCACCAGGAGCTTGGCGTCCTCGGCCACCACCGCGCCGGCGGAGCGCGGCTTGTGGTTCAGGATGCTCATCTCGCCGAAGAACTCCCCGGCGCCCAAGGTCGCGAGAATCTTCTCGGTTTCCCGCACGGTCTTGGTGATGTTCACCTTGCCGGCCTGGACTACGTACATTTCCTTGCCAGGTTCACCTTCCCGGAACAGGACCTCTCCGCGCTTGAACTCCTTGCCGAAGCGCTGGAACAGCGCGTCCTCTCCCGCCATATCCCAAAGTCCTATCAGCGGAATCGCGCGTCGGTCAATTTCGCGGCACGTGATGCGAATCACAACCGCGCCGGACAGAAGATCAGGGAACCGCTGCGTTTTTGGCCAAAGCGGTCCGCGTCATGCACCCCGGGCGAAGACTTACTTGTGATCCATGCTGAAGACGCCGTCCCACCGGTCTTCTTTCAGGGTCGAGCGCAGGCGGTCGCACCGGTTCAGCATCAGGGCGCAGGGGCCGTCCTCGGGGAAGCGCGCCAGGAGCGACTCGAACTCCAGCCGGGCCTCCGCGAACCTCTTCGCCCGGTAGAGGGCCAGGCCGCGCGCGTACCCGCTCAGGAGCGGCAGCTCCTCGGTCGAAGGGCTGCCCCGCCCGCGAAGCTCGAACAGCCGGACCGGCTCGGTCTTGCCTTTCACCCGGACCGAATCGAGCTCGCGGACCGTGTACGCGGCCTCGTCCTTCAACGCCTTGCGGGCCGCCAGGAGCGTCTGCTCGGTGACCAGGATGTGCGTGCCGTACTCGCGGTTGAGGCTCTCCAGGCGGCTCGCCAGGTTCACGTTGTCGCCCATCACCGTGTAGTTGAAGCGCTGGGTCGATCCCATGTTGCCGACCACCATGGGCCCGGAGTTGACGCCAATGCCGATGTCCACCTCGGGTTGCAGCGGGTTCTCGATCCGCCACTTCTCGCGCATCCGCTTCAAGGCCTCGATCATCTCCAGCGCGGTGTCGCATCCGTTCGCCGCGTGCAGCCCCGTCTGGACCGGGGCGCCGAAGAACGCCATCACCGCGTCGCCGATGTACTTGTCGAGGGTGCCCCGGCGCTTGAAGACGATCTCCGTCATCGGGGAGAGGTACTCGTTGAGGAGCTGGACGAGCGCGGTGGGCGAGAGCTTCTCGGCGATGCCGGTGAACCCGCGAATGTCCGAGAAGAGCACCGTCAGCTCCAGCTCCTTGCCGCCGAGCTGGAGGTTCTCTGGCTCTTGCAGCATCTCCTCCATCACATCCGGGTTCAGGTAGAGCTCGAACGCCTTGCGCAGCCTGCGCTTGTCCCTCTCCTCGGTGGCGTAGCGGAAGACGGTGACCAGCACGAACATCCAGACCAGCTCGACCAGCGGCAGCGCGGCGAAGACCTCGAAGCCAGCCCAGAGAGCGGCGGTGGCTAGCGTCCAGACCACCGCCGCGGAGACCGTGAGCAGGGCCAGCGAGTGCCGGACCCGGACCCGCGCGAACAGGATCGCGAAGAGCACCGCGAGCAGGAGCGCGAACGCCACCTCGCCCAGGTCTACTCCGAGGCCGCGCTGCAGGAAGCGGCGGGTGAGGATGTTCTCGACCACGTTGGCGTGGATCTCGACGCCCGAGCTGAACCGGTTGAGCGGCGTGATCCGCTGATCGAAGGTGCCCTGCGCGGTGGCGCCGACCAGCACGATCTTGCCCTTCAGCTCCGCGTCCTTCTTGCCGCTCATGATGTCGGCGATGGAGAGGTTCTCGAAGGTGCGGTCCTTGCCGAGGTAGTTGATGGCCATCAGCCCGCGCCCGTCGACCGGCACCCTGACCTTGCCGCCGAAGTCCACGGCCTCGAGCAGCGCGCCCTCGTCGGGAGTCTGGGTGATCGGGATCACGTCCTTCGGACCGAGCCCGAGCGCGATGGCGGCCAGCGCCGTGCCGAGCGCGGGGAAGTAACGATTGCCGATGCGCAGCGTGAGCGGCGTGTGGCGGATCACGCCGTCGAAGTCGGGCAGGTTGTTGAAGAACCCGATCCACCGTGCGCTGCCGAGGATTGGCCCGAGCGGTGCGCGCAGGCCGGCGTACTGCTTGGCCCAGGTGAGCTGTACCGGCCGTGCGATCGGAGAGTCTGGATGCTCGCGCCACTCCGGCGCGTGGATCTGCATCGCCGCGAGCCGGCGCATCTGCTCCTCGAGGTCCGCCGGGCGGAGGTCGGGCAGCTCCGGCGCGGTCAGCATGACGACGCCCAGCACGACCTTGTAGGCCGCCCGCGCCACCGCCTCGCTCATCACGATGTCCGGATCCTGCCCGGGGAGGTCCTGGTCCAGCTCGGCGCCGTACGCCTGGTGCTGCTTGACCAGGGAGTCGAAGGTCTCGCGCGAGGCAGAGAGCTTCTGGGCCCCGTCCCCCAGCCGGCCCTTGGCGGTCTGATAGATCGGCTCGGCCTCCGGCTTCACCTTCCGGCCGAGGAGCTGCAGCGCGGAGGCGGCGCCGGCGATGTCCGCCTCCGCCTCGTCGAACCTCTGCACCGCCGCCAGGTTCTTCGGGGCGGCGAGCGAGATGTCCTCGAACCGCTTCCGGTACCGCTTGGCGCCCGCGAACTGGCCGCCCAGGTCCTCGTCCGAGAAGCTCATGTCAAAGCCCACGGCCTTGACGCCGCTGGCGTCGAGCTTGTCGATCAGCGAGGCGATCACCCGGCGGTCCCAGGGGAAGCGCCCGAACTTCGCGATCGCGGCCTCGTCCACCGCGGCGATCACCACCGCGCCGGACGTCTCGCTCCCGCGGAGCGCGGTCTGCTGGCGGAAGCGGAGGTCGGCGAAGGCGCCCTCGAACCGCGTGAGCACCGGCAGCTCGGTGCGGCCCGCGAGCTGGAGCACGTGCGCGGCGGCGAAAGCGAGCCCGGTGAACAGGCCGATGCGGAACGCCGTGAGGCGCGTGAACCAGGCGGCGAGACGGCGCACCGTCGAAAGGTACACCAGCACCCGGGGTAGAGCCTCATTGGTTCCAAGGTTGAAATCTGTTCCGCTCCCCCTGCGGCGGATCGTCTAAATCTCGTTTGGGTTGCGTCCGTTCGCATCTTGGCGCACCCTGACTTGATCGTCGGGGGGTGGTCGCGTACGGAAGCTTCCCGGGTTCCAGCCCTGGAGGAAATTTGCGACGGTTCACCCCAATCGCCCTGCTGGCGACCGTCGTGGTGGCCTTCATCGTCGCGAAGGGATGCATGCCCAAGCGCGACCTGGGAATGAAGAGCTCTTCTTCCGTTGCGCCCGCCATTCCGGGCGGCAGCAGCGCGCCGGCCACCGAACCGCCGGCCGCTCCCGCGCCCTCGCAGCCGCGGTGAAGCCGCCCCCTGCGCGGGGCCAAACTACGTCTGGCTTCGGCGGCCGAAGCTGTCTAAGGTGCGCGCCGCGATGGCGGAAAAGGGCCTCACGTACCGCGATTCCGGCGTCGACATCGACGAGGGCGACGCCCTGGTCGAGCGGATCAAGCCGCACGCCCGCAGGACGTCCCGCCCCGAGGTGCTGGCCGGCATCGGCGGCTTCGGGGGCCTCTTCGAGGTTCCGAAGGGATATCGCGAGCCGGTCCTGGTGGTGGGGACGGACGGCGTCGGCACCAAGCTGAAGCTGGCGTTCCTGGCCGGAAAGCACGACACGGTGGGGATCGACCTCGTCGCCATGAGCGTGAACGACGTGGTGGTCTGCGGCGCCGAGCCGGTCGTGTTCCTGGACTACTTCGCCACCAGCCGCCTGGACGCGAAGGAAGCGGAGCAGGTGATCAAGGGCATCGCCGAAGGCTGCGTGCGCGCCGGGTGCGCCCTGATCGGTGGCGAGACCGCCGAGCTGCCCGGGTTCTACGGGCGGGGCGAGTACGACCTGGCCGGCTTCTGCGTGGGCGTGGTGGAAAAGAGCCGGATCCTCGACGGCTCGCGCGTGCGCGCGGGTGATGCCGTGGTCGGGCTGGCCTCTTCGGGCCTGCACTCGAACGGGTACTCGCTGGCGCGCAAGGTCTTCGAGAGCGATCTCGGCGACGAGCTCTTGCGCGAGCTGCTCGAACCGACCCGCATCTACGTCAAGGATTGCCTGGCACTGCGGGACGCCGTCGACGTGCGCGCGTTCGCGCACGTCACCGGCGGGGGACTCCCCGGAAATCTCCCCCGCGTCCTGCCTGCGGCGCACCGGGCAGTGCTGCGCCGCGGCTCCTGGCCGGTGCCAGGGATCTTCGAGCGCATCCGGAAGGCCGGCAACGTGGCCGAGCCAGAGATGCTGCGCACCTTCAACATGGGCATCGGGATGTGCGCGGTGGTCCCGCGCGCCGACGCCGCGCGCACCGTGGATCTGCTGGCGAAGCGGGGCCAGCCCGCCTTCGAGATCGGCGCCATCGAGTCCGCGCCCGGGCTTGCCGAGCCCGAGGTGGTGGTCGCCTAGCGATGAAGCTCGGAGTACTCGCCTCGGGATCCGGCTCAAATCTGAAGGCCATCCTCGACGGCTGCGCGAAGGGAACCATCCCCGCCGAGGTCGCGGTGGTGATCTGCAACGTCCCCGGCGCGCAGGCGCTCGAGCGGGCGAAGGCGGCCGGGGTCCCCGCCCTGCTCCTCGACCACCGGCAGCACCGCACGCGGGACGACTACGACTGGGAGCTGGTCGCCGCGCTTCGCAAGCACGGAGTCGATCTGGTCTGCCTCGCCGGCTTCATGCGGCTGATCGGGCATGCGGTGCTGAACGCGTTCCCCGAGCGGATTCTCAACATCCATCCGAGCCTTTTGCCCGCGTACCCCGGCATGCACGCCGTGCGGCAGGCCCTGGCCGCCGGAGCGCGCGTGTCCGGCTGCACCGTCCACATCGTGGACCAGGGGACGGACACCGGGCCGATCCTGATCCAGGCCGCGGTCCCCGTGCTCGACAAAGACACCGAGGAGACGCTGGCCGCGCGCATCCTGGTCCAGGAGCACCGCTGCTACCCGCGCGCGATCACGCTTCTGGCGCAGGGGCGCGTCCAGATCGACGGGCGCCGCGTCCGGATCACCGGCGGAACCGTGGATCCGAGCCGCACCCTCTCCTCTCCGGAGCTGGTCGACTGATGCCTGGTCCCCCTCCAAAACCGGCCGCGAAGCGCGTCTACGACGTCGCGGTGCTCGGGCCGGACGTGGGCGGCGCCGCGGCAGCGGCGCTCTGCTCCCGGCGCGGGCTGCGGACCCTGCTCGCGCCGCTCGGGCAGGTGGCGGCGGCGCGCGAGAGCGACGGCTGGCTGATCCCCGCGGCCCCTTCGATCCTGCCGCCCCTGCGGCAGCTCAACGGCGCGGTGGGGACGCTGGACGAGGCGGGCCTGGGCACGGACCTGCAGCGGCAAGGA
The DNA here is from genome assembly GCA_035635635.1 of Myxococcales bacterium. Lineage (GTDB taxonomy): Bacteria > Myxococcota > Myxococcia > Myxococcales > 40CM-4-68-19 > 40CM-4-68-19. Next base: position 22,099 of record DASQAS010000108.1, on the reverse strand, counting down.
GGCGGTCCGGGATCGTTCCAGATCCTCACCGACAAGCTGCGCCTCTCGCTGCCGGCCGACCCGGTCCGGCGCAGGACGGAGCTGCGGCGCGAGCTGTCGGAGACCGCGGCGGCCGAGGCGGAGGCCGCGCTGGTCAGCCTGGAGACTTTGGGCCGCGGCTGGGACGACTTCCTTCGCGACGCGCCGCCCTGGCCGCCGCGCGGCTTTCTCGAGGGACGGCGGGTGCGCAAGACGCTGCCCGAGCCGCCGCAGCTCCCGGAGGGAGTGATCGGCGAGTGCCTGCACGCGCTCGCTCCGTTCGTCACGGCGCTGCCGGGCGACTTCGCGCCCGAGTCGCTGGCCCGGGAAGCGGCGGCGCTGCTGCGATCGCCCTTGCGCGTCTTCGCCGGGGAAGCGCAGCTCGCCGAGCTCCTTCGCAACAAGTGCGCCGGGGCGGGCGGCGACCTGATCACCGACGGCGCCGCCGAGAACCTCCGGGTGGAAAAGAGGAACGTCGTCTTCCAGCTGGGCGGCGGCGAGGTGCGCGCCTCCTGCGTGGTCCTGGCCTGCTCGGCGGAGCGGATCGCGGCCATGGTGCAGGAGGGCGGACGGGTGGAACGGAAGATCGCGGAGGAGGCCGCCCTGCCCGTCGAGCGCAAGATCACGCTCGCCCATTTCGTGGTGCGGGCCGAAGGCCTGCCCCAGGCGCTGGAGGACGCTGCGCTTCTGCTCGGGAACGCCATGGGTCCCCTGCTCCTGACCACCCTGCCGGCGCGGCGCGCGCGGGGCGAAGGGCCGGGAGAGAAGCTCCTGACCGTGGCGCGCGTCTCGGATGCCGGCTTCTCCGACGCGGACGGCCTGCTCGCGACCGTCCGGGCCACGCTGGAGCCGATCTTCCCGTTCTTCGACCGGCACCTGGTCCACCAGACCGCGGACGTGAACCCGGCGCAGCCGCATCCGATCCTCCGGGCACCCGAAGGGAACGATCCGATCGGGCTGAGGCCGATCTCCGACGCCAGCGAGCACGTGCTCTTCGCCTCCGCTTCCACCTACCCGGGGTTCGGGCTGGAGGGTCAGATCCTCGCCGGGCGGGCGGCGGCCGGGCAGGCGCTCGCCCTTTCTGGAAGGAAGACCGTGAGCGCCACGTAGGCTCAGGGGCTGACGTTCTTGACTAAGGCCGACTTTTAAGCACAATGCCGCGTTCCTTTTCGGGATCGGGGCGAAGCGATGGCGTTCAAGTGCGAACTGTGCGGCAAGGGTCCCCTGGTCGGGAACCAGGTGTCGCACGCGAACAACAAGACCAAGAAGCGGTCGTTGCCCAACCTCCAACGCGTGCGCGCGCTGGTCGACGGCGCGCACCGGCACATCCGCGTCTGCACCCGATGCCTGAAGGCCGGCAAGGTCACCAAGGCGGCCTGACGCGGTCGCCGTGTCCGAGGGCAACGGCAGCGCCATCCTTGACGTCCGCGGCACGCGGCGCGCGCTGCAGAGCGCCCGCGGCAAGCAGAAGCTCGACTTGATCCTCTCCGCTCCGGACCCGGAGCAGCTGGTCCGGGCGCTGCCCGCGCAGGACCTCTACTTCACCCTGATCGATCTCGGGCCCGACGACGCCACCGAGCTGGTGGCGATGGCGTCGCCCGAGCAGTTCCGCCACTTCGTCGACATGTCCGCCTGGCGCGGGCCTGAGGAGGGCCCCCGGCCCTCCGAGGTGCTGCGCTGGCTGCGCCTCGCGCGCGAGGGCGGCGCGGATCTGGAGAGGTTCCGCGAGCAGCTCATGTCGCTGGACATCGAGCTGCTCGCTCTGCTGCTCCGGCGCGAAGTGACCGTGCACGACCTCACCGACGAGGAGCCGCCTCCGCACGACCCGGGCATGGCGTACTTCACGCCCGACCGGCGGTTCCTGCTCGAGTTCAAAGGCTCGAGCGAGTACGCGACCGTGCGCCAGCTGATCGATGACCTCTACGCCCAGGATCCGTTCGGGGCCGGGAGGCTGCTCGAGAGCATCCGTTGGGAATTGCCGACCGAGCTGGAGGAGTCCGCGCGCCGCTGGCGCGACGGGCGCCTGCGGGACGTCGGCGTGCCCGAGTTCGAGGAGGCGATCTCGTTCCAGGCCCGGCCGCCGCAGGGCAAGGAGGAGCGGCCAAAGCCCGCGCCCGGCCAGGCGCTGCGCGCGGCGGGGCGGCCGCTGCTGGACGAGGCCCTGGATCTGCTCTCCGGCGAGGAGCTCGAGCGCGCCGAGGAGGGCGTGATCTACGCCGCGAACTCCGCGCTGGTGGCGAACCGCGTCTCGCTCGACGACCCGGACGAGGTGCGCGAGCAACTCGCGCAAGCGCGGGCCACGCTTTCGCTCGGTCTCGAGCTGCTCTCGGGTGGAGAGGTGGAGCGCGCGGCGCGCGTCCTGGCGCAGACAGCGATCCGCGGCGTCTTCCAGGCGGGAATGGGCGAGGCGTACCGGCTGCAGTCGAGGGCTCGCAAGATCGCGGCCTCCGCCCGACTCCCGCAGGCGCAGTCGGCGACGGTGCTCGACGAGCCGCTGGAGAGCGTGGTCCAGGCGCTGCTGCGCCAGCGTCCGCTCTTCCACGAGCCCGGCCAGCGCCGGCCGCGGGCGCTCGGCACGCGCGCGGACGTGGCCGCTGCCGAGGCGTTATTGGACGAGGCCGAGGCGACCGTGGCGCTGCTCTCGGCGCTGGGCCTCTCTCCGGCCGAGTTGGGCAAGAAGGCGGAGGATGCGGGGCTGGGACCCGCGGTGGTGAAGGCCAGCGGCGCGCTGCGGGCGCTGGTCGAATCCCGCCTGCGCGGCGAGCCGTTCTCGCTGCGCGCGGCGGAGGAGGAACCGAAGGAAAAGCCGGCCGGGCTCGATCAGAAGCTGGACGAGCTTCTGCGGAGCGCGGTCCACGACGACGCCGGCCGGCGCGCGGCCGACCGGCTGCTAGTCGCGGCCGCCAAGGCGGCTTAGCGACTACTGCTTGAGCGTGACCGGGAACGCGTGCGCGCGATCGCAGCGCGCCAGATCGTCCGCCAGGGAGCGCGCGACGGGATCCGACTTGAGCGCCGAGATCAGGAGCGGCTCGCCGTACAGAAGCTGGACAGCCCGCGCGTCGGAGCTTCCGAGCGTGAGATTCGTCTCCAGCCACTCGGCGAACTCCGGGTCCATCTGCATGCCCTGGATCTCGTAGATGCGCGCGACCAGCTTCGCCCGCGTCCCGGTGCACGCCCGCTCGGCACGGCGGGCCGGCAGAGGCGCCGGCTCCTCGAGTACGGCGGGAGTGACCTCGGCGGGAGGAGCCTTCTGCCGCTCCTCGTGCACCACGATCAGGTCACCCGGGGGAACCTCGTCGTCGCCGGGCAACACCTCGTAGCGGATGTAACCGTGACCCGGCAGCACCTTGGTCCGCATCTGCGAAACCTCGGAGACTCCTGGCGCCTGTTGGACGCCGGCCGCGAGCGCGGTCAGCGCGCAAACTGCAGACCAAACGAAGGTCATACCTACCTCCGCGCCGAACGTGGGCCGATGGCCGACACGACGCAAGAGGAGCAGCGCGTCAAGCGCTCCCTGCGTGTTCAATGGTGAACAGTTCAGTCCAGTTTCTGTACGGTTCCGGCCGATTCGGCCCGGTGCCGTAGCGCTTGCTTCAACGCGTCGAGCAGCTCTTCTGGCAGGCACGGCTTCTCGAGAGTGGCGGTCGCGCCGGCCGCCATCGCGATGCGGTGGTAGTCGGCCCCGAGGCTCGCCGACAAGGTCAGCACCGGAAGCGCGACGAAGCGCGGATCGGCGCGCAGCTGCCGCAGCACCGAGAGGCCGTCGAGCTTCGGCAGCGCGATGTCCAGCACCACCGCGTCGAACGGCGCGGTCTCGAGCGCGCTCAGCGCGGCGAGGCCGTCCTCCGCGCCGCTGACCTCGAAGCCCTGCGCGGCGAGGAACTCGATGTACATCTCGCGCGAGTCGGCGAAGTCCTCGACGATCAGGATGCGCGCCGCAGTCATCGGAGAACCCATCGCGCCATGGATGCCTCCCCGCGCATGCCGAGGCCACCATTCCGTGCCGGCTTTGTGCACCGCCACGCACTGAGAGTGAAATCGAGAAAATCAGTTCAGTGCCGATCGGCTGCGAGGCGTATCCAGCGCGGCAGGACGGGTCCGGCCGCACGACTCGCCCGCAGCGCCGTGTTTGCCGACCAGTGGACAGGGACGCGCCCGGGTTCCTGCAACCCTGACAAGCGACGAGATTGCCCATCGCAGAAAAAGCGACCGTGCCTGCGCCGTGAGTGCGGCCGTCCCCCTCAAAATTGACGAGCGTCCGCAACAGCGCCCTCGCACACTCCTGGCATGAAGACTCGGCTGCTCGCCCTGGGAGTGGCGCTGGCCGGCGCCGCGCGCGCGTCGGTGGTCCTGCCTGACTCCGACTCTCGCTGGAAGGCAGTGGCGGACAGGCTCTTCTCCACCGTGATCGAGGTGCACGGGCAGGAGGCGCAGGACGCCGTCAGCCACGGCTCGGGCGTGCTGATCGGCAACGGCCTGGCCATCACCACCTTGCACGCGGTCACCGCTCCCGGTGCCGACGGGCGGATGCTTCCGCTGCGCGAGGTGCGCGTCCTGGTGGCGGACGTCGGGCCGTTGGACGCGCGCGTGATCGCGGGCGTGCCGGAGATCGATCTCGCGCTGTTGCTTCTTCCGGATCGGGGTGCGTCGCTCGCGGGCGCCCCTCTCGCGGCAGAGGTGCCCGCGGAGGGCGATCTGCTGGTCGCGATGGGCGCCGGCGACGAATCGGTCACCGTCCGCGGCGTGGTGGTCTCTGCGGTGAACGGCGACTTCTTTGCGCTGACCAGCAAGCGGGTGATCGACTCCCGCTTCTGGGGCGGCCCGCTCTTCGACGGCGACGGACGCCTCGTCGGCATCCAGCTCAGCTCGCTCGTGGGATCGAAAGCGATCTCCGCCCGCGTGATCCAGCGGCTGCTCGATCAGCGCGGCCTCACCCTCGGTCGACCTGCCCCACCCTGACGCCGAGGGAGATGCTGCGGCGTACCCGGAGGAGTTGTTGCCCGGAAGGCTGGCCTTCAGCGGGCGCGCCGGTCTAGATTGCGACCGTGTCGACATCCGAGTGGATTGCCGTGGTGGATGACACGGAAGGGACCCGGCTTGCGCTGCGGCGCACGCTGGAGAAGGCCGGTTACAGCGTCGTCGAGGGCGCCTGCGGCACCGACGCTCTGCGGCTCGCGCGCGAGGGACCCTCCCTGATGGTGATCGACGTGCACATGCCGGACATCATGGGGCCGGAGGTGGTGCACCGCCTCAAGAACGATCCGGAGACCCGGTCGATCCCGATCCTGCAGCTCTCCGCCAGCTACACCGAGGACTCGGATCGGGCCTTCGGCCTGGAGAGTGGCGCGGACGCCTACCTGACCGAGCCGGTGGAGACGGAGCTGCTGCTCGCAACCATCCACGCCCTCTTGCGCTCGCGGGCGGCGGAGCGGGTCGCCGAGCGCGCCCTGCAGACGCGCGACGAGTTCCTCTCCATCACCTCGCACGACATCCGCAGCCTGCTGCAGGCGCTGCGCCTGACGCTGGACGTGCAGCTCCTGCGCGCGCAGGACCGCAACTTCGAGCGGGAGGCAATGGTCCACGCCATCCGGCGCTCGGTCGCCGACGTGCAGCAGATGAGCCGCCTGGTGGAAGACCTGCTCGACCGCTCCCAGCTCCAGGCCGGGAAGCTGGCGCTGCACCTCCAGGAGACGGACCTGGTCGCGCTGGTCCAGGAGACCGTGCAGCGCTCTTGGGACGAAGCGCGGCGCGCGGGCAGCACCGTCGCGGTGGAGGCCTTGGGCCCGGTGGTCGGGCGCTTCGACGCGATCCGCGTCGACCAGATCGTCTCCAACCTGCTCTCGAACGCCATCAAGTACGGCTCGCGCAAGCCGATCCGCGTCTCCGTCCAGAAGGTCGGCGGGTCCGCGGAGATCACCGTCACCGATCGGGGACCGGGAATCCCACAGGCGCAGCAGGAGCAGATCTTCGAGCGCTTCGATCGCGGCGCGGCGACCGAGCGCACCGGGAGCTACGGGCTCGGTCTCTGGATCGTGCGCGAGCTGGCGCGCCTGCACGGCGGGAACGTGACCCTGCAGAGCACCCCCGGACAGGGTGCGAGCTTCATCGTCACGCTGCCGCTCGCGCTCGAGGACGGCTGAAGCGGCCTACGGCGTCTGCATCCGGGCGGCCAGCGGCTCGTAGATGCCGCGCGGAACGGCCCCGAGCGTGCGGGTGATGGCCACCATCGGCAGCGGATAGGCGATGGTCTTCGCCCCGCGGGCGATGCCATTGACCATCACGTCCACGGCGCGATCGAGCTCCATCAGGAAGGGCATCGGGAACTTGTTCTTCGCGGTCAGCTCCGTCTTCACGAAGCCGGGATAGATGGTGGTGGCCCGCACCCGCGTCCGGCGCAGATCCACGCGCACGCTCTCCATGAAGGTGGACACCGCCGCCTTGCTGGCGCAGTAGGCGGCGTTCCCCGGCATTCCCCGGAAGGCAGCCAAGGACGACATCATCACCACCTGGCCCGCGTTCCGCTCGATCATCGCCGGAAGCGCGGCCGCCAGGGTCACGCAGGCCGCGGTCACGTTCACGTCCAGGATCCAGCGGACGATCGTCCAGTCCATCTTCCGCGCCGGGCTCGGCCTGCCCACGCCCGCGTTGGCGATCATTAGATCCAGGGCGCCGCCCGAGGCCTGCTCCGCGCGGCGGATCGCGGCCACCAGCGCGTCGGTGTCCTGCACGTCGAGACGCACGGGCACGATGCTTCCGGGCGGGGCCTCCGCGGCGAGCTTGCGAAGCTCATCCTCCCGCCGGGCGGCCGCGTGCACCGTCGCTCCGCCCTGGGCGTAGCGCAGCGCGAGCCCGCGTCCCAGCCCGCTGGATGCGCCGGTGATGAACACGCTGTTCGGGGTCTGTGGCATGGCGCGGTTCGTAGCACAGTGCTAGAAGGCGCGCCCATGATCGACCCTCTCACCGTCCGCGTCCGCGACTTGCAGAAGGCGAAGGACCCGGAAGGGCACAACCTCGAGGCGGTGTGCCACAAGCCGTGATCATCGATGGAAAAGCGATCGCCGCCAAGGTCCGGGCCGAGGTCGCGCAGCAGGTCAAGGAGATCCAGGCGCGCGCGGGCGTGACGCCCGGCCTCGCCCTGATCCGCGTCGGCAACGATCCGGCCAGCGAGGTCTACGTGCGCGGGAAGGTCAAGGCCTGCCAGGAGACCGGCATGGCCGGGTTCGAGCACATCCTGCCCGAGGCGACTCCCGCCGAGGAGCTTCTCGCGCTGGTGCGCAAGCTCAATGTCGATCCCAAGGTGCACGGCGTGCTCGTCCAGCTGCCGCTGCCGAAGCAGATCTCCCCGGACGAGGTGCTCGACACCCTGGCGCCGCCGAAGGACGTGGACGGGTTCGGGCCGCACAACGCCGGGGCCCTCTTCACCGGGCGCAAGGGCGTGCGCCCTTGCACGCCGTTGGGGATCCTGCGCCTGCTCGACGAGTCGAAGACCCCGCTCAAGGGCGCGCGGGCGCTGGTGGTGGGCCGGTCGAACATCGTGGGAAAGCCGGTGGCCATGCTCCTGCTCGAGCGCCACGCGACCGTGACCATCGCCCACTCGCGCACCGCCGACCTCGCCGCGGAGGTGGGCTCCGCGGACGTGGTGGTCGCGGCCGTGGGAAAGGCGGAGATGATCCGGGGCGACTGGGTGAAACCCGGGTCCACCGTGATCGATGTCGGCACCAACCGCAACGCCGCCGGCAAGCTGGTGGGCGACGTGGAGTTCGCCAAGGCCGCCGAGCGGGCCCGCGCCATCACTCCCGTGCCGGGCGGGGTGGGGCCAATGACCATCGCCTACCTGCTCTCGAACACGATCGAAGCGGCGCGAGTCCAGCTCGGACTGCGCTGAGAGCAGGTCTGGCCGGGGCTGCTCCGCTGACCTAAGGCGCGGGCGCAGGAAGCCTTCCCCGCACCAGGAACTGCAGGCGCTCGAAGGCATGGACCTCCTCGCGCCCGGTCAGCCGCTGGGCGCGAAACTCCACCCGATCGCGCGCGGCGATGCACGACCAGCGCTCCTCTTCGAGGGGTCTCCGCGGCCGGAACACGTTCTCGAACACCGCCAGGTTCACCGAGCGCCCCTGAGCCCTCGCGGAAACGTACAGGCAGGCCTGCACGCCGTCCGCGCGCATCTCCGCGCCGAGCCGCTGCGAATCGGCGTAGGAGACCGGGGACGAGATCCGGTCCTCGAACCGGCGATACGGCGGCTCGGTCAGGTCCACCCCGCGCGTCGCCGCGATGCGGAAGGAGAACGCCGTGAGATCCACCATCAGCGGCGGGAGAGAGGCCGACGTCCCCTCCAGGAACAGCAGGCGGTAGTAGGCCACCTCCGCGAACACCGTGGGCAGCTCGCGGGCAGCGTAGAGGATGCCCCGCTCACGGCGGCTGCCGAAGCGCGAGCCGTTGCGCAGCGGGGGATGGCGGAACGGCGTGTAGAGCAGGTAGTGCAGCCCCTCGAAGCCCGCCGGCACCGGCAGCTTCGCGCGCGCGTCCAGCAGCTCCTCCAGCACGCGCTGCTCCTCGTCGGAGTCGACGAGCTTGCGCGTCGAATTGCGGAACTGCGCCTCGACCACCCGCCGGAACTTCCCGGCGAGCCGCCGCGTCTCAGAGGGTCCCGCGCATCGCGTCCAGATACTCGGCGACATGCACCAGCCCCTGTGTACGCGCGAGCAGCGCGAAGGGAGCCGCCCCGAGGTGGCGGTTGGGCGACCGCAGCCAGAGGCGCGCCTTCTCCCGATCCCCGCCGACGAGCGTGTCCAAGCTGCGGTAGACGCGGACCAGGAGCAGGGCGTGCCGCCCTTCGGCCGAGTCCGGATCCACCGTCCGCTCCCCGGCGAACGTGCGCGAGATGCTGGCGGCGCTGGTGCCGAGGATGGCGCCCACCTCGACCTGCGAGAGCGCGAATGCCTCCGCCGCGCGACAGAGGGCCTTGGCCAGCACCGTGGCGGGCGGTGCCGATCTCACGGGCGTGGCGCGCACGAGACCTCCTTTCAGGTGAAAGATATCCAGCTATACTTTCAATTGCAAACGCGGCCCGGCGCCGGACACGCAGCTCGACGCACAGTTCCACCGAGCGAGCGTGGCTTCAGGCCTCGCGCCAGGGTTCCTGCGCGCGCAGCGCCGAGAGGATGGCGCGCGTGGCGGTGCTGCGGTTCAGCGTATAGAAGTGGATGCCGGGAGCGCCGGCGCGCAGCAGCTCGGCGCACTGCAGCGCCGCGTACGCGACACCGAGCTGCAGCGCGGCCTCCGGGTCCTCGCGGCGGGCGCGCAGGGCGGCAGCCAGGCCGGCGGGGATGTGGGCGCCGCACATCGCGGTGAAGCGCTCGATCTGATCGACGTTGGTGACGGGCATGAGCCCGGGGAGGATGGGGACCTCGATGCCCGCCGCCCGCGCCCGGCCGACGAAGTCGAAGTAGCGGCGGTTGTCGAAGAAGAGCTGCGTGATGAGGAAGTCCGCTCCCGCCTCCACCTTGGTCTTGCAGTGGCGGAGATCGTGTCCGGGGTCGCGCGTCTCCGGGTGGCCTTCGGGATAGCAGGCGCCGCCGATGCAGAGGTTCACCCCGCGCTTCTGCGCCACCTCGCGCGCCAGCTTCACCAGATCCGAAGCGTGCGCCAGCCCTTCGGGGTGGGCGATGAACTCACGCTGTCCCCGCGGCGGATCTCCCCGGAGCGCCAGGACGTTGGTGATGCCGGCGTCGCAGATCACCGCCAGCTGCTCCTCCAGCTCCTTGCGCGAGGCGCCCACGCAAGTCAGGTGCGCCATCGCCTCGATCTCGGTCTCGTGCTTGATGCGCGTGACCATCTCCAGGGTGCGCCCGCGGGACGAGCCTCCCGCGCCCCAGGTGACGCTGACGAAGGCGGGCGCCAGCGGGCGCAGCGCGCGCAGCGACTCGAAGAGCGAGGCCACGCCCGCGTCGTTCCTCGGGGGGAAGAACTCGAAGGAGAAGATCGGCTCGCCGCGCTCCGCCGCGAAGCGGAACATGTCGGTGATCCTCATCGGTTCCGGCTCTCCCTCGCCGAGACGGTGTCGTCGCTCGAGCCGCGCTTGCGCTTGCCCTTGCGCCGCTTGGGTCTCCTGGACCGTTCCTCGCCGGGCGGAGCGGCCGAGACGGCCGAGGCAGCCGCGACCGACGCCGCCCAACCGGGGACGCTGCAGGGCGTGTCGCACTCGGACAGCGTGAACGCGTCGATCACCCTGCCCAGGATGTCCTTCACGCGCCCCGCGGCATGGCAGCCGCAGACCTGGACGATGGCATAGGAGAGGGCGCGCGCGGCCGCTTTCACGCCTTCCGCGGAAGCGTCGGGTTCCGTGAGAGGGGCCCCGCCGCCGCCGATCACGAAGTACCGGATGCCCGCGATCTCGCCGCGCTCGTAGAACGATTCCTGCCCCCCGAACACCGCCTCGATCGGATGGAGGAGGTGGGCCCGCAAGATGCTCTCCCGCACGGACTCGGCCCCCTCGCGCTCGCGGCGCGCCTCGGCGGGGTGCGCGAATGGTCCATGGTGCACCAGCACCCAGAGGTGCCGATCCTTGGGGACCGAACGCACGTCCTCCTCGAACCACGCCTGCTGCACCTCCGACATGCCGGGCCGATCCGGGGTCGCGCCGGCGGCCGTCTCGTAGGAGTCCAGCGTCACGATGTGAACCGGCCCGTAGTCGAACGACCAGTACGGGGGCCGGCCGCGGTGCTGGAAGAACCGGCCGAACGCCGCGCCGCCGTCGCCGATCTCCTGGCCGCTGACGGTCGCGACCAGCGGAACGTGCGCCAGCAGATCGCGCTCCTCCTGGAACCAGATCCTCCACAGCGAATCCTCGCGGGCGGACGTCACCATGTCGCCGGTGTGCAGCGCGATCTGCGCGCGTTCAGCGGCGGCCGCTCGGGCGACCAGCGCGTGGTCGCCGCTGCCTCCGCTGTTGGCACCATGGATCAGGACCTGGATGGGCCCCTCGGACCCCGGCTTGGGCGCGCTGGTGAACCAGGCCGTCTCTTGCCCTCCCTCGACCCGGTACTTGTACTGGGTCTCGGGCTGGAGCGACGGCAGCAAAACCCGATGGCCGGTGACCGGCTGCCCCTCCTCGGTGGCCAGGCGGTCGGGCTCGCGGGTGCCGTACCACACCCGCCCGACGGACGGTTCCAGCGTCGTCCAGACCACGGTGACCTGCCCAGGGAGGGGATCGAGGAGCCACGGCCCCATCGCGATGGGCGGGGAGCGCGGCGGCAGCACCGGCGCGGGCTCGAAACCGGGCACCGAGCGCAGCTTGTCGCACCCCAACGCCAGAAGCAGCAGGATCGCCCCGCCGCGGGCTCGCAGAGACATGCGCCGACCTTACAGCGACCTACTCCGGCGGGCCACTTCCGTTTTTTCGCCCGCCAGCGGCCCTCTGCTAGCCTTGCGGAATGCGCCTCATCCTCTCCGCGGCCCTGCTGATCGCCACCTCCGCCTTCGCGGCGGAAGAACCCTCCGCCTCCGGCATCACCGTCAAGGACGTGTCCTCGAACGCGCACCTCGCCGCCGCCGTCCGGCTGTACCAGAAGCTGGACCTGGACGCCGCGCTCGCCGAGCTGCAGCTCGCGGAGGTGGACGCGAAGGAGAGCCAGGACGAGACAGTGCAGGTGCTCATCTATCGCGGCCTGATCTACTCGGAGACCGGCAAGCTCGGCGACGCTTCCGATCAGTTCAAGCGCGCCCTGGCCGTCCGCCCCTGGGCGGAGGTCCCGGCGGACACCTCGCCGCGGATCGCGAAGAACTTCAGCGACGCCCGCCGCTCGCTGTGGGGCATGGCAAATCTAAGACCGCCCCAGAAGAAGGCCCCGGTCGCCGCGGTCGCGCCGCCCGCGCCCGCTGTCGACAAGAAGTAAGCGACGCTTGTCGGCCCCCTCGGGTATGAGGGGAAGGGATGCCGACACAGCTCAGCTTCGCCGAGGCGCCCCGGCGCGGGCCGGTGATCGCCGTGCTCCCCGACGCCGCGCGGGTCGAGGAGCGCCTGGCGCGGCTCGCCCGCCAGCGCGGCTTCGTCGCCGGCAAGGTGGCGTGCACCCTCGCCGAGCTGGAGCGCGCGCTGATCCGCGAAGCACAGCAGGCGGGGGCGTGTCCCCCCGTCGCCAGCCCGTTCGCGCTGCAGCTCGCCTTGCGCGAGGCGGCGCGCAGCCACTCCCCCGGACCGTACTTCGCCATCCGCGGCCAGGCCGGCTACGCGCGCGCGCTGGGAGACCTGCTCTCGGCGCTCACCCAGGGCCTGCTGTCGCCCGAGGATCTGGCTGCGCTCGACGCGCCGGAACGAGCCGTGGCTCTCGGGCGCACGCTGGTCGCGGCTCGGAAGGCCCTGCAGGCCGCCCGGCTCACCGATCCCCACCGCGCGCTCTGGCTCGCGGTCGAGCACCTCGAGCGCGGGGGAAGGCTGCCCGCGTCGATCGCCGCCGCCGCGGAGCTGGAGCTGGATTCGGTGCTCGACTGGACCCCCCTGCGCCTGCGGCTGGCGAGCGCGCTGGCCGGGCGCGTTCGGGTGCGCATCCGGCTGCCGTGGTCTGACGGCCGCCCGGAGCTGACCGAAGCGCTGGAGCCCACGCTGCGCGCCGTCGAGAAGCTGGCCGACCCCGCGCCGGAGCTGGAGCTGTTCGACCCTGCCGAGGCGTCGCCTGCGCTCGCCGCCTTCCTGGGCCGGCTGTTCGCGACCGACGGTCCTGCCGCGGCAGCACCCGTGGAGCTGGTCTCCTGCGCATCGCCTGCGGCGCAAGCGCGCGAGGTGGCGCGGCGGTGCGCGGCGCTCCTGCGCTCGGGGGTCGCGCCCGACGCCATCGCGGTGGCCGCCCGCACGCTCGCCGGCGGAACGGCGGAGGAGCTCGGAGCGGCCCTCGACCGGGCGGGATTGCCCTGGCGCGAGAGGCGCGGCAGGCCCGCCTGGCCCGCGGCTCCCGTCCAGCTCGCGCTTGCGCTCCTCGACCTGGTGGAGCGCGACTTTCCCCGCGAGCGGTTGATCGATCTGCTCTGCTCCCGGCTGGTCTGGATGGCCGAGGACGGCGACCGCCTCCCTCCACAGGCGCTGGCGCGCATCCTGCGCGAGGCGCACGCGCGCGACGACGCGACGGGCGGTGGATACGCCGCCGCGCTGGCCGCGCTGGCGCAGCGCCTCGCGCGGCGACAAAAAGATTCGGCGCACGTCGACGAGGTCCTGCGGCGCGTCCAGCGCGCGATGGGCGCGTTGCGCAGGCTGCCCGCGCACGGGACGCTCGCGGAGCACGGCGCCGCCTTGCTGGAGGTGCTCGGCCGCTGGGGCCTGTGGAGGCGGCTGCGCGCTCCGGAGCCGGACGATGCCGGGCCGGCGCTGGAACGCGCCGCCGCCGCCGCGCTGGCGCGCGACCAGGTCGCGGCGCGCGCCCTGGAGCAGGCCTGCGCCGGGCTGGCGCGCGCGGCCGGACCTCAGGGGGAACCGCGGGTCTCGCGGGCCGAGTTCGCCCAGCTCCTCTCCGAGGCCCTGGCCGGGGCGTCGCTGCCGCCTGGAGGCGCCCGCGGCGGCGCGGTGCAACTGCTGGAGCTGCGGGAGCTGGCCGGCCGCGCGTTCGAGCACGTCTTCGTCGTGGGGCTCGTGGACGGCGAGCTGCCGGCGCTGCCGTCCGTCGATCCGCTGCTGACGGAGGACGAGCGCCGGGCGGTCAACCAGGCCGCGAGCCGGCCCGTATTTCGCGTCGCGCCGCCGCGGCAGGCGGAGGAGCCGCTGCTGTTCCAGCTGGCGCTCTGCGCCGCCCGGAGATCGGCCACGCTGCTCTGGCCGCGCGCCGACGCCAAGGCCCGCGAGCTGCTCCGCTCGCCGTTCGCGGACGAAGCCGCGCGGGCGCTGGGGGTGCAGCCCCTGGCGCTGCCCCTCGCGCCCGTGCCTTTGGCGTCCGACTGCGCCGATACCGGATCGCTGCTCGCGCGCGCCGCTCTCGACGCGTTCGCCGAACCGGCCTGGAGGGTCACGCCGCCCGCGGAGGCGTCTGCCGCGAAGAGCCTCGCCTCCGCGCTGGCCGCTTCCACCGCGGGATCGCGCTTCCGCCGCATCGCCCGCGCCGCGGCGGCGGAGCGGGAGCGCGTGCGCGTGTTCGTGGGTGAGATCCCGCCGGGGAGGTTCTCCGGCCAGCTCTCGGGGCCGGCGCTCCAGGCCGCGCGGTCCGCCTTCGCCTTCGGTCCCGAGGCGCCGGTCTCGGCGGGTCAGCTCGAAGACCACGCCACCTGCGCCTTCCGCACGCTGGGCAAGCGGCTGCTCCACATCGACGTGGACGATCGGGACGACGCCGAGCTGGGCTCGCGCGAGCGCGGCAAGCTCCTGCACCGCTGCCTCGAGCGGTTCTTCCGCCGGATGGGCGACGAAGGGCGGCTCCCGCTGCGCGGCGTCCCCGAGGAGATCGCTCTGTTGCGCGAGGTGGCGGCCGGGGAGATGGACGCGTTCGCCCAGGAGGAGCACGTGGGCCACCGCGCGCTCTGGGAGCTCAAGCGCGCGGAGCTGGTGGAAATCCTCGTCGCGGTGATCGAGTCGGACCGGGACGCCCGGCCGCTCGAGCTGGAGCGGCGGTTCGGGTTCGACGGACCCGACTCGTGGCCTGCACTGCGCATTGGCGACGTGCACGTGCGCGGCATCGTCGATCGCATCGACCGACTGCCGGACGGCAGCCTGCTGGTCCTCGACTACAAGTCGGGCCGCAAGGATTCGCTGGCGCCGAAGCTGAAGCCGGAGGCGCTGCTGGCCCCCGAGTTCCAGCTCGCGCTCTACGTGGAGATGCTCCGCCGCCGCGAGCCCGGGGCTCGCGTCGACGCGGCGTATTTCTCGCTGCGCGACGCGCAGCGGACCCGATCGCTGCGCGCCAGCGGGATCGACCTCGAGGCGCTTCCCGTCGCGCAGGCGGTGGAGGAGCGCGTTGCGCGGATGCGAGCTGGACGGTTCGAGGCGCGCCCGCTGAGCTGCGACCATTGTCCGCTCGAGCCGGCGTGCAGGCTGGTGGCGCTGCCCACCGATCCCGAGGAGAACGGGGGCGAGGTGCCGCGTGCCTGAGCGGGCCAGCAGGGTGATCCAGGCCGGCGCCGGAACTGGGAAGACCCACGAGCTGGTCTCCGTCTGCCTCGACCTTCTGGGCAGCGAAGACGCGCTGGCAAGTCCAGGGACACGCAATAGCGTGTCCCCCTCAAGGTTGTGGGCAGTGACGTTCACCGAGAAGGCGGCCGCGGAGCTGAAGGGACGCATCCGGACGCGCGTCGACGAGCTCGCCGCCGCAGACCCGGCCTGGCGCCGCGTCCGCCGGGATCTGGGGTTGGCGCAGATCGGGACCATCCACGCGCTCTGCGGGCAGATCCTGCGCCGGCATGCGGCGGCCGCGGGCGTCGATCCGGGCTTCGCGGTCCTGGACGAGGAGCAGGCGCGACGGCTCTTGCGGGACGCCTGCGAGACCACCGCGCTCGACGCGCTCGAGGGGACCCTGGGAACGGAGCTCCGCGATGCCGCGCGGAGGCTCTGCGCGGAGATGGGATTGCGCACGCAGGGGAAGTTCGGCGCCGGCCTGGCGGACGAGCTGTCGGGACTGTTGCGGAAGCTGGGCGAAAGCGGAGCGTCGCCGCTGCAGCTCGTGCCGGACGCGCGCGCCGCTGTCGAGGACGACCTGCGCGCCCGGCGCGGCTTCGAATTGGCCCTGGGAAACCTGCGGGCCGCGCTGGCGCAGGCCGGCAAGGACGCGCCGCCCTCCCCCGGCCCCGCGCTCGACGCCTATGCGCCCGGCCAGCTCGCGCAGGCCTGGCGGGAGATCCGCCGCTGCTCGCCGGCGGCGCTGCAAGCGCGTGGATCCGAAAAGGAGGCGATCGCCGCCGCCAAGGAGGCCTTCGAGGCGCTCCTGGACGCCGACGCGGGCGTGCGGGGCGCGGCGCTGGCCCGGGATCTGGGTTTTCTCGCCGGGCACGCGGCGCAGCGGCATCGCGAGCTGAAGTCGCGGCGGGGCGCGCTCGACTTCGACGACCTGACGCGGCTCTGCCACGAGGTGCTGGCCTCCAGCGAGAGGGCGCGGGCGATGGAGCGGGAGCGCGTGGGAGCCCTGCTGGTGGACGAGTTCCAGGACACCAGCCGGGCGCAGATCGGGATCTTCGAGCTGCTCGCCGGCGACCGGCCGGTGATCGTGGTTGGCGATCGGAAGCAGTCGATCTACGAGTTCCGCGGGGCAGACGTCGCGTCCGCGCAGTCCTACGCGGGACGGCTGCTCGCGCGCGGCGCGGAGCGGGTGGTCCTCCAGGAGTCGCGGCGTTCGCGTCCGGCGTTGGTGGAGCTCTCGAACCTCCTCTTCTCCAGCGTTCTCTCCGCGTCCGCTGAGGCCTTCGACACGCCTTTCTCGCCGGACGACGCGCTCAGCGCCTTCCGCGCCCGCGGGCCTTCCGGACCGTGCGCGGAGCTGATCGACGTTCCCGGCGTCGGCGTGGAGGCCGAGGCCGAGCTGGTGGCGCGCCGCATCGCCGCGCTGCTGGCGCCTGGGGCGCCGGAGCGCGTCTTCGATCCGGGCGAGTCGCCCAGGCCGGTGCGCGGCGGCGACGTCGCGGTGCTGTTCCGGAGGTTCACCAATCTGGAAGCCTTCCGGCGCGCCCTCTTGCGCCGGCGCATTCCGCACCTGGTCTACAAGGGGCGCGGTTTCCACGGCGCGCGCGAAGTGATGGACCTGGTCGCGCTGCTGGCGGCGGCCGTGGATCCGGACGACGCCCTGGCGCTCGCCTCGGTGCTGCGGTCGCCTTTCGGCCCGCTCTCCGACGACGCGCTCGTGCTCCTGGCCCGGCGCCGGTGGAACTTCGACGATGCGACCGACCTGGCCCAGGACGACGCTCTGGCGTTGGCGCGCCTGCGGCCGCTGCTGCACGGGCTCCGGCGGGAGGTGGATCGGCTGGGCCCCGCGGCGCTCCTGGAAGCGGCCATCGCGGATACGGACTACGTGGCGGCCTGTGCGGGCGGCCTGTACGGCGAGCAGGCCGCGGCCAACGTGGAGAAGCTGCTCGGGCTGGCGCGAGAGGCCGAGCTTCGCGGGGAGAGCGCCCGGGCCTTCCTCGCCGGCTTGCGCCAGCTCGCCGAGGAGGAGGCGCGCGAGCCGGAAGCGCCGGTGGTCGAGGAGCGCGATCCGCACGCCGTCCGGCTGCTCACGGTCCACGCGGCGAAGGGGCTGGAGTTCCCGGTCGTGTTCGTTCCGGAATGCGCCGCGCCGGCCTTCAATCCCGGCGGGGAGCGCCTCGCCCTGGATGCCGATCTGGGGCTGGCGCTCAAGGCACGCGGAGTGGACGGGAAGCGCCGGTGGGGCGTCCAAGGCAACGCGGTGTACGCGCGTCGCCGCGCGCGCGAGCTGGCCCAGTCGCGCCGGCTCTTCTACGTGGCGGTGACCCGGGCGCGCGACCTCCTGGTGCTCTCGGGGCGCGCGGCGCGGAAGGACGAGTCCTGGCGTTCGTTCGTCGACCCGATCGCGGCGGAAGCGGTGGAGAAGGGACTGCTGCGGGTCCTGCGGGACGTGGGGCTCCCAGCGGAGCTCGCGGCGGGGGTTCCGCCCGTACGCCCCGAGGCTCTTGCGGACCTGCCGCCCGCCGGGCACACCGACGTGGCTCGCGTGAGCACCCCCGCGTTGTCCGGTCCGGCGTCGGTTTCGGCCCCGGTGACGCAGCTTGCGGACGCGGCCCTGTGCGCGCGCCGGTACCAGCTCCTGCACGAGCTGCGCCTGGAGGAGCGGCCCGACCCGGAGCATCCCTTGCCCGATCCGCTCGGCGACGAGCCCGGCGGCCCCGCCGCCGCGCTTGGCACGCTGGCCCACCGGCTGCTGGAGCTGGTGCCGCTGGAGCTCGACCCGGCGCGCCGCCGCGCGGAGCTCGAGCGGGTGCTGGAGCTCGAAGGCGAAGACCCGACCGTTCATGCCGGAGTGATCGACGCCGCCTGCGCTTTCTTGGACTCGCCCCTGGGCCGCCGGATGGCCGCGGCCCGGCCGGGCCGGCTGTATCGGGAGCAGCCGTTCACGCTCCGGCTGTCGCGGACGGGAACGCTTCCAGAGCTCCTGGTCCGTGGACAGATCGACGCGCTGGTGATCGACGACGAGGTCACGGTGGTCGACTACAAGCTCTCGCAGGCGCGCGATCCCGCGCGCTATGCCGCGCAGCTGGACGCCTACGCCCTCGCCGCTCACGAGCTGCTGGCCGAGGCGCCGCAGCCGGTGCGGACGGGGATCGTCTTCCTCCGCAGCAAGGGCGCGCCGTTCGTCGAGCGGGTCCCCGCGCCGCCCGAGGAGACCCGGCAGCGCCTCCTCGACGCGGGAGCCGCGATCGCCGAGGGCCGCAGGACCGGCGCCTGGCCGCTGGTCGAGCCCGCGCGCTGCCGCGAGATCGGGTGCGGGTTCATCCGGCGTTGTTACCCTGCCGGCTCGATTCTGGCTCAGAAGTAGTCGCTCAGCCGCCTTCGGCGGCCGCGACTAGCGTTGCCGCAGGATCGCCAGCCAGGCCGCGATCACGATCAGCAGCAACACCGCGGCGGCCACGGCGATGGCGCGCAGGTCCGGGCCCAGCTTGCGCAAGAGGGCCTCGGCATCCGCCCGATCGGATTCCGGACCCGAGCGGGCGGCCTCGGCGGCTAGCTCGCGGGCGCGGCGCACGTCGCCGGCCTCCAGCGCCCAGCGCGCCTTGGCCAGCGGGGTCTGCGGCTGCCCTGGCGAGGCTGCCGCCTGGGTCGGCTTTCCCGGTTTCGCCATTCGGGGCGCGCACGTACCATCAACGCTGGTAGAAAGAAAGCGGATGGCGGAGACGTCCGAGCTGATCGAGTTCCGCCGCGCCTTCGTCTGGCTCCTCTGCGGCATGCTGCTGCCCAGCGTGGCGCTGGTGGCCTTCGGCGTGGTGGCGGTGGCGAACGAGCGCGCGGCGGTGGAGCGGCGGCTGGCGGAGGAGTACGACGCCCGGCTGCACGTCGTGTCGCAGGACCTTCTCGCACGGCTCGACCGGGCCGCCGACGCGGTGGCGGCCGGCCGCGAGGATCGGCTGATCGCCTCGTTGCAGCCGCTCGAAAACCCGCCCGCGGAGCTGGCGGACGCTGCCCGGCGGGCCGCGAGCCTGCCCATCGGCGGCCACGTCTTCGCCAACGCAGAGATCGGCAACGAGCGCCGTGGGTACGCGCTGGTCCGATCGCTCTTCGGGGGGAACGAGGTCACGCTCCTGGCCCAGTACGACCCGCTGGCCGTGGCCGGCGAGGTTTCCAAGCTGGCCGAGGCGCGCTTCCCCCGCGAGCGCGCCGCCTTCCGCCTGGCTCCGCCCCGCGAGCCCGTGCCGGCGCTGGCCGCGCTGCGGCGGATCGTTGCGGAGGCGGGACAGAACGCGACGGTGGTCGCCCGCGCGCCACTCGGTCCTCCGCTGGACGGCTACACGCTGGCGGCGGAGCTGCCCGGCGACCCGGCGGCGCCGCTCGCGTTCCGCAACCGCACGCTCTACATCGCGCTGCTGGTCCTGCTCTATGTCGGCATCGGCGCGGGCTTCGGATTGACGTTGCGCGAGATGCGGCGGGCGTACAAGCTCTCGCGCTTGAAGACCGACTTCGTCGCCAACATCTCGCACGAGCTGCGCACCCCGCTGACCAGCGTGCGCCTCTTCGCCGAGACCCTGCGCGAAGGCCGGGCGGAAGGGCCCGAGGAAGTGCAGGAGTGCGTGACCCTGCTCTCGGCGGAGGCGGATCGCCTCTCGCGGATGGTGGAGAAGCTCCTGGACTGGTCGCGGCTGGAGTCGGGGCGCGGGCAGCTCGAGCTGGAGCGGACCGACGTCCCCTCCCTGCTGGACAGGATCGGCGAGGCGTACAGGGCGCAGCAGCTCCCGGCGTCCTACCAGACCGAGATCGAGCCGCAGCTGCCGGCCGTGGACGTGGACCGCGACGCGATGGCGCAGGTGGTCCTCAATCTGTTGACCAACGCGGTGAAGTACACCGGCGACGACAAGCGCATCCGCGTGCGCGCAAAACGGTCGGGCCGCAACGTCGCCATCGAGGTGGAGGACAACGGACCCGGCGTGCGGCCCCACGATCGCAAGCGCATCTTCGAGCGGTTCTACCGCGGCGACGACCTGCTCTCGCGCAGGACGGAGGGCACTGGGCTGGGCCTGGCCATCGCGAAGAAGATCGTCGAGCAGCACGGCGGGCGCATCGAGCTGGACAGCCGGCTGGGCGTGGGCAGCATCTTCCGCGTCATCCTCCCGGCGGCGGCCTGACCGTGGCGTGCATCCTGATCATCGAGGACGATCGCGCCATCGCCCTGGGGCTGCGCCTGAACCTGCGCAAGGACGGCCACGAGGTGCGGCTGGCCCAGGACGGCGAGACCGGCCTGCCCATGGCGCTGGAGCCGGAGGTGGATCTGATCGTGCTCGATGTCATGCTGCCGGGACGGAACGGCTACGAGGTGCTGAAGGAGCTGCGCCGGCAAAACTCCACCGCCTCGATCCTGATGCTCACCGCGAAGGGGATGGAGGGCGACAAGATCCTCGGGCTCAAGCTCGGCGCCGACGACTACATGAGCAAGCCGTTCGGGCTGGGCGAGCTCTTGGCGCGCGTCGAAGCCCTGCTTCGCCGCCGGCCGGTCTCCGAGAAGCAGACGGTGATCAAGTTCGGGCAGGTGGAGGTGGACCTGGAGCGGCAGATCGTCTCCCGCGACGGCGAGGCCATCGACGTCAGCCCCCAGGAGTTCAAGGTGCTGCGCCTCTTCCTCACCTCGAACGGGCGCGCGCTCAGCCGCGACGACATCCTTGCGCGCTGCTGGGGAGCGGAGTACGAGGGGACGCCGCGCACGGTGGACAACTTCGTCCGGTCCCTGCGCGTCAAGCTGGAGCTGAACGCCGAGGAGCCGCGGCACTTCCTGACCGTCCGCGGGCATGGCTACCGGTTCGAGAGGTGATCGCTTGAAGTTCGTGCAGGGCAAGCTGCCGGGGGTGGTGATCGTCGAGCCGGACGTGTACCGCGATCCGCGCGGCCTGTTCCTGGAGACGTTCCATGCAGCCCGCTACCGCGAGGGCGGCATTCCCTACGGCTTCGTGCAGGACAACCACTCGCATTCGGTGCGCGGAACCCTGCGCGGATTGCACGCGCAGCGGCTGCGGCCGCAGGGAAAGCTGGTGCGCGTGGTCCGGGGAGAGATCTTCGATGTAGCGGTGGACCTCCGACCTGGCTCGCCGACCTTCGGGAAGTGGGAGAGCGCGATCCTCAGCGGAGAGAACTTCCGGCAGATCTTCATCCCGCCCGGGTTCGCGCACGGCTTCTGCGTGCTGAGCGAGACCGCCGACGTCGAGTACAAGTGCAGCGAGCCGTACGATCGCGCGGACGAGATCGGCGCCCGCTGGGACAGCGCCGGCATCGACTGGCCTTTGCAGCATCCCCTGCTCTCGGCCAAGGACGGCGCGCTGCCCACCCTGGCCGAGCTGCGGCGGGAGCTGGAGCGATGATGCACGACCCGAGGGCAGATCGGCGGCGCGCGCGGGAGGTGCAGAGCGGAGCCTCCCGCGCCGCCGTGCTCGGCGTGAGCGACGGCCTGGTCACCAACGTCTCCTTGATCCTGGGCGTGGCGGGAGCGGAGGCGAGCGGGCACTTCGTGCTGCTGGCGGGCCTCGCCTCGCTGGTCGCGGGTGCGGCGTCGATGGCCGTGGGCGAGTACGTCTCGATGTCGGCGCAGGTCGAGCTGCTCCAGCGGCTGCTCACCGACTTCCGCGAGCACCTCAAGCGACAACCCGAGCACGCGCGGGAGGACCTGGAGGAGTTCATCCACCGCGGCGGGGTGCAGCAAGCCACGGCGCACAACGCCTCGCAGCAGATCGCGATGGTGCCGGACCGCGCGCTGGCCGTGTACGCGCGGGCGCTCGGGCTGGACCCGGAGGAGCTAGGCTCGCCCTGGAAGGCGGCCTCGACCTCTCTCGGGACTTTCGCGGCGGGAGCCCTGGTGCCGCTGTTTCCCTGGTTCTTCTGGAGCGGCACGAAAGCGGCCCTGGCCTCGATGGGGCTCGGCGCCGCCGCCGCCATCGGCGTGGGCGGGATGCTGGGATATCTGGGCGGGCGGAA
>DASQAS010000107.1:0-12531 GCA_035635635.1 Myxococcales bacterium | reverse complement strand
CGAGAAGTACCACTTCACGGACGGCCTCTTCAGCGGTTTCGACCAGGGCAAGGGCGAGTACGACAAGAGCGCCTGGCAGTACGAAGCGGATCCGAATACCAAGGCGTACCTGGTCGACGAGACCCTGCAGAACCCGCGCTGTGTCTTCCAGCTGCTCAAGCGGCACGTGAGCCGGTACACGCCGGAGATGGTCGAGCAGATCTGCGGGACGCCGAAGGACCAGTTCCTCAAGGTGGCGGAGGCGGTCACCTCGACCGGCACCGCGGACCGGGTGGGCACCATCCTGTACGCGCTGGGCTGGACGCAGCACTCCACCGGCGTGCAGATCATCCGCACCGCCGCGATGCTGCAGCTCTTGCTCGGCAACGTCGGCCGTCCGGGCGGCGGCGTGAACGCGCTGCGCGGGCACTCGAACATCCAAGGCGCGACCGACATGGGCGGCACGTTCGAGATCCTCCCCGGGTATCTCAAGACGCCGACGGGCGCCGTGCAGACACTGGCGGACTATCTGGAGAAGGGCCCGCCCACCACGCTCAACAAGCAGGCCTGGGCGTCGATGAACTACTGGCAGAACTACCCCAAGTTCATGGTCAGCCTGCTCAAGGCGTACTACGGGAAGACCGCCACCAAGGAGAACGACTACAACTACGCGCTGATGCCGAAGGTCGACGGCAACTACTCCTGGATGTACCTCTTCGACGACATGTACCGCGGCTCGTCGACGCGGGCGGGCGGCAAGGAGCCGGGGCCGGAGGGCCTCATCTCCTTCGGCATGAACCCGGTGGGCACCGGACCGAACTCGCCGAAGATGGTGGCCGCGCTCTCGAAGCTGAAGTGGCTGGTGATGGCGGAGAACTTCGAGAACGAGACCGCCACGTTCTGGAAGGCGCCCAAGGAGTACGGCGGGGCGGCCCCCAATGACATCCAGACCACCGTCTATCAGCTGCCGGCGGGCAACTTCGCGGAGAAGGACGGCACCTTCACCAACTCCTCGCGCTGGATGCAGTGGAAGTGGAAGGCGATCGATCCGCCGGGGCAGGCGAAGAGCGACCAGGAGATCCTGGCCCGCATCTTCCTGGCCGTCCGCGACCTCTACAAGAAGGAGGGCGGGGCGCTGCCGGAGGCGGTCCTCGCCGTCGACTGGAGCTACACCAATCCGTACGCGCCGGACCTGGGGGAGGTCCTGAAGGAGATCAACGGCAAGGCGCTGGACGACATCAAGGACCCCAAGGATCCCACCAAGATCATCAAGAAGAAGGGCGAGCAGCTGGACGGCTTCGCGCAGCTGCAGGACGACGGCAGCACCATGTGCGGCAACTGGCTGCACTCTGGCGTCTACAGCAGCGCGGGCAACCTGGCGGCGAGGCGGAACAACGCCGACCCGCTGGGGCTGGGGATGTTCCATGAGTGGGGTTTCTCCTGGCCGGCCAACCGCCGCATCATGTACAACCGCGCCTCCGCCGACGCGCACGGCAAGTCCTGGGATCCCACCCGGCCGGGCATCGTCTGGAACGGCGAGAAGTGGGTCGGCGACGTTCCGGACATCAAGCCTGACTCGCCGCCCGGGCAGTTTGGCGCCTTCATCATGCTGCCCGAGGGCGTGGGACGGCTCTACTCGCCGGTGCTCAATGACGGGCCGTTCCCCGAGCACTACGAGGCGATCGAGGCCCCGGTCGACAACCCGCTGCACGCGAAGGTGACTTCGAACCCGGTCTCGAAGAAGTTCACCACCGACAAGGACAAGTACGGCGGCCGCGATCAGTTCCCCATCGTCTGCACCACCTACCGTCTGACCGAGCACTTCCACTATTGGACCAAACATCAGATCAACGGGCGGCTCAACGAGGTCCAGCCGGAGTTCTTCTTCGAGATCCCCGAGGAGCTGGCGAAGGAGAAGGGCATCGCGAACGGCAGCAAGGTGAAGGTCAGCTCGGCCCGCGGCAGCATCGTCGGTCCGGCGGTGGTCACCAAGCGCATCCAGGTGATGAGCATGGGCGGCAAGAAGGTGTGGCAGATCGGCTTCCCCATCCACTGGGGCTACGCCGGCGACCCGAAGCACGCGGGGCCGCTCGCCAATCTACTGACCCCGAGCGCGATGGACCCGAACACCTGGACACCTGAGTTCAAGACCTTCCTCGTGCAGGTGGAGAAGGCCACCGGGGAGAACGTCTGATGGCACTCCAAGGACTCGAGATCCGCCGATCCTCGGCCTCTCTCCGGGGCGGCGGCACCGGGCTGCGCAAGCTGCCCACCGTGGCGAAGTACATCGACACCAGCACCTGCATCGGCTGCAAGGCGTGCGAGGTCGCCTGCCAGGAGTGGAACGACCTCCCCAACGCGCAGACGTCGGGACCGTCGCAGGGCACCTACCAGACCCTGCCGACCATGACGGCGAACTTCTGGAACCTGATCAAGTTCCGGGAGGTCGAGTCTCAGGAGCACGGGCTGCAGTGGCTGATGCGCAAGGACCAGTGCATGCACTGCGACGAGCCCGGGTGCCTCGAGGCGTGCCCGGCGCCTGGCGCCATCGTGCAGTACGTCAACGGCATCGTCGACGTGGATCCGGAGAAGTGCATCGGCTGCGGCCTGTGTGAAACAGGGTGTCCGTTCGACGTCCCGCGGTATGCCCAAAGCACGAACAAGATGGCCAAGTGCACGCTCTGCGTGGACCGGGTGAGCGTCGGCCTCGAGCCGGCGTGCATCAAGGCCTGCCCGACGGGCTGCCTCCAGTTCGGAGACAAGACCGCGCTGGTGGAGGCGGCGAAGCACCGCGTCGAGCAGCTCCACGCCGACGGCTTCGCGCAGGCCGCCTACTACGACCCGCAGGGCGTGGGCGGCACGGGCGTCATCACCGTGCTCAAGCACGGCGATCACCCCGAGTGGTATGGGCTGCCGAAGGACCCGACGGTGCCGACCACCGTCAGCGTCTGGAAGCGGGTGCTGCATCCGATCGGCTTCGTCGCCATGGCGGCCGCGGTGTTCGGCGCCATCGGCCACTTCATGGCCTACGGCCCCAAGAAGCCGAAGGACACCTCGAAGGACACCGGAGGTGAGGTATGAGCGAGCTCCGGATGCCCGGCGCGAGCGCGATCGGCGGGCCCACCGCCATCCAGGTGGCCCGCGATCGGGAGGACGTGCTGGTAGGGAATGAGATCATCCGCCACCGCCTCTCCACACGCGTGGTCCACTGGACGGTGGCGGTGTTCTTCTTCGGCGCCCTCTTGACCGGCATGCCGATCTGGTCCCCCGTCTTCGGCTGGATGGCCTTCCTGTTCGGCGGCCTCTCGGTGTGCCGATGGCTGCACGCATGGCTGGGCGTGGCCTTCGCCGCCGCCCTGGTGCTGATGTTCGTGCTCTGGGCCAAGGACATGTTGTTCGACAAGAACGACAAGCGCTTCAACGTGTTCGAGTACCTGAAGTTCTCGGACAAGGAGGACCCCAACGTCGGCAAGTACAACGCCGGCCAGAAGTTCTTCTTCTGGGCGGCGGTGGTGGGCGGCGTTGCCCTGCTCCTGTCGGGGATCGTCCTCTGGTGGCCCGCGTTATTCAGCCAGGGCCTCCGCTCAGCGTCGATCCTGCTCCACGATCTGGCGTTCATCGCTTTTTTCGTGGCCATCGTCGGCCACATCTACCTGGGCACCGCCGCGGAGCCGGGGACGTTCCAGTCGATGACCCGCGGCACGGTCACCAAATCGTGGGCACGCCTGCACCACCCGCGCTGGTACCGGGAAGTGACGGGCGGAGCGAAGGGTGATCGATCCTGATCAGCGGGCTCAGCAACTCGCCCGGGAGCATCCGGCCTCGTCCGAGCTGCTGCTGTTCGCCTCGGGGCTGCTGAAGGCGCAAGGCGCGATCCGCGCGGCCGAGCTGTCCGCGGTCGCGCCCGCGGCGCGTCCGCTGCTCGAGTTCTGCGCGGAAAAGGGACCGCGCGAGCTCGCCGCCGACGCGCGTGAGGCGCTGGGCGGAGGATTCTCCGAGCGCGTGCGCGCCTACTGGGAGACGGGCGAGTTCGACTACCTGGCCCGGGCCGCGCTGGCGCCCTACGCGCGGGTCCTGCGGGAGACGGGGCACTCTCCGGAGCGCGGTCTCACCGGCAACTGCGTATTCTGTGGCGGGGGCGCCTGGATCTCCTCGCGGATCATCCCGCCGGGCCCGGGCACCGGCGAGGGGGCGATGCGCATGCTCCATTGCGCTCTCTGCGCCTTCACCTGGCAGGTCGGACGGATCCGCTGCCCGGCCTGCGGCGAGGATAACCCGGAGAAGCTGCCCTCGTTCAGCGCCCCCCAGCACGCCGGAGTGCGGGTGGAGGCGTGCGAGAGCTGCAAGACGTACGTGAAGTCGATCGATCTGACCACGGATGCGCGCCGGGTACCGGAGATCGACGAACTGGTGGCGCTGTCGCTGGATCTCTGGGCCGTCTCGAAGGGCTACGAGCGGCTCGAGCCGGGCCTAGCGGGTCTGTAGGACTCGCGTTCCTCACCCGTACTGCGGCAGCTCCGGCTCGGTCGTTTCGCTCGAGAGCGCTGCCTTCCACAGCTCGGCGAGCTTCTCCTGCGACGTCCCCAGCAGATCCCCCTCGCCGCGGAACCACGACTTCCCGTTCGCCTCGGCCAGCACGATGGCGCCGAGCGGGGCGCGCAGCGACACGCGCCACGCGGCCAGGGTGGAACCGCTCTCGCGGGTCCGGATGTGGACCCGCTCCCGGGACTCGACCTCGACGGGGTTCATCGGCAGCATTATGACACAGGGGGGAGGCTGACAGGAGGACCCGTTCCATGGGTGACGTCGCGTATCGATCGAAGGTCCGCATCGAGCGGGTGAAGGGCCCGCTCCGCCTGGCCTGGCTGCCGGAGGAGCCCGAGCCGGTGAAGTTCAGCACGCACGGTCCGGTCGCCGTGCACTACGGCGCCAAGCCCGGGGCCTACGAGCCCCACGCCACTACGCTCGACTACCTGGTCGCCGCCGCGGCGGGTTGACTGACCGGGACCTACGGAGGCGCGCTGGAGGCGCGCCAGATCCCCGCATCCGCCGGGAAGCTCGTCGCGGAGGCCGAAGGCGAGGTGGAGTTGGAGGGCAAGGTCCTGGTGGTCCGGCGCATCCACGTGAAGTACTCGCTGGAGTGCGCGCCGGAGCAGCGGGAGACCGCCGAGCGCGTGCACGGCATTCACGCGCAGGGGTGCCCGGTCTACCGCTCCATCCATCCCCAGATCGCGGTCACGACGGAAGTCGCGTTCCGTTGATCGAGGCGTCGAGGATCTCGATGGGGTGCGCGGCGGGCAGGTGCTTGCCGCGCTCCCGGAGGATCTTCTGGATCTGCAGCGTGCAGCCCGGGTTCGCGCTCGCCAACAGATCGGACCGGGTCGAGAGCACATTGTCCACCTTGCGCTGGCCCACCTGCTCCGCGCTCTCCGGCTGCACCAGGTTGTAGATTCCGGCGCTCCCGCAGCACTGCCCGCCGTCGGGCACCTCGACCAGCGTGACCCCGGGGATGGCGCCGAGCAGCATCCGCGGCTGCGCGGTGATCCGCTGCGCGTGCGCCAAGTGACAGGCGTCGTGCATGGCGATCCGCAGGGACAGGGGCCGCCGCGGCGCCCGCGGCGGGAGCGAGGCGAGAAATTCGTTGATGTCGCGCACCTTCGCCGCGAACCCCTGGGCCCGGGCGTCCTGCGGGAACAGCCGCCCGTAGTCCTTGAGGTGCGAGCCGCACCCCGCGGCGTTGATCAGGACGAAATCCACCGGCTCCGGCGAGAACCGCTCGATCAGGTCCTGCGCGAACGACAGCGATTCATGCTCCCGTCCGGCGTGCATCGAGAGGGCGCCGCAGCACCCCTGGCCACGCGGGACGATCACGTCGCAGCCTTCGGCTGCCAGCACGCGCAGCGTCGCCTCGTTCACCCCCGGGTTGAACACCCGCTGCACGCACCCCGCGATCAGCGCGACCGTGTGCCGCTTGTCTCCGATCGCCGGCGTCCGCTCCGGCAGCCGCGCGAAGACGTTGTGCGGCGTGACGGGTGGCTGCAGCGCCTCGAGCTGCTGGAAGCGGAGCGGCAGGAGCTTGAGCAGGCCGCTACCGCGGACCAGCCAGCGCAGCCCCGTGTACACGTAGACGAGCAGGAACGCCGCCATCGCCCGCAGCCGGCCCGGATAGGGAAAGAGCTGGAAGATCATCGACCGGTGCAGCCGGTCGAGCAGGCCCCGCTGGTACTTCTTCTCCACGTACGCCCGCGTCTCCTCGATCAGGATGTCGTAGCGCACGCCCGACGGACAGGCGGTCACGCAGGCCATGCAACCCAGGCAGCGGTCGAAGTGCGCGGCCACCGTCGGCGTCATCTGGATCTGGCCGGTCCGCAGCCCGCGCATCAGGTCGATGCGCCCGCGGGGCGAGTCCATCTCCTCGCCCCAGCTCTGGTAGGTGGGGCAGTGCGGGAGGCAGAACCCGCAGTGCACGCAATCGTCGATCAGCTCCCGCTGGGGCGCCGGCGCCGTCATGCAAGGAACCTGCCCGGCGCGAGCCGTCCCGCGGGATCCATCTGCTGCTTGACCGAGCGTTGCAGCGCGAGGGAGGAGGGGGGCGGGCCGAGGTCGCCTTCCGCCACCAACCATCCGCCGAGCGCCATCAACTCCCCCCGCGCTCCCTGTACCGCGTCCTTCCCCGCCGCGACCTGCGCGACCGATCCGAGGCCCAGCGTGGGCAGCCATTCCAGCCGCCCGCCGAGCGGCGCCAGCGCCTTCGCGACCTGCGCGACGTTCGAGGGCAGGGCGCCGAAGCGCACTCGCCCGCCTGGCGGTGCCGGCTCGGGCCACGCGGCTTCCTCGAGCTCCTTCAGCTTCTCGCGCTGCGCCCGGACGCCGGCCCCGAATCCCTCGAAGCGCAGGTACACGCTCCAGCCCGCCGCTTCGCGCACCGCCAGCATCGCCGCCGGCTCGAGCTGCAGCGCCCGCGTCTTCCGCACCAGCTCCATCGGGTCCACTCCGCGGGCGCGCAGCGTGACCGTCGCCTCGGGAACCGGGTGGACGCGGAACGTGGCGGTAGCGATGAACGCCAGCGTCCCCCACGAGCCGCACATCAGCTTGGGCAAGTCGAAGCCCGCGACCGTCTTGACCACCTTCCCGCCGCCCTTGGCCCGCGTGCCGTCCGCCCGGATGACCGAGATGCCGATGATCAGGTCGCGGATCGATCCGTACCGGGTGCGCAGGGGGCCGAAGGCGTTGGAGGCGATGATCCCGCCCAGGGTCGCCTTTTCCGGCTGCGGAGGGTCCAGCGCGAGGCGCTGTCCGTGCTTGCCCAGCTCTCCCTGGAGCTGCGCGAGCGTCACGCCGCACTCGGCAGTGATCACCTGGTCGGCGGGCTCGTACTCCACCACCCGGTCCAGCCTGCCCGTCGAGAGCTCGAGGTCGACCGGCGGACCGGGAGGGATCGCCGTCTCTCCGCCCACGAAGAGGACCGACCGGCCACCCTCCGCGAGCAACGACTGCGCCTCGTCGATCGACCCTGGCGTCAGGCGCGCCATGCTTCACCGGTCAACTCGGTGGGGTGGGGCCGATACAGCCCCGGCTTGTCGCCGCAGAGGCGCGGAGAAGGGAACACCTTGCCCGGATTGAATCTGCCGCCCGGGTCGAATGCGCAGCGGACGAGCTGCATCGTTTCCAAATCCTGTGGCGTGAACATCTCCGGCATGTAGGGCGCCTTGTCGGTGCCGATGCCGTGCTCGCCGGTGAGCGATCCCCCATGGCGCAGGCAGATGCGCAGGATCTCGCCCGACATCTCCTCCGCCTTCTTCTCCTCGGCCGGGTCGCGGCCGTCGAAGAGCACCAGCGGGTGCAGGTTGCCGTCGCCCGCATGGAAGACGTTTGCCACTCGCAGCCCGTAGCGCTGGCCGAGCTCCGCGATCTCCGTGAGCACGCGCGCGATCGCGCTGCGCGGGATCACCCCGTCCTGCACCAGGTAGTTGCGCGCGATCCGCCCCACCGCCGCGAAGGCGCTCTTGCGGCCTTTCCACATCAGCTCGCGCTCGGCGGCGTCGCGCGGGACGCGGATCTCCAGCGCTCCCGCCTTCTTCGCCAGCTCGACCGCGACCCCCGAGGTGTGCTCGCACTCGGGCGCCACCCCATCCACGTCCATCAGGAGCGCCGCGCCGACCTCCGGCCAGTCCACTCCTGTCGCCGCCTTCGCCGCCACGATGGCCAGCGTATCCATCATCTCGATGGCCGCCGGCACGATGCCCGAGGCGATGATCGCGCTCACCGCGTTGCCCGCCTCGGTGGTGGAGGGGAAGGTGGCGAAGAAGGTCCGGGTAGCCTCGGGCATGCGCAGGATGCGCAGCACCACCTCGGTGACGATCCCCAGGAGCCCCTCGCTTCCCACCACCACGCCGGGGAGGTCGTATCCGGGCTGGTCGAGGACGGGGCCGCCCAGGTCGACCACGCGCCCGTCGTACAGGACCATGCGGACGCCGAGGACGTGGTTCACGGTGAAGCCGTACTTGAGGCAGTGGGCCCCGCCCGAGTTCTCGGCCACGTTGCCGCCGATGGAGCAGACGCTCTGCGAGGATGGGTCCGGCGCGTAGTACCAGCCCTGCGGCCCGATGTGCTTGGAGACGTCGAGGTTGATCACGCCGGGCTGCACGCGCATGAACGCGTTGTCGAAGTCCACCTCGAGGATCTTCCGCATCCGCGAGAGGCCGATCAGCACGCAGCCGGGTACAGGCAAGGCGCCGCCCGAGAGCCCGGTGCCGGACCCGCGGGCCACGATGGGCAGCCCCGCTTCGTGCGCCAGCTTCACGCACCCCACCACTTCCTCGGTGGTGGTCGGCAGGACGACCACGCCGGGCGTGACGCGGAAGCTGGCCAGGCCATCGGACTCGTAGGTCCGCAGCTGCTCCGGCTCACGGATGCAGTATTCGTCGCCCACGACCAAGGCGAAGCGCGCTGTGAGCCCGGCGGGCAGTGGGCCGGCGCTCTCCTTGTGCTCGGCCTGCGTCGCGCCTGGGGTCTCCTGCCTCATTCGAGCTGCTCGTAGGCCGGTAGGGTGAGGAAGTCGATGAACTCGCCCTGCACCAGGTCGTCCAGGATCTTGCGCGCCTGCCGGAGCTGTGGGCTGTCGGGAAGCTTGCCCACCTCCTCGTCGCGCAGCTTCCCGTAGAGCGGCCCGTCGATGGTGCGCCCGTCGGCGAGCTTGGCGCCGTTCTGCACCCACTGCCAGAGCTGCGCCCGGGAGATCTCCGCGGTGGCCGCATCCTCCATCAAGTTGAAGATCGCCACCGCGCCGTTTCCACCCAGCCAGGCGCTCAGGTACTGCAGCGCGACGGAGATGTTGTTGCGCACGCCAGCCTCGGTGATGGTCCCGCCGGGCACCTTCGTGTCCTGCAGCTCGCGCGCTTCGACGTGGACCTCCTCGCGCAGCTTCTCCTTCTGGTGCGGCTTGCCGAGCTTCTGGTCGAAGACTTCCTTCGCCACCGGCACGAGGTCGGGATGCGCCACCCAGGTCCCGTCGAATCCGTCGCGGACCTCGCGCTCCTTGTCGGCGCGGGTCTGCGCCAGCGCCTTCTCGTTGATCTCGGGGTTCTTGCGGGTGGGGATGAACGGCGCCATCCCGCCCATCGCGTGGGCGTTGCGGCGGTGGCAGGTCTTGACCAGCAGCTCCGTGTACGCGCGCATGAACGGCACGGTCATGGTGATCTGCTGCCGGTCGGGCAGGATCAGGTCGCGGCGCGTCCGGAGCTTCTTGATCAGCGAGAAGATGTAATCCCAGCGCCCCGCGTTCAGGCCGCTGGAGTGATCGCGCAGCTCGTAGAGGATCTCGTCCATCTCGAACGCGGCGGGCAGCGTCTCGACCAGCACCGTCGCGCGCACGCTGCCGCGCGGAACCCCCAGCTTGTCCTGGGCGAGCAGGAAGACGTCGTTCCAGAGGCGCGCTTCCAGGTGCGACTCGATCTTCGGCAGGTAGAAGTAGGGCCCGCTGCCCCGGTCCAGCGTCTCGCGCGCGTTGTGGAAGAAGAAGAGGCCGAAGTCCGCCAGCGATCCGGAGATGGCCTTGCCGTCGGCGCGCAGGTGCTTCTCCGGGAGGTGCCATCCGCGGGGCCGGACCAGGAGCGTGGCGATCTTGTCGTTCAGCTTGTAGGCCTTGCCCTCGGGCGAGGTAAACGCGAGCTTGCGCCGCACCGCGTCCTTGAGGTTCGCGTGACCCTGGACCACCGCGCTCCAGGTGGGAGAGAGCGCGTCCTCGAAGTCGGCCATGAAGACGTCGGCGCCCGAGTTGAAGGCGTTGATCATCATCTTGCGCTCGACCGGGCCGGTGATCTCGATGTGCCGCTTTTGCAGATCGGCCGGAGTGGGAGCGACCCTCCAGTCGCCGGACCGGACGCCCGCCGTCTCCGGCAGGAACTCGAAGGCCCCGCCGGCGGCGAGCTTTCGATAACGTTCGGCGCGCTTTTGCAAAAGCGTCTGCCGGGTTGCCTCGAAGGCGCGGTGCAGCTCCTCCACGAAGGCGAGCGCTTGTTTGGAAAGGATTTCGGGGTGGCCGGTTCCGGTGACTTCCAGCATAGGGAAGACGGGATCGACCACAAACACGTTGGTACTTCAAGAGGGGGGCGCGTCGATCCGACAAAAGGGTAGCGAATACGGTCGCGCCGGTTACAAGCCGTTTTTACGGAACCAGCATCACTGTGCACGAGCGGGCGCCGTGGGCCCCGATCACCAGGGCCTGCTCGATGTCCGCCGTCTTGGAAGGACCGGAGAGCCACATCCCGAATCCGGGCACGGGGATGGAGATGCGCGCGTAGGCCTCGTGCAGGTTGTGCACCAGCGCGTCCCCGCGGACCACCACGGCGAGATGTTGCGTCAGGTATGCCGCGGCGCGCAGTGCTCCACCGTGCTGGACGATCCAGCAGGCGCCGTTCTCGGCCACGCCCAGCTCGGCGGGGAGCACGCAGAAGTCCACGTCGTGCAGGTCGTGCGGGTCGGAGACAGCAGAAAGGTCCACGTTGGCCTTGGCCACGCCCGGAACCAGGGACACCACCTTGCGGGCCTCCGCGTATTCCGGGATGGCGCGCAGCGCGTCTTCCAGCGCGCCTTCCACCGCGGT
Organism: Myxococcales bacterium; assembly: GCA_035635635.1. GTDB lineage: Bacteria > Myxococcota > Myxococcia > Myxococcales > 40CM-4-68-19 > 40CM-4-68-19. The sequence continues at coordinate 1,448 of DASQAS010000107.1, read as the reverse complement.
GAACCGTCCGCCCACCTCGACCACGCTCTTCGCGAATCGATCTCGCAGGTCCGGATAGCGGATCGCCTCGAGCCGGCCGGTGTCGGGCAGGGGGACCGCCGCGGGCACCGCCGCGCGCAGCGATTTGAGAATCTCATCGCGGGCGGACACGCTTCCTCCATTGAGCGCGGAAGCTCTCGCGCGGCATCGGCGGCAGGTCCCGCTGGCGCGTCCAGGGATTGGGAATCAGGGGCGCGAACAGGCGCAGGAGCTTTCCGAAGATGCGGTAGGTCCAGGTCCGCGCCAGCACGAACGCGCCGACCCGCGAGACCACGCGCTTGCGCAGCGGAACCAGTCCGCGGGAAGCCAGCTCGCCGCGCCAGGCGAGGAGCTGGTGGTGCAGGTCGATGCGCACCGGGCAGACGTCGCTGCAGGATCCGCAGAGAGTGGAGGCGAAGGGAAGGTCCGCGTGCTTCTTCGCGTCCATGTGCGGGGCGAGGATGGAGCCGATGGGCCCCGCGACCGTGACGCCGTAGCTATGCCCGCCGCTGCGCCGGAAGACAGGGCAGGTGTTCATGCAGGCCGCGCAGCGGATGCACTTGAGCGAGTTGCGGTACTCCTCGCGAGCGAGGATCCGGCTGCGCCCGTGATCGAGGAGCACGATGTGCATCTCGGCGCCGGGCCGGGGGCCGTGGAAGTGCGAGGTGTACGTGGTGATCGGCTGGCCGGTGGCGCTCCGCGCCAGCAGCCGCAGGAACACGGCCAGCTCCCGAGGCGAGGGAATCACCTTCTCGAGGCCCATGCAGGCGATGTGCAGCGGGGGGAGCGAGGTGCCCAGATCGGCGTTGCCTTCGTTGGTGCAGACGACCACTCCGCCGGTGGAGGCGATGGCGAAGTTCACGCCGGTCAGCCCGGCCTGCGCGCCGAGGAACTTCCCGCGCAGATGGCCGCGGGCCGCCTCGGTGAGCTGCTTGGGATCGGAGAGGCCTTCGGGCGTGCCCAGCTTCTCGTGGAAGAGGGCGCCGATGTCCTCCTTTTTGAGATGGATGGCGGGCATCACGATGTGCGAAGGCGGCTCGCGCCGGAACTGGACGATCCGCTCGCCCAGGTCGGTGTCCACCACCTCGATCCCGTGCTGCTCGAGGTGCTCGTTGAGGTGGCACTCCTCGGTGAGCATCGACTTGCTCTTCACCATCCGCGTGACGCCGTGGTCTCGCAGGATCCCGTGCACGATCCGGTTGTGCTCGTCGGCGTCGCGCGCCCAGTGCACCTTGGCGCCCGCCGCGGTGGCGTTCCGCTCGAACTCCTCCAGGTAGTCGGGAAGGCGCGAGAGCGTGTGCGCCTTGATCTGCGATCCCAGGCTCCGCAGCTCCTCCCATTCAGGCACGAAGCTGCGCGCGACGTCCCGCTTGTTGCGCACGAACCAGACCGCCTGGTCGTGCCAGTGCATGCGCTGGGAGTCGGCGACG
>DASQAS010000106.1:0-18761 GCA_035635635.1 Myxococcales bacterium | reverse complement strand
GCACTCTCCGGGGGTCAGAGGCTTGCCCGTGTCCTTCCGGACCGCCTGGATGGCCACCGAGAGGAGGGCGCAGACGGACCGCGGCACCACCGCGACCACGCGACGCTCAGCGCACAGCTGCGCCTCGACGTTCCCCTCGAGCGCCCTGCGAAGAGCGATGCAGGTCATCCGCTCCGCCCGGTCGATCCATTCCCCGACCGTCGCCGAATTGACGTGCCGCGAAAGGAATCGCGCCTTCTCGTACGAGATCCGGCCTTCGCGCATCGCCTGCCGCAGCGCGGGCAGCTCGTGCAAACTCTTCTCGAGTGCAGCGCGCTGCGCGACGGTCCGCTCGGCCATCCCCAGCCGCTCCTCGCAGTACTGCTCGAAGGAGCGGAAGTCGAGGCGCCTGGCGCCGTGCATCGTGGTGAACACCAAGGCGAGATGACCGAACACCTCGTCCCAGCCATTCCGCATGGCCATCAGGCGCCTGAGCTCAGAGTCGAGAAATCTCGGGTCGAAGCTTTTCTTTGACTCGGGCGCAGCGATGGGTTGCACCTGAGCCAACGACGCCCACTGCTCGAGCTCGTGTTGGAGCAACTCCTTGAGCGGCTCGACCACGCGCTGGACCGGAGTGGAAGCCGCCGCGTCGTCAATGCCGCGTGCGCCCGCCGAAGCACTCCCGCTGAGATACTCCTGAGCGATCGCCTCCAGGATCTTCCACTTCGGCGCATTCGCGCGCAGCGCTTTCCGCGCGAGCGCCATCGCTTCGTCGACGGCCGGCTGCGCCTCCGGAGGAATCTGGAAGCCGATCCGCCTCCACGCCTCTTCCTCCGGCTCCGGCCCGCGCTCCGCCTCCACGGCCGCTTTCAGATCACGAACGGTCCTCCCGGAGCGCGCTCGCGCTACCCAGACGTCCTCGACGTCCCCGACCGCCACGCGCATCACCGCTTCCGCCTTGCGTGTGCTCACCTCACCCGCGCGAACCGCCTCGTGCAGACCAGGCCGATCCCGCAGCGCCTTCGCGAAGCGTGCCATCTTGATCGCCGTGCTCGCCGCCAACCCGAAGCGCTCGCGGGCGTAGTCGCCGATGTTCGTGTATCCGAGCTGGTACACCCGGTCGCCGACGGAGAGCGCATCGAGCACTTCGCCAATCGAAACGTCCAGCGCTCCGTGGCCGCGCGCCACGCAAACGAAGAGCGCATCGATCAGCCACGCAAGCTCGTTGCAAGCCGCCTCGTCGCGCTCACGCGGCAGCGGCCATTCCAAGAGGAACGCCGCCGAGCGAAGCGCCTCGAGCAGCTGGTCAAGTGGCGGAGGCGTGGGCCGATTTTCAGGAACGAGGTGAGCTTCACTCATCCCTCGTTGATACCAGCCCCCTCTGACATTCCATCATGCCGCCCCGCCACGGGATCTGCACCCAACGACACCCCACCCCCACCCCCGGAAAGCAACCCGCCCCGCAGCGACGAACCACCACAACAGCTGCGCCCCGCGCTGGTGCCCCACTTCCGTCATCGGATCTCGCGTCGCTCCGCGCTCAGACGCGCACGCGGAACCAGAGCATCAGCGCCCGCAGGTCGAAGTAGCCGGGGTTGCCGCTGCTGCCACCCGAGTTGCCGACGTATCCGTCGAGGAAGAAGCTCGCTCCGATGTCCAGGGCGGGCGTCGCGGATACGACGGCTTGCAACCCGATCGGGACGAAGTGCAGCGCCTGGGCGGATCCGGAGCTGGGGATCTGGATCACCGCGGAGTAGCCGGCTGCAGCGTGATCGCCAGTTGCGGGTCGGGCTGCAGAAGCAGCCCCAGGGGCAGGTTGATCCCGATGTTGGTGCTGCTGTCGTTGCTGCCGCCGCTGACGACGAAGAAGTCAGACGCAGCCTCGGTCAATAAACTGGAGCCCAAGTAGAATCCGGTCCCGCTGTCGCCGATGTTGTCGAAATGGCCGAAATGGACCACACCCGTGCGCCCGCTGACGAAGGCGATCGTGGGAGTGATCGGGACCTTGATGTGCCCACCGATGCCGCTGAAGAAGCGGTCGATGTGCGTGAGGCCGAGCGTGCCAGTGTCCCCGTTGAAGCCCACCCTCTCGTAGCCCACGTCGATCCGCAGCGCCGATTCCTTGCCCAGGGCGACGCCGGCGCCGCCCAGGATCGAGCCAAAACCGGCGCCCGGATGGATGGGCAGCGCCACCACGAACCCCAGCTGGAACTGGTCGGTCGCGCCGAAGTCGACTCCCAGCGCAAGCGTCTCGCCCTCGAGAGAGGCCGGGCCGGCTCCCGCCGCGCTACCGTTGCCCCAATTCGTGTACGTGCCGTGCAGGGTGAGGTCCACCTTGCCCTGCGGCAGCGTGGGGGGCCGATCGATGATCGGTTGGATTTCCGCGGTGCGGGCGGCCGCGCCGCAAAGGACAAGGGCGATCAGCGCGCGAGAATCGGGCATCCTCGGCTCCTCTCGGTTGAATCAGGGACATCCGCCGGCGGCCGCCGGTCACGTCGCCGAGCGTCAGTCGCGCCCGCGCCCCGACAAGAACTCCCCTGTCCGCGCCGTCAGCTGGGTCGTCCGCGCCAGCTGCGCGTCCAGGTGCGCGAACACCTCTTCCGCCCGGTGCTTCAGCGCGGCGTCGTCCCGCGCGCGGGGCTCCTCCAACCGGGCGAACAAGTCCGCGGTCCGCAGCAGCGCCTGGTGGGCGAGCAGCAGGTCCCTGCCCGCTCGCGAACCCTTCTGGGTGAAGATCAGCCCGCTGGAGAAGAGCCGCGAGAGCGCGGCCCGGTTTTCCTCCATCGCGTCCCGCACCCGCTCTTCGGCTTGCTCGCGGCGCCGCTCGGCCCGGACGGAAGAAAGATCGACCACCTGGGCCGTCCCCCTTCGGGTCCGTCTGCGGTGCCGTCTGGCTTTGGCGGTAGGCATCGTCACTCGCGTGAGCCGCACACTAAGCCCGCGACGCGAGCGCGGTCAACGCAGCCCCAACCGGTTTTTCTGGAGTAGACTGCGCGCCCCTTGCGGAGGGCTTGACGTCTTGTTCGAAAAGATCCTCATCGCGAACCGCGGCGAGATCGCCTGCCGCGTGGCGAGGGCCGCTCGCGCACTCGGTGTCAAGACTGTCGCGGTCTACTCCGACGCGGACGCGAAGGCGCTCCACGTCGAGGCCTGCGACGAAGCGGTGCGCCTCGGTCCCGCGCCGCCGCGCGAGAGCTACCTCGACGGCACGAAGGTAATCGCGGCGGCGAAGCAGACCGGTGCGCAGGCCATCCACCCGGGCTACGGCTTCCTCTCCGAGCAGGCCGACTTCGCCCAGGCGTGCGCGGACGCCGGCATCGTCTTCGTCGGGCCGCCCCCGGCCGCGATGCGCGCGATCAAGGACAAGGCGCAAGCGCGGGCGGTGATGCGGGCCGCAGGCGTGCCGGTGGTGCCCGGGTCGGAAGGCCATGTCGGCGAGGAGGTCGCGGCCAAGGCGTCGGCCGCTTCCGTCGGCTTCCCCCTGCTGGTGAAGGCGGCGGCGGGCGGCGGCGGCATCGGGATGCAGGTGGCGCGCGACGAGGCCGAGCTGCTCAAGGCGCTGCGCGCCTGCGCCGATCGGGCGCGGGCCTCGTTCGGGAAGGACGCCGTGTACCTGGAGCGCTATTTCGAGAAACCTCGCCATGTGGAGGTGCAGATCCTCGGCGACGGCCACCTCACGCTGGCGGTGGGGGCGCGCGAGTGCTCGATCCAGCGCCGGCACCAGAAAGTGATCGAGGAGGCGCCGCCGCCAGCTTTCGAGCTACCGCAGCCGCGGCCGCGTTTGCTCACCCGCCTGCTCGACGCCGGCCTCACGGCGGCGCGCGCGGTCGGCTACGGCAACGCGGGGACCTGCGAGTTCTTGCTGGTGGGCGACGAGGTCTACTTCATCGAGCTCAACGCGCGCCTGCAGGTCGAGCACCCCGTGACCGAGGCCACCACGGGCCTGGACCTGGTGCAACTCCAGCTCCGCATCGCCGCCGGCGAGAAGCTGCCCATCGGCCAGGGCGACATCCGCCCGCGCGGGCACGCCATCGAGTGCCGGATCAACGCGGAGGACCCGGTGAAGTTCTTCCCTTCGCCCGGCCCGGTGAAGCGGTTCGACACCCCCGTCCAGGCGGACGGCGTCTTCCACGACGGAATCCGGATCGACGCCGGCTACCGCGCCGGCGACACGGTCACGCCGTACTACGACTCGCTGCTGGCGAAGATCATCTCCTTCGGCGAGACGCGCGCGCAGGCCACCTCGCGCATGCGCGCGGCGCTGGAGCGGTTCGCGATCGAAGGCGTGAAGACCAACATCCCCACCCACCTCAAGGCGCTGTCCAGCGAGGCCTTCGCCCGCGGCGAGCTGGACACGCATTTTCTGGAGAGGCTCTGACATGGCCAACGTTCCCGCGCACATCACCGGCACGGTCTGGAAGATCGAGAAGAAGGTGGGCGACGAGGTGAAGACCGGGGACATCCTGGTCATCCTCGAGAGCATGAAGATGGAGATGCCGGTCGAGGCCCCGGAGGACGGGAAGGTGGTGGAGATCCGCTGCAAGGAGTCGCAGCCGGTGAGCGAAGGGGACGTTTTGGTGGTTCTGAAGTAGCTGGAGTCACCAAGCTGACGCCTCCAAGAGCACGTCAGCTTGCCCACGGGGCAAGTGAGCTGTGGATCGGGTCGCAGTGACGCAGTTACACGCGCGCGAACAGCTCGGGCAGCCGGATCTTCAGCGCGTGCGCGATCTTGTACAGCGAGGTCACACTCGCGCTGCTCTCCGCCCGCTCGATCTGCGAGAGCAGCGAGACCGACAGCCCGGTCCGCTTCGCCAGCTGCTTCAAGGTCAGCGCCCGCTTCTTGCGCAGGTCGCGGATCGACGTCCCGATGTTCCGGTGGAGCTCCTCCTCGGGAAGCAGCGAGAGGCCCTTCGCGGCCAGCGCGCGGTTCACCGCGCCCACCAGTTCGTCCTCTCGCACCGGCTTCTTGAGATAGTCGACCACCCCATAGCGCAGTGCGCCGACCGCCGAGTCAAGGGTGGCGTAGCCGGTCATCAGGATGACCGAGCAGTCCGAATCGTACTTCTTGATGATCTGCGCGACGTCGAGGCCGGAGAGATCCGGCATCTTCAGATCGACGATGGCCAGGTGCACGTCGGCCTTGCGCAGCTCATCTTCGACCTTGCGCGGGTCCGTCAGGGTTCCGACGCGGTACCCTTCGTTCTTGAGGATGCGTTCGATGAAATCGCAGGAGTCCTGATCGTCATCGACGACGAGTGTGCGGATGTCCACGGGTGCCCCTTGTTGAGCCCCGACTGTACAGTGAGACTGCACGAGCGTCTACAGTCCCAGCGGTATCAGTCCCTCCTACATCAGCGCCGGCGGGAGTCATAATCCTCCAGAACTTTACGTAGTTGCGCCTTTTCTGCGGGATCGGTGCACAGGGGTAGGTAAAGCCGGTAGTAGTGCGCTCCCTCCTCGACGTTGCCGAGGCGCGTATGGGCGATGCCCATGCTGCGGTAGAGGCCCCCGAGCGTCGAGCTCCCCGGCTTGAGCGCGAGCGCCTTCTCGAACAGCGCCACGGCGCCGGAAGGATCCTGGGCGAGGAGCTTCTGGTTGCCCTCGTTGAGCAGCCGCCGCGCTTCGGCTTCGTCGAAAGGACGCGGCCGTTCAGGATGCGTGGCGGCGACCGCCTTTCGCGGCGGCGGCTGGGCCGGCGCCGCCTTCTTCGCCGGCGCCGCCCTGCAAGCTTCGGCGAGCGACCGCGCGTCGGCGCTCTGCGGATTCGCCGCCAGCGCGAGTTGCGCTTCGGCCAGGCAACCGGCGTCGTCCTTGCCTTTCATCAGCGCCGCGGCGGCCACGTGCAGGTTCACGTAACCCGCGGTAATCGCCGTCGCCTTGTCCGCGGCTTTCGCCCCGTACCAGGTGCCGGTCGCGGCGAGCTGGTCGAGCAGCTTGCGCGCGCGCTCCCAGTCCTGCGAGGTCGCCGCCGCCTCCATCTCGCGGTACGTCTCCTCGGCGTGCGCCTCGCGCTCCAGCGCCGGATAGTCCTTGAGCTCCGCTGGAGTCGCGCCCGCCCGGCGTGCCGCGTCGAGGCTGTGGACCGCCTCGACGTACCGGTGCCCCGCGGCCGACTCGCCCGCGCTGCGCAGCGCGAAGCTGCGCTCGGCGCTCACGCGCTGCGCCACTTCCTCGTCCGCCCGATGCCGCAAGAGCAGGAAGATACCCGCGGCGAGGACGGCCACGCTGGCCATGCCGACCGCGACCCAGAGCGCGGTGGGCGGGCCGCCCGACACCTTCGGCGCGGCGGTGCCCGGCACGGGTGTCAGCTCGGGCGGAGGCTGGAAGCCGCGGCCCGGCTCGACGAAGGCGAAGCGGAGGTGGCCGATCTCCAGCGTGTCGCCGTGGCGCAGGCCGATCTGCGCGTAGGTCTCGCCGTTCACGCGCACGCCGTTGCGCGACTCGGAATCCATCACCTTCCAGATCCCGTTGTCGATATGCAGGCGCAGATGGCGGCGCGAGACCGAGGGATGCTCGATCTGCAGATCGTTCTCGTCGGACCGGCCCAGCCGGATGGGGCTGCGATCGAGGATCAGCTCCTCGCCGCGATACTTCCCCGAAATGCCCACCAGCCTGGGCCGCTGCGGCTCGGGCACGTCCTGCGCGCGCGTCTCGCCGGTCTCCGACTTCAGGTCGGAGAGGCGGATGGTGGCCGTCTCGGCCATCCGCCGGGCGCGGGCCTCGGCCTCGGCCCGCGCTTTCGCGGCCGCCTCGGCTGCCGCCGCCAGCTCTTCGGGCGTGGGTCCCTGTGGGGGCGGCATCGGCGGCGGGATCTCGTGCTGCGCGCCGTCGCCGTTCCCCGCCGGGGGAATCTTCACCTCCTCGGGACTGGCCATGAGGATCAGGTCGTATTCGCTGATCTGGATCAGGTCGCCGGCGTGGACCAGTCGCTTCCCCTCGACCTTCTCGCCGTTGACCAGGATGCCGGTGAAGCTGTTCAGGTCCTCGATGTAGTAGCGTCCCTGCTCGCGCAGGAGCCGGCCATGGCGCCGCGAGACGTTCTTCTCCTCCAGCCGGACGAGGTTCTGCTCGTTGCGGCCGATGGTGATTTCGTCGCCGACGACCGGGACGACAGTCTTCCGCCCCTCGTCGTCTTCGATGATCAGCTTCATGCACGGCACCCCGGGCTGCGGGGCCGAAGCCTACCGCAACCCCGAGGGGCGGCCAAAGCAGATCCGGTCACTTCCCGATGAAGGCGTGTACCTGGTCGCAGTCCGTGCTGCAGAACGGCAGATACTTCTCCAGCCACTTCACCGCGTTCGATTTGTCGTTGAGATACGCGTATCCGTAGCCGAGGCTGCGGTAGGCCAGCATCTGCGTGTCCTTGTCGCTCGGCGACTGCGCCAGCGCGGCGTGAGCGTCCTTCACCGCGCCGGGGAAGTCGCGCGCGATCAGCTTGTCGGACGATGCCTTGGCGAGCTTCGCGGCCTTCGCCTCGCGATCCTTCGGGCTCGGGCCTTCCCGGCGCGCCGGCTCGGCCTTCGCGGTCTCCTGCGGCTGGCACTGGGACTGGAGCGCCTGAGCCTCGGCGTTGGAGCCGTCGAAGCCGAGCACGTTGTTCACGTCGGCGAGGCAGGCGTCGAGCTTGCCAGCCGCCTTCGCCGCTGCCGCCGCCTGGAGGTGCTTCTTGGCGTAGGCCGACTTCACCTGCTCGCCCATCTCCTGCGCTTTCTGGCACCAGTACGTCTGTTCGGACCCGCAGTGCTCGAACAGGCTGCGCGCCATGTCGGCGTCCCCGCCGGCCAGCGCGTTGCGGAGCGCGTTGTAGGACCCCTCGCCGCCAGCTTCCTCCGACGCCTTCTTCTTGTTCGGCGCCGGGGCGGAGCCGGCCTTCTCGTACCTCTCCATCGCCGCGACGTACCGATGCTGCTTGAACAGCCCGTCGCCGGCCTTCACCGCCTGCTCGCCGGTCGCCTCGTCCGGGTTCGCCGCTTTCTGCGGCCGCAAGGCCAGGAAAGCCGCGGCTCCGCCGATCACCACGAGCCCGATCGCGATTCCGGCAATCTTCCCCGCGCCCGACTTCTTCCCGCCGGCCGCCGCGCTGGACGCCGGAGTCGGCCGGCCCTGCGCGCCGGCGATCAACTCCGCCGTGGTGGGCTTGAGCCCGCCCTTCTGCGGTCCGTTCTCGGCCTTCTCCGGAGGCGGGGTGAACTTCTCTCCCGGCCCGCAGAAGCGGAACTTGAGGTGGCCCAGCTCGATCACGTCGCCCGGCTTGAGGTTCGAGACCGCGTACTCCTCGCCGTTGACCCGCACGCCATTCGCGCTCTTGTTGTCGATCACCTTCCAGGTGCCATCGTCGAGCACGAAGCGCGCGTGGGCGCGCGAGACGGACTGGTGGTCCGCGACGATGTCGTTCTCGTCGGTGCGGCCGAACTTCACCTCGGACCGCATCAGGTAGAACTCCTTGGCGCGGAAGGGGCCGGCGAGTCCGACCAGGCGGGGCATCTCGGACCGCTCCAGGTCCCGCGCCTCCACCTGCGGGGCGGCTTTCATCACGTCGCTGACGCGGATGATGGCCGTGGCGCCGCCCGCAGTCGGGTTCTGTGTGGTGGCGGAGGGGGGCGGCGGCGGGGGCGGTTTCTCCGCCGGCGGAGGCTTCTCGAGGGCGGCTTGTCCCGGCGAGGTCACGGCGCCCGGGATCGGCGTCTGTTGCGGCGGCATCGTCGGCGGCCGGGCTGCCGCCGGGGCCTTCAGCGCGCCCGGGGGGAGCGTGGGCGGCCGGACGCCGCCCGCAGGGGTCGGGCTTGCCTCGATTTTCCCTTGGATTCCCAGGTCATAGTCGCCGATCTCGACCAGGTCGCCTTCCTTGATCCGGGTGGGCCCGGAGATCTTCTCCCCGTTGACCCGGACGCCGTTGTACGACCCCAGGTCCTCGATCAAGATGCGGCCGTCGCCCTTCACCAGGCGCGCGTGGCGGCGCGAGACGTTCCGCTCGGTCAGGCGGATGGTGTTGCCTTCCTGACGCCCGATGGTGATTTCGTCGCGAGCCAGAGGGACGACGGTCTTTCGACCCTCGTCGTCCTCGATGATGAGCTTCATCTCGTCCGTTCCTCGGATGCGGGCGGGGGCCTGCCGCCTAGGCCCCGTCGTGGCCATCCTAGAGCAAATGGCCGCGTGGACGGAAGAAGCGCCTTTTTCGCAACCGGCGAACGATCCGGCGGCCCTGCGCCCTGCCACCTCCGAGGCCTTGTCCATCTCGGGCGTTCCCTGGGTGACAATCGGCTTTCTGCTCGCGGCCTTCTGGGTTCTGGTCGCGGCCGGCGGCCTGCGGTCGGGCGTGGCCGTTCCTTCGCTGCTGGTGTACGGGGCAAAGGCGACGCCCCTGATCCTCGACCGGGGCGAGACCTGGCGGCTGTTCGCGGCCAACCTGCTGCACAAGGATCCGCTCCATCTCGCCTTCAACGCCTTCGCGCTCTGGAACGTGGGCGGCGCGCTGGAGCGCGCGGTGCGGCCCGCCGACTACCTGGCGCTGCTGATCTTCACCGCGCTCGGCACCACGCTGATCTCCGCGATCGGGGCGGACTCCATCTCGCTCGGCGCCTCCGGGATCGCTTTCGGGGTTCTGGGCGCCTCGGTCACGTTTGGCTGGCGTCGCGGCGTGCACGGCTCGCTGCGATCGCACTTCGGCCTCCGGATCATCCCCTGGCTCCTCGCGCTGTTCGCGGCGGGGCTCGGTTCCGCCGGCGTCGACAATTGGGGCCATGCGGGCGGGCTCTTCACCGGCGCTCTCCTCGGGTGCTTCCTCTCTCCCCGCCGCTGGCCGCCCGACGCTGCGGCCCGTAGGCTGGCGGCCGCGGCCGGAGCGCTTCTCGGGACCCTCTCGCTCGGCGTCTTCGCCGCGCCCGCGCTGCCGGCGCTGGGCCAGTACCGCGAAGGTCCCGCGTCGCTGGCGGTGAAGATGCCGCTGGGCTGGCGAAAGGCCTCGACCTCGCTCAGCGCGATGTCCTACTCGAACGGCCTCACCGGCGCCTTCCGCAGCTCGGCCACGCTGATCCAGGCGGGCGCCTGCCACGGCCCCACCTGCGCCTGCGACCGCGTCGCGCGCGCCGCCCTGCAGGACGAGCTCTGGAGAATCGCGGACGTGGGGCGGTTCAAGCAGCTCCACCTGGGCGAGGTTTCCCCGATGCGAGGCGTCGCCGGCGGATCCCGCGTCGACGGGCTGCTCGACGGCGAGGACGGCCAGGCGCAGGTGAGCGCGGTGTGCTTCATGCGGGAGGGCTCGCCGGCGGCGCTGGTCGTGATGCAGCCTTCCGGAGCGAGCGCGTCCCTGCTGGAGCGGATGGCGGTCACAGTGTCGTGGCCCGGCGGTCCGGCCAGGAAGTAACCTTGCCGCTGCCGCCCCTGCGTGCTACGGGCGCGGACGTCGATGTCGCAGATCCAGACGGACGAGGCAACGCCGTCACAGGGTAGAGGACATGATGAGCGGCGGAGCCGCGATTCGTGTCCCCCAGACTTGTGGGGCGACAGGCTACCGGCCTTCGTGCAGCAGATCTCCTGGCTGCGCTGGCTTTCGCCGCTCAGCGCGGAGTGGCGCCTGACCATCGGGTTCGTCGCGCTCGCGGCCCTGCTGTTCGTTCCCTGGCTGGGGGCGACGGGCTTCTGGGACCCGTGGGAGCCGCACTACGGCGAGGTGGCGCGGGAGATGATCTCCCGCGGCGACTACATCCATCCCTGGTGGGAGTCGGCCTGGTTCTTCTCCAAGCCCGCGCTGGATCTCTGGCTGACCGCTGCCGGGATGCTGCTCGCGAACACCAACGGGGCCGATCGCTGGATCGGCGTCTACACCGAGTGGGGCGTGCGGCTGCCGTACGCGGTGCTCACCGTGATCGGCGCAGTGCTGCTCTTCGTGGCGGCGAACCGCCTGCTCTCGCGGCGGGCCGCGGTGATCGGCACGCTCGCGCTCCTCACCAGCCCGCTGTTCGTCTTTCTCGTCCGGCAGGCGGTCCCCGACCCCATCTTCGTCGGCCTGCTCAACGGCGCGATGGCTTGCCTGATGATCGTGCTGCTCGACGACGACGCGCCTCACGAGGGCTGGGCTGCCGCGTTCTACTGCCTGGTGGGCCTCGCCACGCTCTCCAAGGGGCTCCTCGGGTTCGCGATCCCGGGCGCGGTCGCGCTCCTCTACTTCGTGGTCACCGGGGAATGGCACCGCCTGCGCCGGCTGCACGTCCTGGCGGGCTCGCTGATCGTGCTCGCCATCTGCGCTCCCTGGTACGGCACGATGTTCGCCTTCGACGGGCGCGACGACGAAGGAAAGACTTTCTTCGAGCGGTTCATCATCCACGACCACTTCAAGCGGCTGGCGCTGGGCGTGCACACCACCACGCCGGGGGGCGGCTTCACGTACTTCATCGAGCAGCTCGGATACGACTGCTTCCCCTGGATCTTCGCCGTGCCCGGGGCGGCCACGGTCCTCTCCAAGGTCCGCGTCCGGCCACAGACGCCGCGCGAGCGCGCGGTCCTGTTCCTGCTTTTCTGGCTCCTGATCGGCTTCGCGGTGTTCGCCTTCTCCGCGACCAAGTTCCATCACTACACCTTCCCGGTGATGGCGCCGCTGCTCTTCTTCTGCGCGCTCTGGATCGAGCGACTTCTCGACGAGGGCCTGCGCGCGCACGCCGGGCCCATCTTCGCCGGCGGGCTGCTCTATGCGCTGGTGGCACACGACCTGGCGCTCGCCCCGAAGCGGCTCACGGACATGTTCGTCTACAATTACGACCGGCCGTATCCGGATCGGGAGACGGACCCGCGGCAGATCTTCACGGTCCTCTTCTACGCTGCCCCCGCGGTGGCGCTCTCGCCCTGGCTCTTCGACCGGCTGGCCCAGCTCTGGCGGTGGCTGCGCGCGCTGCCGTCGCGCGAGAGGCGCGCCGCGCTGAGGACGGCGCTCGGCGCCCGCATGGCCGGGGCGCCGCTCACAGCCCCCGAGCCGGCGCAGGACCGCAGGGTGATGGTCTGGTCGCTGGTCGCGCTCGCGCTCTCGTTCGCCGCGTTCTGCGGCTGGTTCCATTGGCGGAGGCTGTCGCCGCATTGGACGCAGCGAGACCTGTTCTGGGAGTACTTCCACCAGAGCACGCCCGACGAGCCCATCGGCGCCTTCCAGATGAACTGGCGGGGAGAGACGTTCTACTCGAGGAACACCGTGCGCCAGGTCGGACGCCCCGGGGCTCCGTCGGCCACGCTGCCCGAGTTCGTCAATAGCCCGGGACAGCGCAAGTGGGTGCTGGTGGAGCAGGCCCGGCTCAACAATCTGCGGACCGCGCTGGGGACCACGGCGCGGCTGCGTGTGGTCGAATCGCGCAACAACAAGTTCGTCCTCGCCGTGCTGGAGAAGCCCGACGAGAAACAGCCCCCGGCCGCTCCGGCCAAGGAGCCGGAGAAGCCCGGCCACTTCGGGGCCCCGCCGTGAGCAACATCCTCCTGGTCGACGACGAGCCTGCCATCCGCGAGAGCCTGGCCTTCGCCTTGCTGCGGGACGGGTTCGAGGTGTCCGAGGCGGCGTCGCTCCGCGAGGCGCGCAGCCTGGTTGCTCCCGCCGACCTGGTGATCCTCGACCTGGTGCTACCCGACGGAAACGGGCTCGAGTTCTTGAGGTCGCTGCGCGAGGCCAGCGACGTGCCGGTGATCGTGCTCACCAGCCGCGACGAGGAGACCGACCGGGTGGTGGGGCTGGAGATCGGCGCGGACGACTACGTGCTGAAGCCCTTCTCGCCGCGGGAGGTGGCGGCGCGCGTGCGCGCGGTGCTGCGCAGGGCCACGCGCTCCGCGCAGCCGGAGGAGAAGCCCATCCGGGCCGGCAACCTGGCGCTGGATTCGAGCACGCGCAAGGCGACCATCGCCGACCGGGAGCTGGCGCTGTCGCGCACCGAGTTCAACCTACTCGCGCTCTTCCTGCGCACCCCGGGGCGGGTGTTCGAGCGCAGCCAGATCCTCGACGCGGTCTGGGGCAGCGACGTGGTGGTGGGCGACCGGACGGTGGACGTGCACATGAAGGCGCTGCGGCGGAAGATCGAGGAGGCGGGCGGCGATCCCCGGGTCTTGGAGACGGTGCGGGGGGTCGGGTACCGTTTGAGGGATGGGTAGGCAGGAACTGCTCCTCGCGCTCGCGATCCTGTTCCTGCTCGGGTTGGGCGCGACCGTCGCGCGCCTGCTCGAGGCGCGCCGCACCGGCCTGTCGCTCCGGCTGCAGGTGTTCATTCCCCTGGCCGCCACCACGCTGCTCTTGTCCGCGATGTTCGCGGTGATCGTGATCGACCGCTTCACCGCCCGCGCCTCGCTGTTCGCCACCCGCGCGGCGGAGGACGAGGCCCGCGCGATGGCCGAGCTGGCCGCGCGGATGCCGAGCGAGTCGCTGCAGCCGATCCTGGCGGCGTTCACCCGCAACGCCATCGACACGGACGTCGCGCTGCTCGACGCGGAAGGGCAGGTGGTGCTGGAGTCCGGCGAGGCGCATCCCGGCGTCGCCCGCGTCTCGGCCGAGGCGCCCGTTGTCGGAGGGGGCCGGGTGCGCGTGCGGAAAGCGACCTTCGGGATGGTCCAGCTGATGAGCGACGTGGCGCCCAAGGTGGCGCTCCTGGCGCTGATGTTCGCGGTGGCCTCGGCGGCGCTGGCGATGATCATCGGAGGCGCGGTGGCGGTGCCCATCGAGCGCCTCACGCGGGCGGCGAAGCGGGTGGCGGCCGGGGAGCGGCAGGCGCCCTTGCCCGAGCCGCGCGGCCGCGAGGTGCGCGAGCTGACGCACGCGCTGGAGTCGATGCGGCGGGAGCTGGAGGAGCGGCACGCGCTGGAGAACTTCGTGGCGGACGTCTCGCACGAGCTGAAGAACCCGGTGGCGGCGATCCGCGCTTCGGCGGAGGTGCTCACCGAGGGCGCGGCGGACGAGCCGGAGACGGCGCGCCGGTTCGCGCTGCGCATCCGGGAGAGCGCGGACAAGCTGCAGCAGCTCACGCAGGATTTGCTCTCGCTGGCGCGGCTGGAGGCGCGGGGCATCGAGCCGAAGGACGACCCGGTGGACCTGTGCGCGATCGCGAAGGAAGCGGTGGACGCGCAGGGGCCCACGGCGGCGGCGCGGAGGGTGCGCGTCGAGCTGCGCGCGGGGACGGCGGCGCCGGTGCGTGGGGACCCGGTCTGGCTCCGGCGCGCGCTGGAAAACCTGCTCGGGAACGCCGTGCAGCACTCGCCGGAAGGGGAGCGGGTCGAGCTGGAGATCAGCGGGGGCTCGGAGTGCGTGGCGCAGGTCCGCGATCACGGGCCGGGAGTCGATCCGGTGGTCCGGGAGCGGCTGTTCGAGCGGTTCGTGACCACGCGGCACGGCGACGGCGGAACGGGGCTCGGTCTTGCCATCGTCCGGGCAGTGGCGGAGCTGCACGGGGGCAGGGCGGAGCTCCGCGAGACGGGGCCGCGGGGGTCGGTGTTCGCGCTGTCGTTGCCGCGCGCCTGACGTCCTGGAGTTTCGGGGACACCCTACGCAACTCGCTGTGCCAACTGACGGCGGGACGACCACGGTGAGCACACCCCCTGCGGGCCTTGGACGCCGCGCGAACCGCGGCAATGTGATTCTCGCACCCCGCCAGCGCCCGCTACTTCTTCCGCGCCTTCCGCTTCTTCTTCTTGTCCCCCTGCATGTACTTGTAGTCCGGCTTCGGCGCGACCGGTGGCGCGTCCGGAGCCGAGTACCGCAGCCGCGCATCCGCCACCGCCGCCAGCGCGGCCGGATCGAGCTGCGCCACCCCCGCCGCCCGGGCCGCCTCCACCGCCGTCAGCGATCTCCCTCCCGCCCACAGCTGCTTCAGCGCCGGCTGCGGCGAGCTCCACCAGGCCGGTCCCAGCGTCTGCTCCAGATGCGCCGCCAGCAGCGCGCCGAGCATCGGGGCCGCGGTCATGGTGTAGCTGTCCGCCTCCAGCGCCCACCGGTCCGCGTCCTCGTCCGACAGTACGCAGAACAGCGCGCGCTGCAGCAGCCCCCGATAGAGGGCCGCCTGCGCTTCGGCCGTCCCCGGGCCTTCGCGGCGCTTGATCTCGAACAGCACCATCGCCGCCGCTCGCCGCGCGGCGAGGAGGCGGCGGGTCGCCTCGGTGTGCACGAGATCGTCCAGCGGCTCTCCACGGAGCTGCGAGGTGGCGCGGAGCCATTCCGGCTGGCCCGCGAGGGCCTCGAAGAGCATGGCGATGCCCAGGGAGGCGGAGCCGTCGCCGAGCTGCGCCAGCTCCCAGCGGGGCATGGACGTATACGCTCCTCCGGCGGCGCGGGCTCCCTCGTGGAGCGTGGCCCGCTGCT
Organism: Myxococcales bacterium; assembly: GCA_035635635.1. GTDB lineage: Bacteria > Myxococcota > Myxococcia > Myxococcales > 40CM-4-68-19 > 40CM-4-68-19. The sequence goes on along the minus strand of DASQAS010000106.1, from coordinate 3,469 downwards.
CCTCGAAGCCGCCGGCTGGCCGCACCGACAGGCGGACGTCGCGCGGGGGGTCCACCAAAAGCGCCAGGGGACGCGCGCCCTTCGAAGGCGACGGCTCCGCGTCGAGCCGCAAAGACGGCGGAGGCGGAGACCCCGCCTTGATCAGCACGTCGCGCACGAACGGCCAGGCCTTGCCCGGCGCGAAGTGCGGGTCGGCGATGGCCGTGCGCGCCATTCGCGGCAGATCCGCGCGGCGCAAGCGATCCGAAGTGATGCCCAGGTTCCGGACCGAGGACGCCTCGACGGCGCGCTCGCTCACTTCTTCGGTGGCCGCCAGGGTCGCTTCGGCGAGCTTCGACAGCTCGGCCAGGGTGATGCCGTGCGCGCGCTCCTGCAACGACGCCCAGGTGCCCGCCCCGAGCGTCTGGATGGCCTTGTCCACCGCCGCGTCGCGCGCGATCGCGAGGGGCACCAAGGACTGGGCCGCCTTGGCCTCCGCCAGCGCGATCAGCGCGCGCTTCTGCGCGTTGGGCTCGGCGGTGAGCATCCGATCCAGGTCGCGCTCTCCTGCCGTCGCGGTCGTCTGCCCGGGAGGCGAGAACGAGAGCTGGGCGCGCGCCCTCTCCAGCGCGTCGATCTCCGTGCCCGCCTCTCGCGCGATGGCCAGCGTGACCAGCTGCTGCTCGAGCAGCGACAGCGCGCCGCGCGCCTCCGGAGTCCTGGCCCGCTCCTCCGCGGCCCGCACCACCTCGATGCTCTCCCGCTGCGCCAGCCGCGGATGCTCCGCGAGCGCGCTGGACGGCATCGGACCCGCTCCCGTGGTCCAGCGCTTCCACAAGAGCTCTCCCTCTGTGCGGAGCAGCGCGCGCGTCTCTTCCGAGAGATCCGCCGCGGTGACGGTCGCGTCGCCCGCGGCCCCGTTGCGGGGCGGCGACGGGCTCTGGGCCACGCGCTTGCCGGAGGTCGCGGGAGCGGGCGTGGGCTGGGCGTGCCCACAGGCGAGGGCGAGGAGGAGGACCAGCAGGACGGGCACCCCGGTTCACTCGCATCGAAGCGAACCTGCGGCAAGCATTTTTGCGTTATGTAGCACCCGTGCCTGCCACGTCCGACATGGCCCGCGCCCGCTCGGCGCTGGCACGCCGGCTGCGCGAGGGCCTCGAGCAGCGCGGCTACCTCGAAGTCGAGACGCCCATCGCGGTGCCGTTCGCGGGGCAGGAGCCGCACCTCCGGCCGTTCGAGACCACGTTCACCCCCGACGCTCCGGTTCCGGAAGGCGGCGTGCACGGCGCGCGGCGGCTCCATCTGCACACCAGCCCCGAGTACGCGATGAAGCGGCTGCTCGCGCGCGAGGGATTCTCGCGCTGCTACCAGATCGCGCGCGTGTTCCGGGACGGCGAGATCTCGCGCACGCACAATCCCGAGTTCACCCTGCTCGAGTTCTACGCGTCGCCCGGCAGCGCCGCGACGATCATGGAAGACCTCGAGCAGCTCATCTTCTCCGCGGCTCCGGCCCCCGAGGCGCCGGCGCGCGCGGGCCACGGCCGCGGCACGGGAACGCTCTCGCTCCGCCCGCCCTTCGAGCGCCTCACCTGTCGCGAGGCCTTCCAGCGTCACGCCGGCTTCGACTTCCTCCCGCTCGACGCGGACGGCTTCGCGCGGGCGGCCCGCGCGTGCGGTGTGCATCCCGCCGCCGGCGCGTCCTGGGACGACGTGTTCACGCAGGTGCTGCTCGAGCGGATCGAGCCCTCGATCGGCCTCGACCGCCCGACGTTTCTGACCGGGTATCCGGCCTCGCAGGCCGCGCTGGCCCGGCTCGATCCCGCGGACTCCCGCATCGCCGAGCGGTTCGAGCTGTACGCCGCCGGGCTCGAGCTGGCCAACGGGTTCTCGGAGCTTTGCGACGCGCGCGAGCAGCGGAGACGCCTCGAGGACGAGCAGGCGCTGCGCAAGCCGCTCGGCCGGGAGGTGTTTCCCCTCGACGAGAAGCTCCTCGCCGCCCTGGACCACATCCCCGAGGCCGGCGGCGTCGCGGTGGGCTTCGATCGCCTGCTCATGCTGCTCACCGGAGCGGAGACCATCGCCGACGTCCTCCTCTTTCCCGCCGCCGAGGAATACCCCGCAGCGCGGAGGAAGCCGTGACCGCGCTCCGCTTCCTGCGCACGGTGCTGGGCTGGGCCCTGATCGTCGCGGACACCCTGACCTCCGCGCTGGTGATCGGGCTGTCCGGCGAGAGTCAGTTTTCCGAGCGCGTCCTGCGGAGCTGGGCCCGGCGTTTCTTGCGCATCGCCGGCGCCCGCGTGGTCGTGCAGCGCGACGCCGAGCTGGACCCGGAGCGCTCCTACGTCTTCGTCTCCAACCACACCTCCAACCTCGACGTTCCCGCCATCCTCTCCGTCACGGACGGCCATCCGATGCGGTTCATCGCCAAGCAGGAGCTCGGGCGCATCCCCATCTTCGGCTGGGCCGCGCGCCGGATGGGACACATCTTCATCGACCGGAAGGACCGCGGCGGGGCCACCAAGGCGATCCGCGACCGGATCGACCGGGGCCTGCGCGGAGCGTCGCTCTTCTTCTTCGCCGAGGGCACGCGCTCGGTCAGCGACGAGCTCTTGCCGTTCAAGAAGGGCGCCGCGGTCGCCGCGCTGGAGACGCGCCTGGACTGCGTGCCGATCGCGGTGGCGGGGGCGCGCGAGGTGCTCAAGCCCAAGGGCTTCTCGCTGTTCCAGCCAGGGCCGGTCGCGGTGGTGTTCGGCAAGCCCATCGCGTCGTCCAGCCATGCCCTGGACAGTCGCGACGAGCTGGTGACCGAGCAGAGGACCGCGGTGGAGGGCGCGCTGCAGGAAGCCCGCGCGCTGATCGCGAAGGAGGCCTGAGCCATGCAGCGCTACGTCGCCGTGGTCGGGGGAGGGGACTGCTCGCCGGAGGAGACGCGCACGGCCGAGCAGGTGGGCGCCTTGCTCGCACGCCATGGCGCCGTGGTCGTGTGCGGAGGTCTCTCGGGCGTGATGGAAGCCGCTTGCCGCGGGGCACGCGGCGAAGGCGGCGTCACCGTGGGCATCCTCCCGGGCGCCGACCGCGCCGCCGGCAATCCCTACCTCTCTGTCGCGATCGCGACCGGGTTGGGGGAGCTGCGCAATGGGCTGGTGGTCCGGGCTTCGGACGCGCTGATCGCGGTGGGCGGAGAGTTCGGGACGCTCTCCGAGATCGCCTTCGCCCTCAAGCTGGGCAAGCGGGTGGTGGGGCTATCGACCTGGGAGCTCTCCCGCCGCGACGAGGCCATCCTGCGCGCGTCGTCGGCCGAGCAAGCGGTGCGGCTCGCGTGCGAAGAGCTCAGCTAGCCGCAATGCCAGTCTGTCAAGCGACAGACGTTGACGCTGTCGTCCTACGTTGTCGTGATCGTGGACGGCGACGGCGACGGCGACGTGGCCGTGGACGACTGCTCGGCATGTCAGATGCCGCTGCTACATGAATCCCCATGCTCAGCTTTCAG
>DASQAS010000105.1:0-39262 GCA_035635635.1 Myxococcales bacterium | reverse complement strand
CACCTGCGAGCTCCCCAGGTCGGTGCCGCCCTGGCTGGCGATCACGCGCACGCCGACGAAGTCGGGCGTCGCGGCCACCGCGCCGAGGCTAGCCTCGATGGTCGTGCGGATGGCGCCGTCCGCGCTGGGAGCCTTGATCAGCAGGAACTTGGTCGCGTCCGCGGTCAGCGTCTTCTGCGCCGGCGCCCCGTTCGCGCACTTCATGGAGCCGGCGGCGGCCGCGGTGCCCAGGTCGCAGTGGTATCCGCCGGGGCACTCGGCCGAGCTGCTGCAGGAAAAGCCGGTCGGATCGGGGCCCTTGCATCCGGCGGCTGCCGCGATCGCCGCCGCCGCGAGCACGATCCTACGAGACCAGTCGAAACACCTCATCTGTTGCACCCTCGTTTGGGACTGTCCTCTGACTTCCCGGTGGTTGATCGAAGCCTGGTCGGGCACCTAGAACCTGCCCTGCACTGCGACGCCGTCGCTGGTGGGCAGGAAGTAGAGCAGGCCTGCTCCCACCGCGGCGGCGGTTCCCGCGCCGATGAAGATCGCGGACAGCGTGCGGCTCGACTTCGCCGTCGACGAGAGGTCCTCGACCGTGCTCTGCGGGTGCGGGCGCGCGTTCAGCTCGTCCTCGTACTTCGACGCCTTGGACATGAACGCCAGGCCGCCGCCGATCAGGACCGCGGCGGCCCCCGCGGAGATGTACGCGTAGGTCTTGTAGGGGCGGCTGGAGACCGGGACGCTGGTCGCCGTCACCGCCTGCATCGGAGCTGCCGTCGTGGGATTGTTGACCGCGGACCCCGCCGGAATCGCGGGCCCCGGCATCGCAGCGGCCGGACCGGCCGGAGCCGCGACCGAGGGCGGCACGGCGGGAGGCGGAATCGAGGCGGCGCCACCCGCGGCGGCAGCGCCACCCACGGCGGCGCCCGCGACCGAGCGGCCGCTCGACGAGTCGGCCGGCGTGTCGCGCACGCCGCTCGGCGGCGCGTCGCGCGTCCGCTTCTCCTTCGCCAGGAGCTCGTCGATCTCCTTGAGCGCGCTCTTTACTTGTGGCGCGTTCTTCGCGTCGGGACTCTCGCGCAGGTACGCCTTGTAGAACTGCTTGGCCTTCTCGTACTGGCCCGCCTGCCGGTAGGACTGCGCGATGTTGAAGAGCAGGGCCGGCAGCGGACGGAGCCGGTAGACTTGCGTGTACTCCTCGGCCGCCTTTTCGAACTCTCCCAGGTCGTAGTGCACCTTGGCCTTCGCCGCGTGCTGGCGGGCCTCTTCCAGGGACTTGTCCTTTCCTGCTGAGTCCTCCGCGGCGTGCGCGGAGCCTCCGAGGAACATCGCGGCACAACCGAGCGCCAACAGCCACGAGCGATGTCTCACCAGTCTCCCCCTCAGAACTCGAGCGGAATGTTCGGGTCTTCCTTGTCCGAGGACTTCCCCTTCTTCTCGCCGCCTTCCGGCTTGGGCCTTGCCGCGTGCGCCTGCACCGCCTTCGGCTCGGCCTCCAGCGAGGCTCGCACGACCTTCGGGGTATCCGCGAGAATTTCGACGGTCTGGGGCTTGAAGTCCTTCTTGCTGAAGCTGAACTGGACCTTGGTGTTTCTGGGGACCTGGACGTCGAACGGCGTGACCGAGCCCTTCACCCCGTCCTTCCAGACGGCCTCCACCGTCGCCCCCATCGGCTCGGAGACCACGGAAAGCTGGACCCTTTCGTTCTCCTTCTGCCGCTGTTCCTCCTCCACCCGCTGCGCCGCCTGACGCGCCTGGTCGGCGAACTGCTGTGCGGCAAGGTGGGCGGCGCGCTCCGCGGCCTTCCGGTTCTCGTCGCCCTGCTGCTTCACGTACAACACGATCCCCGCGAGGAGGGCGACGACCACCGCCCCGACTCCGATGAAGAGGCCGGTGCGCGGCTTGGGCGGCAGCGGCGGCGGCGGAGTCAACACCGTTCCCGGCGGACGCGCCGGCGTGGGCTGGCTGTTCTTCTTCGAGATGGACGATTTGAACGCGCGCCCGGGCGTCCGCGCGGCCACGCCGGGGGTGGAGCGGGTCTTGGTGCCTCCGGACGAAGCGGCGAGCTCCTCCGGGCTCGCCTTCGGCAGCTCCTTGGAGATCCCGAACTGCTCCATGACCTGCGCGAGCGCGTCGTGCGTTTCGCGCATGCTCTGGTAGCGGTCCTCCTGCTTCTTCTCCAGGCACTTGAGGATCAGCGCCTCGTACGCCTCGGGGATCTGCGGCGTCAGCTCGCGTGGCCGGGGCGGCGGAAGCTGCAGGTGGCCGATCAGCACTTCGCCGAAGCTGGTTCCCGGGAAAGGGAGGCGTCCGGTGGCCATCTGGAACATCATGCAGCCCAGGCTGTAGATGTCGCTGCGGCCGTCGATCTTCCCGGTCACGCCGCCGGCCTGCTCGGGCGACATGTACGCCGGCGTGCCCATCACCATGCCGGTCTGCGTCTTGCCGGTGGAGAGGCCCGAGTCGTCGGTGACGCGGGCGATGCCGAAGTCCACCACCTTGACGAAGTTCTTCTTCCCCTTGTGCACCGTCAGGTAGACGTTGTCCGGCTTCAGGTCGCGGTGGATGATGCCGCGGTCGTGCGTCGCCTGCAGGGCCTCGCAGATCTGAAGCACGATGGGCCCTGCGACCTCCAGCGTCACCGGCGCGTCGGGGTTGACGAGGTCCTGCAGCGGCTTGCCGTACAGGAACTCCATCACGAAGTAGTGGCGGTCGTCCTCGGTGACGTCGAGGTCGAGGATCTTGAGGATGTTGTCGTGGCCGATGACGTTGACGGCCCGCGCCTCGTTGAAGAAGCGGTCGACGATCTTCTTGTCGCTGGCGTATTGCGAATGCAGGAACTTGATCGCGACCCGAGAGCCGATCACCGGGTGCTCGGCCATGTAGACCGCGCCCATCCCGCCCTTCCCCAGGAGCTTCACCACATGGTAGGTGCCGATGGTCCGCCCGATCAGCTCGTCGTCGGCCTCCACGCCGGTGAGGTCCAGCCCGTCCTCAGGACAGTGGAGGATCTCGTCGTCGTACTGGGTCCGGCACTCCGGGCAGGTCCGGGACACGACTTCTCCGCAGGCGCGTTGCGCGAACAGTTGACGCTTCTGCCAAGGGTGCTGTCAAGCCAATGAAACGGCCGTTACTTGAGGTCGTCGAGGACGTCCACGACGCCGTCGCTGGACTTCGGCGTGCGCTCCTTCTTCTTCCGCTCGTGCCGGGTGGCGGTCTTCCTCTCCGCCTTCTCCGACGGCTCGGCCGCCACCGGCGTGGAGGTCGCGACCGGAACCGGCTTGAGCGCGGCCGTCACCGTCTGCGGCTGGTCGGCGATCACGTCCGTGCCGTAATCGGCGTAACCCGCCTTGCGGAACTCGAAGTGCACTTTCACGTTGGCCGGCACTTCCATGCTGAGCGGCGTCGATCCGCGCTTCTCGCCTTGCTTCCAGGTGGCGACCACGTCCGCGTCGAGAGGCTCGGAGATCACCGAGAGGAACACCGGCGCGGGAGGATTGGGCGCCTCGACTTGGGCGCGCGCCGCGGGAGCCGGCGGGGCGCGCCGCTCGGGTCCGCGCAGCAGCACGAACGCGCCCACCGCCACGGCGGCGGCCGCGATCGCGCCGATGCCGATGAACAAGGCGGTGCTGCCCTTCTGCGGCACCGGCGTGAGTTGGGTGGGCGGCTGGGATGCCCGCGCCATCGCCGCCGCAGGACGCGGCTGTGGTCGCGCGGGCGCGGCCCGCGCATTCGGGTTCGAGATCCGGTTCTTGGAGATCGGGCCGGTGGGCCGCCCCGGCGTGCGCGCGCCCGGGAAGGACGGCGGTCTGGCGTCGATCGCGTGGATCCCGGCATCCGAGTCGTCCGCGACGGGCAGCTCCTTCGAGATGCCCAGCTTGTCCATGCACGCCTCGATCGCGTGCTTCAGCTCCTTCATCGAGGCGTAGCGGTCCTCCTGCTTCTTCTGCAGGCACTTGAGGATGATCGCTTCGTACGGCTCGGGGATCTGGGCATTGACCGAGCGGGGCTGCGGCGGCGCAACCTGCAGGTGGCCGATCAGCACCTCGCCGAAGTTCGAACCCGGGAACGGCAGGCGGCCGGTGGCGAGCTGGAACATCATCACGCCCAGCGAGTAGACGTCGCTGCGGCCGTCGATCTTGTTGCTCGCGCCCGAGCCCTGCTCCGGGCTCATGTACGCCGGCGTGCCCATCACCATGCCGGTCTGCGTCTTGCCCGTGGAGGCGCCCAGGTCGTCGGCGATGCGGGCGATGCCGAAGTCCACCACCTTCACGAAGTTCTTCTTCCCCTTCATCGTGATCAGGTAGATGTTGTCCGGCTTCAGGTCGCGGTGGACGATCCCGCGCTTGTGCGCCGCTTCCAGCGCGTCGCACACCTGCACCAGGATGGGCCCGGCCACGTCCAGGCCCACCGCCAGGTTGTGGCGGAGCAAGGCCTGCAGCGGGCGGCCGTGCAGGAACTCCATCACGAAGTAATGCCGGTGGTCCTCGGTGACGTTGAGGTCGAGGATCTTGAGGATGTTGTCGTGCCCGATCACGTTGACGGCGCGGGCCTCGTTGAAGAACCGATCGACGATCTTGTCGTCGTGGGAGAACTGCGGGTGCAAGAACTTGATCGCCACCCGCGAGCCGATCACCGGGTGGATGCCCATGTAGACCGAGCCCATGCCGCCCTTGCCCAGCAACCGGTCCACGCGGTAGCTGCCGATGGTGCGGCCGATCAGATCGTCGCTGAGCACGGTGTCGCTGAGGCCCCGGCCGTCCTCCGGGCAGTGCAGGACCTCGTCGTCGTAGACATTCTGGCAGTCGGGGCAGGTGCGCGACACGACAGACGAAGTTGAAACGCGCCGGGACGGTAGTGTCAAGCATCCGTCCGCCGTCCGCCGAGCGGGACCGCGCGTTGTGCACTGGCCCGGTGCGGGGTCGCGCCGGCTGTCCCGCAGCGCCGCGGTAGTCCGCGCGCTGCCGTGGGACTAGCCCGGTGCGGGGTCGCGCCGGCTGTCCCGCAGCGCCGCGGTAGTCCGCGCGCTGCCGTGGGATTAGACTACCGACGGATGCGCTTCGCGAAACTCCACGGCCTGGGCAACGACTTCCTGCTGCTCGATCTGCGCGCGGGGGGCGAACCGCTGCCGGCGGCCCGGGCGCTGCAACTCTGCGATCGCCACCGGGGCGTGGGCGGAGACGGCGTCCTGACGCTGCTGCCGGGCGGCAGGATGCTGGTGCAGAACGCCGACGGATCGGTCCCGGAGATGTGCGGAAACGGCGCACGATGTGCGGCCCTCTGGATCGCGACCGACGGCTGCACGCGGGCGGCCTCCGGGCGCGTGGATCTCCTGACGGACGCAGGCCCGCGGCCCTGTACGGTGGAGGCGCGCGAGCCGCGGCGCGGGCTGGTCGAGGTCGACATGGGCATCGCCACCGTCGAGCCGGCGCGCCGGCTGCTCTCCTGGGACGCGGTGCCGGTCTCGACGGGCAATCCGCATCGCGTGATCTTCGTGGAGCGCGGCGCATCCGGTCTTGCAGCCGAAGCCGGACCCGGGCTGTGCAAGGCCGAGAACGCGAACATCGAGTTCGCGCAGCGGGCCGGACCGCAGCGCTACACGGTGGCGGTCTGGGAGCGCGGCGCCGGGCTCACGCAGGCATGCGGGACCGGAGCCTGCGCGGTCGCGGCGGCGGCGGTCGCTCGCGGAGAGGTCGCGCGGGATCAGGAGATCGCGGTGGATCTGCCCGGAGGCACGCTCACCATCCGCATCGACGCGCAGAACCGCGCGCGCATGCGGGGGCCCGCCGAGCTGGTGTTTCTCGGCGAGCTCCCCTGAACCGACTCAGAAGAATACGAACCACTGCGCGGCGAACGACTTCGACGCCTCGCGACCGAGGCTCGTCGCCGGGAGTTGGCCCGTCGGGATGAACGGCGTGTAGCCCGGGTTCGCGGCCGCGATGGACTGTGACCCGAAGGCCGACTGGCCGCGGTTGAGCGAGAACTCCAGCTGCACGTGGTTCTGGGCCTTGTTGATGTAGAAGTCGAGGCCCGCGCGGAAGTTCCGGCTGTCGGCGGTGTGGGCCTGGGCGCACTGCGGACCGGTGATCTCGCCCGCGACCGGCGAGCAGTCGTCGGAGTTGAAGTACTCGTAGGACACGTAGGGGCGAACGAACTGGTAGCGGAAGCCGAGGTCCGCCGAGAAGCCCTTGCCGGTATCGCGCGAACCCTGGCCGTTTCCGTAGAAGTAGCCGCCGAGGATGGCGACCAACTCCTGCTGCTCGGAGAGCGGGTAGTCGAAGAACACGGTGCTGGTCAGCGAGCGCTGGTTGGCGACGCCCTTGACCGTGCGCAACGCATCGGCCTGGTAGGTTCCCGCCACCGAGACCGAGAGGATCGGATCCTTCGCGAAGTAGATGCTCGAGTAGAGGTAGCCGCCTTCCTCGCTCCCGATCAGGTCGACGTTCACGAAGCCCCCGAACGCCGGGTATCGATTCGAGTTCAGCGGCGGGTTGACGGGGGCCGCGGGGTTGGGCTGCGGCTGCACGCCTTCATAGATGCCGCCGCGGAAGCCGACCTTCTTGTCGAACCACCAACCACGGAGCTGCAGGCCAGTGGTGCGGGTTCCTGGGAAGGAGGCCGCAGTGAACCCGCGCTGCAGGTCGGGGTGGTTCTCGATCGTGGGGTAGCTCGAGCTGGTCGTCAGGGTGAAGCGCGTGTTCGGGTAGTAGATGAGCCCGCCCTCGATCAAGAGGACGTTGTCGCCCTTGGTTCCGAGCGGTCCCCAGGATATCCAGGCGTCCTGGACGATCAAGCGGCTGGTGAAATTTCCGTACTTCCCGAAGTTCGCGTTGTCGATCTGGAAGTAATAGGACCAGTTGGCCCCGACGTCGCCGGACGCCGACAGCCGGGTGCGACGCACGAACAGGTCGTAGCTCGAATCCGATCCGTTGGGCGCGCCGTGCTCGTTCAGCTGGAACTGCGGCTGGAACGTCACCACGATGTTGAGCGAGGCATCTTTCGTCGGCAGAGGCACCGCCACGGCATGAGCCGCTGCGGAAAGAAGGCACAGCAGCGTTGCGGGAAGCAGGCGCAGGATCGTACGCATCCGTCCCCCTGAAACTCCGGGTGAGGGCTCCGAACGAAGCGTAAGACGTTTCTGCAGTGGCTTGTCAACGACGCTGCTTCACTCGTCGAGCAGCTCTTTCAGCACGGCGCGCTCTGACGCGGTGATGCGTACGGTGCGCGTGATGTCCTTGCCCAGATCGGGATTGACGAGGCGCACGGTGTGCTCTCCGGCGCCGAGCATCAGCGGCTCGTTGAGCGGCGTCACGCCGATTTCACGTCCGTCCACCTCCACCTTGGCCCACGGCCGGATCAAGAGGACGAGCTCGCCTTTTGCAGTCACCACGGGCGCTTCCATCGCGACCTGCGCTGGCTTGCGCGGCCGGGGCTTCGCCGGGGGCGGCTGGGCAGGCGCAGCGATCGGCGGAGGTTGAACGGATTCTGTCACCTCAGCGGGCTTTTCCGCCGCGGGCGACGGCTTCTCCACCGCAGGCGCAGGAGGGGCCGGAGCTTCCGCGGGTTTCGCGGCGGGCTGCGGGGCGGCCACGGGGGCAGTCTCGGGCTCGGGCGGCTTCGGCTTCTCCGGAGCCGGAACCTGCGCGACCTCTTCCTTCTTCTCCGGCGGCGGCGGCTTCGGCGCGGGCTGCGCGACGGCGGCGGCGCGCTCGACCGGAACGGGATCCGGCGGCGGCTCGACACGACGCAGCATCAGGCCGTACCCGCCCGCTCCGCCAATGGCAGCCACGGCCAGGAAAGCGGCGATGCTCCAGCCGAAGCCGCGGCGATCGGGGGCTGGCGGCGAAGGGAGCACGAACGTGCGCGGCTCGCGCCTTGGAGCGGCGGGCCGGGCGGGAACGGGCCGGGTCGGGCCGGTCCCGTTCATCTCCGCCTCCAGCACCTGCATCGCGGCGCCGGTGGTCTCGTCCGGAACCGCGACCGGCTCGGCGTACGCCCTGGCGAAATCCGAGATGCGCGCGGCCGAGATGGTCTGGCCGAGGGAGACCAGCAAGGCCTCGAGATCCGCCTGCAGGTCGTGGCAGCTCGCGTACCGGGCGGCGCGATCCTTGGCGAGCGCGCGATCGATCACGGCGGCGAGCCCCGCCGGCGCGTCCGGGCGCAGTTTCGCCAGCGGCTGCGGGTCCTCGGTCATGATCTTCCCGATCAGCGACACCTCGCTGTCGCCCGCCCACGGGCGCTGGCCGGCGAGCATCTCGTAGAGCACCACGCCGAGCGCGAACACGTCGGCGCGGCGATCCAACGGATCCCCGCGGAGCTGCTCCGGCGGCATGTACGCGACCTTGCCCTTGAGGGTGCCGGTGCGGGTCAGTCCGCCCGAGTTGGCGGCCTTGGCGATGCCGAAGTCCACCACCTTCGCCGCGCCGTTTCGGTGCACGAGGATGTTGTCGGGCGAGATGTCGCGGTGGACGAGCCCCAGCGGCTTTCCGTCCGGCCCGGCCAGATCGTGCGCGTAATGCAAGCCGGAGGCGGCCATGCAGACGATCCTGACGATCTCCGGGATCGGCAGCCGCTCTCCGCGCTCCGCCGCCCGCTTGCCGGCCGCGCGCAGCGAGGGCCCGTCGATGAATTCCATGGCGATGAAGTAGTTCCCGTTCGCCTCGCCCAGGTCGAAGATGCTGACGATGTTCGGGTGATCGAGGCGGGCCGCGATCCGCGCCTCGTTGAGGAACATCTCCACGAACTGCTTGTCGCGCGCGAGGTGGGGCAGGATCCGCTTCAGGCAGACGAGCTTCTCGAATCCCGCCGCGCCCGCCTGGCGCGCGAGGTACACCTCGGCCATCCCGCCGGAGGCAATCAGCCGGACCAGCTTGTACTTGCCGATGGGCGTCGTCATCGCGCCCGAAGATGCTACTGCGGGCTCGAATCCGGCCGAAATTTCATTGCTGCTTGCCGAGGTCGCGCAAGGTGCGCTGGACACCTTCCAGCTTCCCCGACAGGGCGGCCGCGTCGGCGGCATGTGCGCCGTTTCCCTGCCGCACCGTCTCCAGCTTGCGCCGGGCGGCTTCCACCAGGCCGGCCGCGTTGGCCAGGTCGCCCTGCGCGTCGTCCCAGGAGAGGTCCGCGCGCAGCCCGTTCAGCTCGGCGACCTGGGCCCCGGTGAGGCCGGGCAGCGCGCTGGCCCGATCGACCAGCGCCGCCGCGCTCTTGTTGTCGGATCTCTTGCCGGCGTTGCGCGCCCAGGCCGAGAGCAGGTCGAACATGAAGCGGTCCAGGGAGTTCTGGCCGTCGAACTCCACGTCGGCGGGCACCTTCTCGCCCGCGGGCACCGGCAGCGGCCCGTAGACCTTGTCCGTGGGGGGGACCGGCGCGGATCCGGTGGGGAAGAAGCGCCCCCGCTCGATCACCAGCGCGTTGCCCTGGGAGATGATGCGGAACCGGTGCTCGTTGCGCTCGGAGGCCAGCCAGAAGACGACCCCGAGCAACCCGATGATCACCAACCAGAGGACGAAGCGCTGGAAGCCCCCTCCCCTCCTCGTCGTCGTCGCTTCAGCCATTGCGCAGCACACCGATGAACGGGACGTTGCGGTACTTGTCGTCCGCGTCGAGCCCGTACCCGACGACGAACCGATCCTCGACCTGGAATCCGAGGTAGTCGATGGGGATCCGCGTGCGCGCCCGGGACGGCTTGAGCAGGAGCGTGCACAGCTTCACCGAGGCGGGCCGGCGGGTGGCGAGGTTGTCGAGCAGGTAGCGCATGGTCAGCCCGGTGTCGACGATGTCCTCCACGATCAGAACATGCTTGCGCTCGATCGGTTTCGCCAGGTCGCTGGTGATCTTCACCACGCCGGAGGACTCGGTTGCTTCCCCGTAGCTGGAGAGGCCGATGAAGTCGATGGTCAGCGGCAGATCGATGGCCCGGGCCAGGTCGGAGATGAAGATGTAGGACCCCTTGAGCACGCCCAGCAGCACCAGGTCCTTGTCCTGGTAATCGCGCTCAATCTGCGCGCCGAGCTCGCGGACGCGCCTGGCGATCTGCTCTGCGGAGAACATCTGTTCCAGATCCTGCGCCAGCTTCACGAGGGCTCCTCCCTGGCTCACACGTACGCGTTGTTCATGATCTCGCCGAAGCCGCCGCCGCCGGGAACGATGTACTGCTTGTCGTCCAGCCCGCGCTCGCGGTCCCAGTGCGTGCCCGGGACCGAGTCGAACAAGTCCTCCGGCGAGAGGCCCCGGTCGAGGCGCAGGGCGTAGACGATGGTCTCCGGATGCGAGGTGGTCACCCGACGCAGGTACTCGGGGGTGACGATCAGGTTGGCGGCGATGATCTTGCGCGGCTTGCCGATCACGTCGCGCTTGTAGGCGTCGATGGCGGTGCACATGCTGCCGCCGGTCGCGCCCATCGGATCCGGGAAGAGCAGGATGGCGTCGTCGACGTCCCCGCCGATCTTGCTGCCGAAGATCTGCGCGCCGGTGACGTGCGAGGCCTCGTCCAGCACCCGGGCCATCACGAAGTGGTCCTGGCGCACCACCCGCGGGTCGAGCAGCGTGTTGAGGAAGTCGTAGGTGATCTGCGAAGGCAGGGTGCCCGCCCGGGCGATGTTCACCGTCACTGCGCGCACCTCGGGGTCGATGGTCTCGCCCTGGAAGACGCCCTGCGGGGTGGAGTCGATCATGCGCGTGGCGGTGGCGGTCGGGCGGCGGGGAAACTCGGCGTTGACGATCACGCGCAGCAGGTCGCGGTAGAGCACCGAGACCAGGGTGTTGATCTCGGGCTGGTAGGTGCCCTTCGCGCACAGCCGCGCGAGCTGCGTGAGGGCGAGCGGGTCCGCGAGGATCTGGACGGACGGTCCGTACCTGTGCTCCATCTGCGGAGCGCGGTACGGGATCCGGTCGTAAGCGTGATCGCGCATGGGTCACCTCGCAAGCTGCAGCCGCCGCCGGCGCGGCGGCCTGTGATTCTTCCCGATCGAGCCGGTCCCGTCCCTCACCGCGTGGCGCTCTTCTTCCCCGCGAGGAACCGGACCCAGAGATCCGCGTCCATGCCCTCCTTGCCGGGCCGCATCTCGAACAGCAGGTCGCGGAGATCGCCGGCCCGCTCCGCGGCCAGGCGCGCTCCCTGTCCGACCGCTCCCCCTTGCGCGCCTGCCGCGCGCTCGATGGAGCGCACGATGCCCGCGACGTCCACCCAGAGGTTCTGCTGCCCGGACACGTTGAATCCTTCGATCCCGCTCTTCTTGAAGTGCTGTCCCAACGAGGGTCCCTGCGGCGCGAGCACCTTGCCGAGGATGCCCAGGTCGGCGAGCGTCAGGGTCTTCGGCTGCGGCTTCTTGCGGCCGCGCCCGCGGGGCGGTTCCGGAGCGCCGGCGGGTGGGCCGCCGAGGGCGAGGAAGAGGACGTCGTCCTTCACCGCGGCCTGGGCGGCCTCGCCGAGCCGGTACCAGGTCGAGCCGCGCACCTCGGCGCGGTCGGTGACGGATCGCTTGGCCATCGCGCGATCGAGCGCCGCCTGGACTGTCTCGGGGCTCTTGAGCTGGGCGGCCACCACGAAGGCGGACCGATCCAGGGAGCCCACCTGCTCGCCGAGGATCGCCTCGATCAGCGCGGTGGCGTCCAGGTACAGGGCGATCCCGACGTTGCCGCCGAAGGAGGGGATCAGGTCCTTCTCCAGGTCCAGGCCGGTGCTCTCCTGGATGCGATCGCGCAGCCGGGCCACGTCGGTCCCGGCTGCGCGGGTGAGCTCGCGCCACAGCGCCTGCGGCGCCGCGGAGATCCTCAGGTACGCGGCCGCGTTTGCCGGCAGGCGCACGGCCAGGTCGCCCGGGGGCGTCAGCGGCTGGAAGGCGGCGACGAGCTGATCGCCCGAGAGGTTCTTGAGCTGGGCGAACATCTTGACCTGGAGGAAGTCCCGGTTCTCCGGCTTGGCGTAGATGGCGAACGCGGAGGCGCCCACTTCGTTCGAGAACCGGCCGGCGCCGGGGAAGCGGGTGTCCGGCGAGCGCGAGTAGAAGACCGCGTCGCCGATCCCCACGTGTCGCGCGGCCAAGAGGAAGTTGGGATCGGCGGCGAGCCCCTTGTCGGGGGGCAGCGCCGCGATGCTGCGCAGGGCGATGGCGGGATCCGACGGTCCCGCCAGCCGCAGGTAGAGATATCCGAATCGCTGCAGGACACCGACCTGATCGCCGGTACGGTTGCGTCCGACGAGGATGGGGATGCCCTCAGGAAGCTGCGCCTCGGAGAGCTGAAACGGCCCGGCGCCATGCGGGCCCACCGGACGCTTCGAGGCGAGGAGCCGGCGCGCGGCCTCGAGCGACCTGGCGTCGTCCAGCGTGCCGGCGGCGAGCACCAGCGCCTCCGGATCCTGCGGCAAGGTGAAGAAGGCGACGCCCTCGTCCGGATCGAAGCCGTTCGCCTCCGCCGCGCGCGGATCGAGCACGTCGAAGCCCAGCGCGTCGCTGGCTCCCCGCGCGGCATCGTCGAAGAAGCCCCCCAGCGCCAGCTTGCCGGCGACCTCGCGGTGGACGGCGAGGCGCGCCCAGGGAGAGGGGACGAGCAGCGATGCGCGGAGGTCCGCGGGCAGCGCCATCGGGACGGGCCGCTTGAGGATGGCCGCGTGCGTGCGCGCCGACCGCGTCTGGCCGTCCTTGTCGCGGACCGTCTCCACCACGGTGTACACGCCGGGCTTCGGGAACGCGTGCACCACGCTCGCCCCTTGCTGGGCCGGAGTGCCGTCGCCGAAGTCCCAGACGATCTGCGTTCCCTCCGGAAGCTCCTGCGGCTGGCCGAAACGGATCGGCACGCCCGAGACCGTGGTCCGGGAGTCGCCCGGGTCGGGGTTGATGCGCTTCACGCACGAGACGGCGAGGAGCAGACAGAAGAACAGGCGCGTTCGCATGCGCGGCGGGTTTATCACACGCCCGTCTGCCAGGTGCGTCGCTCTGTTGCGGCCGGTTGACACCGCGGCCGCCAGCCGTTAGAAGTTTCAGAGAGTTTTGAAACTTAGCGCGGGACGGCGATGGCGGCAGTCTCATCGGCAGGCCTGACGGAGCTCCAGGAAGCAGCGTCGAGCCCGCTGGCACGGCCCTCGGCCGCGCAGCTCCTGCCCGGCGCGCAGTCGGCGGAAGGAATCCCCCGTCTTGAGCGGCTGCTGCTCGCCGCCGCCCAGAAGGCTCCCCGCGAGCTCACCGGGGCCGCGCTCGACCTGATCCGGGCGGGCGGGAAGCGCGTCCGTCCGCTGCTCGTGCTGCTCGCCGCCCGCGCCGCCGCCCCCGGCAAGCGGTCCCGCGGCCGCGTGGCGCTCGCGCTGGTGGCCGAGATGGTGCACTCGGCGACACTGCTCCACGACGACGTGATCGACGATGGGCTGACCCGCCGCGGCCTTCCCGCGCCGCGCGTCGCCTACGGCAACGGCGTCTCGGTGATCGCGGGGGACTGGCTGCTCGCGGCCTCGCTCGAGCTGGCGCTCCGGGCGGACGCGCCGGGCGCCCTGCCCGCCCTGGTCCGGACGCTGCGCCAGCTGGTGGAGGGCGAGTCGCGCCAGATCGCGCTGCGCGGGAGGACCGACTTCACCGCCGACGACGCGCTGCAGGTCGCGCACCTCAAGACCGGATCGTTGTTCGCGTTCTGCGGCGAGGCCGGCGCCCTGGTGGCCCGCGCGCCCGAAGAGGTCGCGGTCGCGCTGCACGACTTTGGCCTGCGCGCCGGGTCGGCGTTCCAGATCGCCGACGACCTGCTGGACTTCGAGTCGGACGCGGCCACGCTCGGCAAGGCGGTGCTGGCGGACGTGACCGAAGGCAAGCCGTCGTTGCCTCTGGCGATCGCGCTCAAGCGGCTGCCTCCGCTGCGCGAGGAGATGGCTTCCCTGCTGAAGGTCGAGCCGGGAACGCCGGAGGACGAGGTCCGCATGCGTGTGCGGGCCTTCGCGGGCAGGCTCTCGCGCACCGGGGCGCTGGGAGCCGCGCGGCGGATCGCCGAGAAGGAGCGGGACGCGGCGCTCGCTGCTCTGGAGCGGGTGCCACGGAGCGCCACCCGCGACCTGCTCAGCCAGGTGGCGCGGGCGCTTCTCTCGCGGACGCATTGAACGCATGCCGCCCCGCGCCACACCCGATATGAATGGGGGCATGGGTCCCAAGGAGCAGGAACGGGAGCTCGTGCACGAGGCGGCCGACGCGGTCGGCGCGCTGATGGAGTTCTGGGGGTTCAAGCGGGTGATGGGGCGCGTCTGGGCGCTGCTCTACCTGCGCGGCGAGGCGCTGCCCGCCTCCGACCTCTGCGAGCAGCTCTCCATCTCGTCGGGCGCGGCGTCCATGGCCCTCGCCGAGCTGGAGCACTGGGCGGTGGTGCGGCGGATCCGCCGGCCGGGAGACCGCAGGGAGTACTTCGAGGCCGAGACCGACGTCTGGAGGATGATCTCGCGGGTTCTGCGCGAGCGCGAGCTGACGCAGATCGAGCGATCGCTGGAGGTGTTCGAGCGCGTGCGCGACAAGCTGCGCTCGCTGCCGCTTCCCGGCGAGCGGGGCCGGCTGGAGGAGATCGCCGAGCGGCTGGGGAAGATGGTGGACCTGGCGCGGGTGGGACGCGGGCTGCTGGTCGCGCTGGTGCAGCAGGGGCGAGTCGACCTGGGGCCGCTGATGCGATTCGCTCGGCCGCGCCGGGCCTAGAACTCGACGGACAACCCGAACCGCCAGGCGTGGTCGGTCAGGACCAACACGCCGCTCTTGCCGAAGCCGTCCAGCTGCGTCCAGCCATACTCGGCGAACAGCGCCGTCCGCTGGATGCCGGTGTTCATGTAGGCCTCGTGCGCCAGCTCGGTGTCGATGGAGTTGAGGTTGAGCGCCATCCCCAGCGCGGTGGTCCACCCCCGGGTCCAGCCCTGGCCCTTCCCGCCGTTGACCCGGTCGATCGAGACGTCGCCGGTGCCGTTGTAGGAGACCCAGAGAGCCTGCATCAGCCCGATCTGCGCGTAGGGGATGAGGGGAAAGCGCCGCCAGCGCTCGGCCAGGTAGTCGAATCGATAGGTGGCGATCAGCCCGAAGGGAAAGACGTTGAGCAGCGTGGTGTCCCCGGACTGCTGGGGATCGTTGGGCGGTGAGCTGCGCAGGATCCCCTTGCCGTAGTTCTGCCAGAAGCCGGCGGTGGCCCCGAGCATGATGGCCCCGAACGGGTGCGCGACCTCCCAATCGAACTCGATCTGGTACCGCGCCGGAGCGCGCCCCCTGAACACGTCGTGATAGGGCGTGCCGCTCAGCCCCTGCTGCGAATCCACCTTGGGATCGTACCGGTCGATCTTGAACGCGAACAGGAACCGGATGGGACGGCGATCCTCGGCGCGCGCGGCCGGCGCGAGCAGCGCGAAGACGGCGATCAACGCCGCGCCGTTGCGCGCTTTGGCCCGCCGCCGCAGCAGCAGCGCCAGTGCCAGCGCGCCGAGCGCGATCAGCGCCGATCCGCCGCCGGTGCTGCAGCCTCCCGTCGAGGTGCCGCCCAGGTCGCGGTAGTGGTTGTAGAAGTCTGCCGAGGCGACGGGGGTGCCGATCACCTCGTTAGAAGAATCCGAGAGATTGCCGTAGGTGTCCCTTGCGAAGACGGTGATCGAGTAGCCGGCGTCGTTCTGGAGCGGCTGCCCGTTGTCGGTCCTCGAGACGTCCGCGCTGGTACTGCTCACGGTGTTCACGGGGCCTCCGTCGGGGACCTCTCCCGCCGGGACCACGTGGACCTCGTAGGTGGCGATGGTGTCCGCCGGATCGCCGGGAGACCAGGAGATCTTGAGGTGCAAGTCGCCGGGCGTGATTCCCACCTCGATCGGCGGGAACGGCGGCGCCAGCGCGAACTTCACCGGGACCGAGGCGGTGGAGAGCTGGGTCCCCTGGAGCGGGGAGTTGATGATGTACTGCACGCACAGCGTGTTGCTGATCGGGTTCGCCGAGGAGCGCGACGTGACGCTCGGGTCGTCGCAGGGCTGCACCCCCGCGTCGGAAGAGATGAGCACCATCTGCTGGGCGTTGACGCTCAACGCGTCGGTCTGCTGCGTGGGCGTCTGGTCCAGGAAGGATTGATCGGGCGCCGTGGTGGCGTTGGTGGTCCCGCAGATCCCGCTGCCGTTGGCGGCGCCGATCAGCCGGACGCGATCCGTGCCGGTGGGCGTGGTCTGCAGGTCCCAGCGCGCGGTGAGCTGGAGCGACTTGCAGTTGCTCGCGCCGACGAGGATCCCCGCCGTGGTGTTGTTCACCGTCAGCGTGACGCCGCTTGCCGCGAGCGGCGCCAGGGCCGCCGCCAGAGCGAGTCCGATGCGCATGTCGCGACCGGTCATAGCAAGGAAGGGGCCAGCCCGGCAGACGGTTCCCCGCCCGGGATCGGGCGGCGCCTGCTGACAAAATGTCAGCGGGCCTCAGGCCCGGGCGGACAGCTTGTCAGGGTGCTCGCGCGTCAGCAGCTGCGCGATCTGCACGGCGTTGGTCGCAGCTCCCTTGCGCAGATTGTCGCTGACCACGAACAGCGCCAGGCCGTTCGGTCCGCTCAGGTCGGTGCGGATGCGGCCGACCAGCGTGTTGTCGTCGCCCGCGCCCAGGATCGGCATCGGGTAGATGTGCTCGCGCAGGTCGTCGACCACCTTCACGCCCGGCGCCTTCCCCAGGATGCGGCGCGCCTCGTCGGGCGCGAGCGGCTGCTGGAAGAAGAGATTCGCGGCCTCCGAGTGGCAGTAGAAGACGGGCACGCGCACGCAGGTGGCGGAGACCGGCAGGCCCGGCAGGCCCATGATCTTGCGGGTCTCGTTCACCATCTTCATCTCCTCCTCGGTGTAGCCGTTGCCGCTGTCCTTGCCGATCTCCGGGAGGAGGTTGAAGGCGATGCGGTGGGGGAACTTCTGCGGCGTCGCCTCGCCCAGGCTGAAGAGGGCGCGCGCCTGGGTCTCCAGCTCGTCGATGCCCTTCTGGCCGGCTCCGGACACCGACTGGTAGGTGGAGACGATCACCTTGGAAAGACCGGCCGCGTCGTGCAGCGGCTTGAGCACCATCACCAGCTGGATGGTGCTGCAGTTGGGGTTCGCGATGATCCGGCGGCCATCCGGCTTGATGGCCTGCTCGACGTCGCGCGGGTTCACTTCCGGCACCACCAGAGGGCAGTCGGCTTCCATCCGGAAGGCGCTGGAATTGTCGATCACCACCGCGCCGGCGCGCGCCGCGTGCGGGGCGAACTCGCGCGAGACGGAGGCGCCGGGCGAGAAGAGCGCGATCTCCACGCCGGCGAAGGAGTCCGGCTTCAGCCGCCGCACCGTGACCTCGCCGCCCATGAACTCGAGCTTCTGGCCCTCGCTGCGCTCGGAGGCCAGCGGGACCAGCTCGCTCACGGGGAACTCGCGCTCCTCGAGCACCTTCATCATCTCGCGGCCCACGACGCCCGTCGCGCCAGCGATCGCCACCTTGTACTTCCTCATCTCATCCGCCTCGGGCTGGAAAGCCCTGGACATAGTCCGGTGCCAGGGCGAAACACGCCGCCGCATCGTACGCCGCCCCGCGCAGCCGGGCGAGACAAAGTCGCCCGACGGCGGCCGCCCGGGGGGGCCCGCGGAGCAGGCGCGCGCCATCCGGCAGGCGCAGATCCGCGGCCTGGACGATCTGGACTGCGCCCTGGGGAGCTCCGTTCCGGAAGGGCTGGACGAAGAGCTCCCCGCGCCGCGCCTCGGTGGCCGCGTACACCAGCCCGGTCTCGTCGAGGGCGATCGCGGCCAGGCTGGAGGCGCCCTCGATGGGGATCCGCCGCGCGTACGCGATGGCCTTCGCGGCCGCGAGGCCGACGCGCAACCCGGTGAACGAGCCGGGGCCCAGCCCGACCGCCAACCCTGCGATCCCGTCGAGATCGCCGAGCGCGGCGGGCAGCACGTCACCCGCCTTCGCGGGCGGGTCGATCCGCTCTTCGCGGATGACCCGGTCGTCTTCGAGGAGCGCGCAGGAGGTGTGCGGGGTGGACGTGTCGAGCGCCAGAACCCTCACTCGAACCACTTCCGCATCGCGTCGTTGCGGAACGCGTAGAGCATCAGCGTAAGCAGGAGCGCGATCCCCACCACGTTGGCGACCTCGCGGAAGCGGACCGAGAGCGGCTTGCGGCGGATGCCCTCGATCAGCGCGGTGAGCACGTGGAAGCCGTCCAGCACCGGGACGGGGATCAGGTTCATCAGGCCCAGCACCACGCTGATCGCGCCCATGGTCACGATCAGCTCGCGCCAGCCGCTCTCCGCAGCCCTCCGGGCCACGTCGGCGATCATCAGCGGTCCGCCGATGGCGCGGCTGGAGATGTGCCCGGTGACGATGCGGACGATGCCGATCGCCTGCGCGCGCACGAAGCCGGCGGTGTTGGTGACCGCGCGGCGAGCGGCGTCCGGCAGGTCGTAGCGGACCCAGACGCGCTCGGGGTCGCCGAACGCGTTGAGGTCCGGCGACGCGCCCAGGTCGGGAACGTCCTGCAGCACGCCGGTCTCGTCCCGTTCCTTCTTGAGGTGCGGCTTGACGGTGACGGTCAGCTCCTTGCCGTCCCGCCGCACCGTCATCTGCACCGGTTGCGCACCCTGGGACTTGATGGCGCCTTCGACCTCGTCGCTCCAGGAAAGCGCGGGCTTGCCGTTGACGGCGAGGATGCGGTCCCCCCGCTGGAGGCCGGCCTCGTCGGCGGCGCCGCCAGGCTGGACCGCAAACAGCGTGAGGTCGCTGGCCTCGAGGCCGTAGCCGCCCGCCCTGGTGGGCGCCGGGACCTCGAACGAGATCGGCCGGTTCGACCAGAGGGTCCCGCCAGGGGCCGGGACCGCCTCGGGCCGGAGCACGTCGACCTTGAGCGGATCGCTGCGCGCGGCGAGGCGCTCCTCGAGCAGCTCCCAGTTGGCCACCGGGGCGCCGTCGATCTTGGCGATCTTGTCGAAGGTGCGGATACCCGCCTTGCCCGCGGGCGAGTCGGGCGAGATCAGCGTCACCTCGGCCGCGCGGGGAACGGCGGAGATGCCGATGCGGCCGTGCTTGACGGTCTCGATCGGGCCGGTCTCCTCGTGCACCGCGGGAACCAGGCGCAGGGAGAGCCGGCGGCCGTCGCGCTCGATCTCCATCGTCAGCGGCTCGCCCAGGTGGCCGCGGATCTTCTCCTGCAGGTCGCTCCAGGCCTCCACCCGGTCGCCGTCGATGACCACGATGCGGTCGCCCGAGCGGAGCCCGGCCTGCGCGGCGGGCGACTGCGGCTTCACGTAGCCGACCTTGGCGGCCAGGTCCTGGTGCGGCGCCGCGAAGACGACGAAGTAGAGGACGATAGCGAGGATGAAGTTCGCGGCCGGACCCGCGAACGCGATCAGCCCCTTCTTCCAGGGCGGCTGCTCGAGAAAGCCGCGGCCGCGGTCCTCGGGCGCGACCTCCTCGTAGGGGTTGTCGCCGGCGAACTTGACGTAACCGCCCAGCGGAAGGAGCGAAACCCGGTATTCGGTCTCGTGCTTCTTGAACCCGAACAGCTTGGGCCCGAAACCGATGGAGAACCGCAGCGCCTTGACGCCCAGGGCCTTCCCCACGAGCAGGTGCCCGAGCTCGTGAAAGAAGACCACGACGCTGATCACCAGCGCGAAGGAGAGGAGCGTGAAGCCCGCGGACTGGACGAAGGCCATGAACCACACAGTCTAAATGGGCACGGGACTGCACGCCAGCGAGCATCAGACGAGCAGACGTGCACACAAGAGGACAAAGGGTGCGTTGAAGAGCAAAGCGTCGATCCGGTCGAGGAGGCCGCCGTGGCCCGGGAGGAGGCGGCCGCTGTCCTTCGCCCCGAAGGCCCGCTTCAGCATCGACTCCGAGAGGTCGCCCAGGGGACCCAGGACGGCCGCGCCGGCGCCGATCAGCGCTGCGCCCCAGAAGGGAATCACCGGCAGCCAGAGCGACCGGATGACCAGGGCGCCGGCGATGCTGCCGGCCGCTCCACCGGCAGCTCCCTCCCAGGTCTTGTTGGGCGAGATGCGTTCGTAGAGCTTTCGCCGGCCGAAGGCGCGGCCGACGAAGTACGCGAACGTGTCGTTCAGCCAGGTGACGACGATGGCGAGGAGGATCCACCACTCGCCCCGCGGGAGCTGGCGCAGGGGGACGAGGGCCGCGAGCAGAAGACCCGGGTATGTCGCGCCCAGCACAGCGAGGCTCACCCGGCGGGCGGCGTTGGCGACCTCGGTCTCGAAGAGCAGCGCGTCGGTGAACGCGAGGATCACCACGCCGGTCAGGATCGCCGGCGCGCCGATGGCTCCCAAAGGAGCTTCCAGGATGAGCGGGATCAGGAACGCCCCGCCGACCGACGCGAGGGCGGCGCCGCTGATCTCCCGTTGCGCGAGCTGGTTCAGCTCCAGGGCGCAGAGCGCCGTGGCCGCGGCGATCAGCAGCGCGAACGGCAGCCCGCCGCGCCAGATCAGCCAGAGTACCCCGGGCAGGAGCACCACTACCGTGAGCACCCGCACGATCAGGTTCCGGTTCTTGTCGGTCATGTCCCGGAGGTGCGGATCTGCGCGCTCGTCTTGCCGAAGCGCCGCTCGCGCTTCTGGAAGTCCTCCAGCGCGATCAGCAGGTCGAGCTCGCCGAAGTCGGGCCAGAGGGTGTCGGTGAAGTGGATCTCCGAGTACGCGAGCTGCCAGAGCAGGAAATTGGAGACGCGGAATTCGCCGCTGGTGCGGACGACCAGCTCGAGCGGGGGCAGGCCCTCGGTCCAGAGCCGATCCTCGATGGCCCTCGTGTCCACGTCGGCGGGATCGAGGCGATCGGCGGCCACCCGGCGCGCCATCGCGATGATCTCCTCGCGACCGCCGTAGCTGAGGGCGAGCGTGAGGATCATGTCGGTGTGCGAGGCGCTGTCGCGCCGCAGGGCCTCCAGCGGATCGCGCACGCGCGGGGGCAGCCGGTCGAGCTCGCCGATGGCGTGCAACCGGATGCCGTTCTCCATGATCTCCGGGCGCTCGCGGTGCAGGTAGTCGCGCAGCAGGTCCATCAGGCCCACCACCTCTTCCGGAGGGCGCTGCCAGTTCTGCGAGGAGAACGCGTAGAGCGTGAGCGCGCTCAGGCCCAGCCGGCGGGCCGCACGCGTGACCTCCCGGACGGAGTCGCTGCCGCGCCGGTGGCCCTCCAGGCGGGGGAGCCCCCGCTGCTCCGCCCAGCGGCCGTTTCCGTCCATGATGATGCCCACATGGCGCGGCAGCGGGCGCTGCCGCACCTCGGCCCTGAGCTGAGCGATGTCCCGTTCGATCCGGGGCATGAGAGGCGGGCCACCATAGCAGGAATGCTGCGCGGCGCGTCGTTCGGGTTAGGTTACGTTCGTGCGAGCCTGGTTGGGCCCATTTCGCATCGAACGCCAGGTCGGCCGGGGCGGACTCGGCGCGGTGTATCGCGCGGTGGATTCCCGCACCGGCCTGACCGTCGCTCTGAAGATGCTGCCGCCGGGGCCGGACCCCTCCGCCGCGCGCAGGCTGCAGCGCGAGTTCGACGCGCTGAGGCACCTGCACCACCCGAACATCGTGCGCGTCCTCGATCTGGGCGAGGCGGACGGCTTCCCCTGGCTGTCGATGGAGTTCGTCGACGGCATGCCGCTGCGCGAGTGGCTGGTGGTGGCCGGCAAGCCGAAGCTGCTGGAGCCCGAGCCCGAGGGCGACGTGCCCGAGGGCGTGGACCTCGACGTGCTGTTCGAGGAGCCGGACTCCGGCGCGCTTCTGGCGGCGGCGCGGGCGCGGCGGCTGCGAACCGAGACCGGTCTCGAGGCGATGCTGACCGGCGAGGAGCAGGTCGAGCAGAACAACCCGGATCGGCTGCACGCGCTCTGCGAGGCGCTGGCGCAGGTCTGCGACGGGCTCTCGTTCATCCATGAGCGCGGGCTGCTGCATCGGGACGTGAAGCCGGGGAACATCGTGGTGCGGCAGGATCGGCGGGCGACGCTGGTGGACTTCGGACTGGCGAAGCGGCTGACGGACGATCCGGAGATCACGGATCACGGGCACGTGGTCGGGACGTACCGGTACATGTCGCCGGAGCAGGCCCGGGGGGAGCCGCTGGATCGGCGCAGCGATCTCTACTCGCTGGGCGCGACCTTGTTCGAGCTGCTCGCGGGGCGGCCCGCGTACGCGCAGCGGAACCAGCTCGAGCTGCTCGAGGCCATCGTGTACCGGCAGCCGCCGGAGATCGCGCGGATCAATCCCGGCGTGCCGGCAGCGCTGGCGCGGCTGGCGGAGCGGCTGCTGCAGAAGCGGCCTGATGACCGGCCGCAGCACGCGGCGGAGGTGGCGGTTCTGCTGCGGGTGATCGGGCGGGGAGTGTGGGGCTTCTCGGAGCCGGCGCTGGTGCCGCGACCTGCAGAGGAGCCGCGGGATGACGCTGCCGGGGGCCGGCCGTTGCACGCTGAATAATCGCTCAGTCAAGCGACAGACGTTGACGTTGTCGTCCTACGTTGTCGTGAGCGTGGACGGCGACGGCGACGTGGCCGTGGACGACTGCTCGGCATGTCAGATGCCGCTGCTACATGAATCCCCATGCTCAGCTTTCAGAAGCTCGACGTGTACCGCAGTGCGATCGAGTTCCTTGGATTAGCCGCTGCTGCTGCCGAAGAGGTTCCAAGAGGGAACGCCGCGTTGCTTGATCAGTTGCGCCGCGCAGCAAGTTCGATCCCCCTCAACATTGCTGAAGCGGCTGGCCGTACCGGGCAGGCAGATGCCGCACGTACAGATGCTCACGCGATTGTGTCGATAACTGATCCGCCCACGGCCACGTCGCCGTCGCCGTCGCCGTCCACGCTCACGACCACGTCGACGTCGACGCAGACCTGTGCGTCTCGGTGCGCTTGACTGAGCAGCATTGGGGCTAGCCCTCGCGCGGCGTTCCCCACCGCGTTAGGATGCTGCGTCCGAGCCGTTCTGCGGGGAGGGGACCATGCTCCGCATATTGTTCTGCTCGCTCGTGTCGATGGCGTGTGCAACCCCGTCCAGGACTGCAACTCCCGACGTCCACGATTGTGTCTACCTCGGACTGATCGATCCCGGCCGGCGCGGCGAAGTCGTTTTCGAGACGGAGACGATGGGACCAGCACGCACCCTCTGGCTCCATCCGCCAGAGGTGGTGCGCGGATACCTCGTCGAATCGAACAGGTATGTCTACAGCTGCCCGACACCGCGGCCGCCGGCGGCTTCGCCCAGGAATGGCTGACACGGGGTGTGTGGCGGCATTGCCGGATCGATCAGATCGGCCCCCGGCGCTTCCTGGTGGCTGGAGTCTTCTCGGGCTCCTCGAGTGAGTCCGGAGCGACGCCTGCGGCGTCGAGTACCGTGCGCGAAACGAAGACGGGCAGCCCGTTTCCCAGCGCCAACGCGATGGCATCGGAGGGGCGCGCGTCGATGCGCGCAACGCGTCCGCCAGTCTGGATGAAGACACTTCCGATGTATGCCTCGCCGCGGATCTCGTCGACCTGCGCGCGCACCACCTTGCCGCCCATCTCGCGGACGATGGACTCGAGCAGGTCGTGGGTGAGTGGCCGACCGAAGCGTTGTTTCGCATGGCGGAGCTGGATGGAGAGCGCCTCGGTGCCACCCACGGAGATGGACAACGCCTTGCTTCCTTTGGAGTCGATGAGGATCACTGCGCCACCGCCTCCGCGGAGTGGCAAGACCGCAGCGACATTCATCTCGACCAGTTCGGGACCGCCGGCTCCCAAGCAGAGGATCCCGGCCAACGCGACCAGCGCATCAGCGCGCAGCATGTGGTCGTCCTTTCCCAGAACAGTCCGGCTATACCTCAGGCCTCGTTCGATCTCGATGACCGTTCTCTCTTCGAGGCGCCGACGGCGGCGTTCCCCAGAGCACGGCAGGCGCGCAGCACCTCGTCCGACAGATCGGTTCCCTTGACGGCGCGCGACAGGCTGAGACCGCCGTACATCAGCGCGGCGAGCCCGATGGCGAGGGCGCGGCGCGGCAGGATGCCGTCTTTCGGCAGGCACCGGGTGAGCCCTTCCACCAGCCGCTGGAGCTGCTCGGCGACGACGGTGCGGTGTTGCGGCGCGGTAGTCCCCACCTCGCCCACGACCGCCGGCAGCGGACAACCGAGCGCCTCCAGGTCACGGTGATCGGCCGCGAGGTATCGCTGCAGGACGATTCCCGCCCGCGCTGCCTCCGGTTCTTTCTCGAGGTCGTCGAACAGTCCACCGCGCAGCCTGGCCGAGGTGCGACGGAGCGCTTCGTCGACGAGGTCCTTCTTGGAGCCGAAGTGCGCGTAGAAGCCGCCCACGGTGAGATCGGCTCCCTTCATCGCCTCTGCGACGCCTGCGCCGGAGATGCCCCTCTCGCGAATCAAGCGCGAGGCGGATTCGAGGATGAGCTGTCGGGATCGCTGCTTTTGCTCGCTTCTCGCGCTCATCGATGCCTCCCCGGAAATCATCGTAGAATCGTCATATGACGTTGATGCGATGACCGGGGCGTCCTCCGGGATTCGTGGAGGCTTTCGGGCAGGACGACGCAGCGCGCCAGACGTCCCTGTTGCTTCACCCGGCGACGAGCTGCTGCCCGCCGTCGATGTCATAGGTCGCGCCGGTGAGGGCCGTGTTGGTCATGATGTGCACGGCGAGGGCGGCCACGTCGGCCGGTCCAACCACGCGCCGGATGGGCAGCGTGGCGCGAAGCTGAGTCATGATTCCTCCAACCCGCCGAGCCGTTCAGTCCAGGTCGGCCAACACCTGCGCCTGCGTCTTTCCGTAAGGCCAGAAGCCTGCCTTGTCGCCCTTCGACCAGGCCGCGCGCTGCTCCGCGCTGCCGATGTCCCAATCGGGACGGCAGCGCTGAAGCACGGCACGCAGGTCCAGGCGCAGCTCCTGCACGGTGGGCCGGCCGAAGAACCAGTAGCCGTTGTAGATCTTGTAGACGCGCAAGCCGGGCTCGAGCACCAGCGTGTGCGGGATCATCGGATTGTGCTGGGGGTCGGTGTACTCCGCGATGTCGAGATCCTTTTGCACCTTGCGCCCCGGGTCCGAGAGAAACGTCCAGTGGGCCCCGACGCCGGCGCGGAACTCGTTCGTCTCGAGCAGGTTGTCGGTCGAGAGCGTCACGAGGCGGCAGTAACCCACCTGCATCTCGCGGTGGAGCTCCAGCAGGCCCTCGTGCTGCCTCCTCTCCTTCGGACAGAAACCTCCGCGCGAGAGCACCAGCACCAGCGGATCGCCCCCCTGCAACTCCGAGAGCTTGCGGTGCTTGCCGCGGTGGTCGGAAAGCTCGTGGTCGGGAAACACTGCGCCGGGAACGATGTCCGCCCTCATTTTCAACCTCTTACTCCTGCGCGCGGTCGCGGGCACCTTCGATAGGTCATACCCTCCCGGGAAGCCGCTGCTTGATCTCCTGGAGCAGCCAGCTGTTGCCGTCCGGATCGCTGAACGAGGCGTACGTGCGATAGGACCGACCTTGGGGATCCTGGCCTGGCACGCGCCGCCCCCAGGTTCCGGCGTAATGGAACGCCTCGCTGACGTCGGCGCCGTGGCCGATGAGCTCGGCGCGCGCCGACTCGATGTCGGACACCACCAGGTACAGGTTCTTGATCGAGCCCGGCGCCGCGCTGGTAAGTCCTTTGCCAAAGTGGATAGAACATGGCGAGCCCGGAGGCGTCAGCTGCACCACCCGGAACTCCTGACCCTGGGCAAAGTCAGCGTCCAGCCGCCACCCCAGGCCCTCGTAGAAGCGCTTGGCGCGATCGACGTCTGACACGGGGAGGACCACCACCTCGAGCCTCATCTCGACCGTGCTCATGATTGCCTCCGCCAGCGCCGGCAGAGCGAACGCCGTGCCAGACTTGCGTCGGAGGCGGCTCGCCCGTTCAGCCGGCGCAGTTGCTCCATTTTTCCGCAATCTGCCTGACTTTGATACTGTCACCAGCTCCCGCCGGGTCCTCTCCAGGAGCGGCCCAACTCGTGGCTCAACAGTTGCACGCCACGGAGGCGTTCGAACATTCCACGAACCCCCCAAAAAGGAGTCGCACAGTGTCCTCGAACACGATCCTGCCGCTCGTCGCCGTTTTCACGCTGTCCGTCGGAGCCTCCGTCGCGCTCGCCCAGTCCGATACCTCTGCGTCGGACCAGGCCGCCCCGGCGAAGACGGACGCCCAGACCACCGCGCCGAAGAAGAAGAAGCAGAAGAAGCACACCAACAAGACCGAGCTCGACAAGGCCGAGAGGGGCAACCCGCACAGCGTGATCTACAAGTCGCGCAAGAGCAGCGCCCCCAACCCCACGAAGGAACAGATCCAGGCCGGAGAGTCGGGAAATCCTGCCAGCGTGGACTACGCCAACCGCCCGACCAGCACGCACAACCCGACGAACGCCGAGATCAACGCCGCCGAGAAGGGAAATCCGGAGGCGGTCCCCGAGAAGTAATCGATCCCGCTATAGTAACGAACCGTAGCCTCGTGAAACCAAGGGGGAGGAGGATCCTTTGGACGAGCAGGCAACGGGGACGATCGGGGTCAGCCGCGAACAGCGCGCGCTGGTGGTCTTGCGCGTCGCGATCGGCGCGATGTTCGTGTGGGTCTTTTTCGAGAACCTCGGCAAGGGGGCGTACTCGCCGGCGGGCTACAAGGGCGTCATCGACTATTACCTGAAGAACGGACACGCCCCTGGCCTCTGGAAGTCGGTCATGTCCGCGGCAGCGGCCAATGCGAGCGTCGCCGCGCCGCTGCAGGCGCTCACCGAGCTTGGCTTCGGCGTGCTCCTGGTGACGGGCACTGCCACGCGCGTCGTCGCCGCCGCTGCCGGAGCGTTCCTCTTCACGCTCTGGCTGTCGGAGCTCGGCACCTCCTGGATCTGGGAGCTGGGGATGCCCATCATCGTCGCGTTCAGCCTCGCCTGGGCGCGGCCCGGACGCACCTGGGGGATCGACGCCGTGCTCGCACGCCGCATTCCGGGTTGGCGACTGGGGTAAGCTCCGCGGGATGCGGGTCAGCGTCGTCATCCCGACGTACAACGAAGCGGGCTCGATCGCGCGCGTCCTCGACGAGATCCCCGGCCCGCTCGTCACCGAAGTGCTGGTCGTCGATGCGGGCTCGACCGACGGCACCCGCGAGATCGCCGCGGCGCACGGCGCGCGCGTCATCGTCGAGCCGCGCCGCGGATACGGTCGCGCCTGCCTGACCGGCCTGGCGGCCGCCGACAACCCCGAGACGGTCGTCTTCCTCGACGGGGACTACAGCGACCGGCCCAGCGAGCTGGGCCGCCTCCTCGATCCGATCCGCGAAGGGCGGGCGGACGTCGTCCTCGGATCGCGGCTCGCCGGCGGCCTCGCGCGCGGCGGGATGCCACGGCACGCCGTGCTCGGCAACCGCCTCGCCGCGGCGTTGATCCGGTGGCTCTACGGCGTCTCGCTGACCGACCTCGGGCCGTTCCGGGCCGCGCGCTACGACGTGCTGCGGGCGGTCGATCTCCGCGAGCTGACCTACGGGTGGGCAGTCGAGCTGGTGACGCGCGGAGCGATGCAGGGATATCGCGTGCTGGAAGTGCCCGTCAGCTACCACCCGCGCATCGGCGTCTCGAAGATCAGCGGAACCTTGAGAGGCTCGATCGGCGCCGCCTGGTGCATCCTCGCGGGGATCGTGAAGAACCGCCTGCACGCGGAGACCGATCCCGCCGAACCGGGACCAGCGACATGAGCCCGGCGACCCGCGGAGCGGTCGTGATCATGGCGAAGGCTCCCCGCGAAGGTTTCGTGAAGACGAGATTGGCCGGCGCGTTCACGGCGCCCGAAGTGGTCCGGCTCTCCGACTGCATGCTGCGCGATACGGTGGCGCTGGTCCAGGCGCTCACTGGCGTTCACGCGGCCGTGATGTGCCCCTCCGGAGACGTCGCGGACATTGGCGCCCGTCTGCCGCCGGGCGTACAGGTCGTCGGGCAGAGCGGCGACGGGCTCGCCGCTGCCCTCGTTTCAGTCTTCGAACGGTTCGTCCCGGACTTCCGCCGCGTCGTCGCGATCGACAGCGACAGTCCCCATCTGCCGCTGGCGATCCTCGAGTCCGCATTCGAGCATCTCGAGACTCGCGACGTGGTGGTGGGACCGACCGAGGACGGCGGCTACTATCTGGTCGGCGCCTCGGCGACGCGCCCGCGCCTTTTCGACGCCGCGCCGCTTGGCACACAAAACGCCCGCGATGCGCTGCTGGGAAACGCGCGCGCGCTCGGATTGTCGGTCGTTTTCACCGCGCCCTGGTACGACGTCGACCTCCCTGCAGACCTGCGCCGGCTCGCCGCCGAGCTGCGCATCGAACCGGCGCGAGCGCCCCGCACGGCCGCGCTGCTCGCGTCGTGGAGATGATCGGTCCAAAATCGTGGGTCGGCGGCGCCGTCCTCGGGCTTTCGCTCTTCGCGTTCGGTCTGATCAGACCCGACGACGGAACGGTCCCTTTCTTCGTCCTGCTCGCGCTCGCGGCCGCCGGGTACTTCGCGACGCTCCACCAGGTCGCGAAGGGGCTGCGCCCTTCCAGGCGCGCCTTGATCGCCTGCGCCGCGCTGGCCCTGGCCTGGCGGATCCCCATGCTGCTGGCGCCTCCAGAACCAGCCGCGGACGTGCGCCGCTACGTCTGGGACGCACGCCTCGTCCGCGCGGGCCTGAGCCCCTATACGGTGGTGCCGGCCGATCCCGCGTTCGCGCATCTGCGGACCAGCGAGAGCTGGCCGCTGAACAATCCACAAGTATCGAGCCCCTACCCTCCGGGCGCGCAACTCTTCTTCCTCGCCGCGACGGCGCTGAGCGAATCGGCGCGAGCCATCAAGGTGGCCGCCCTGGTCTGCGACGCGCTCCTGGCGTTCGTCGTCTGGCGTTCGCTGCTCGCCGGGGGCGCGAATCCGGGCTGGGTCCTTGCGTACCTGTGGAGCCCGCTCGTCTCGCTGGAGGTCGCCCGCCACGGACACGTCGACGTGGCAGGCGCGCTCTGCCTGGCCTTGGCTGCGTTCGCGCTCGTCCGCGGCCGGGCGCTGTCCGGCAGCATCGCGTTTGCGATCTCGGTGGCGGTGAAACCCCTGCCGATCGTCCTGTTGCCGCTCTTGTGGCGCCGGGTCTCGCGCCGGCACCTCGTCGCAGGACTCGCGGTGCTGCTCGCGCTGTATCTGCCGTTCCGGGATCCTCACCGCCTGCCGCTCGGATCCTTGCCGGACGTGGTCGAGAGCTTCCGCTTCAACGGACCCATCTTCCAGGCGCTCGCGCCGCTGGCAGGTCCAGCGGCGGCGACGGCGTTCGCGATCGCCGTCGGTCTCGCGGTCGCGGCGTGGGCCCGCCGCCGGCTGCCGCTCGCGTCGCCTCAGGCGTGGGCGTGGCCCATGGCGGCAGCGCTCCTCTGCGCGCCGATGATCTATCCCTGGTACCTGGTTTGGCTCGCGCCCTTCCTCGTCACCCGGGAGACGATGCCGCTGGCGATCTGGACGGTCTCCATCCTGAGCACGTACGTCGCCTGGCAGCTCAAGGGCGTGGGCTGGGTGGTGCCCGCCTGGGCGCTTCTCGTCGAGTACGGAGCCCTGGTCTGCGCTGCCGCGTGGCTGTGGCGAAGAAACCGCCCGCGTCTGGGCACCGAGCTCAGCTCGTCGTCCGCTCCGCCCTCGGCGGGCGCGCCATGACGATCGTGGTGCAAGCGCTGCCGGCCTTGGGCAGGTCGCGGCCCGGCGCCAGCCGCATCGGCAGCCGTCGCCGTTCGCCGCGCACCACGGGGCAATACCGATCGGGCCGGTCGAGCGCCCCGTCGAGCTGACGGCGGCCGGCACATCCGCCGCCGCATGCCTCGCGCAGCTCGCAGGGCTCGCAGGCGCGAGGCAGGGAGCGAGCGTCGCGAAATGCCGGCGTGTTGACCACGTCCGCACCCACGTCGAGGAGCATGGACAGAGGCGCGCCGGGCCCCGGCCAGTACACGCACGGCTGCACCGTCCCGCGCGGCGTGACCCGCACCGTGCCTGCGCCGCATCCGCCTTCTCCGCGCGGCAGCCCGAGCATGGCCCGCACGAGCGGCTCGCCCACGGCGAGGACGTCCGTCTCGGAGAAGAGCAGCTCGAACGCCTCCCAGTATTGCTCGTACGTGAGCGCGAAGGCCTGCGTGCGCACCGACTGGCAGACGTTGACGCGCAGCGGCGCGCCGTACCGCCCGGCGATGTTCGCGATCTCCGCCAGCCGGCGGAAATTCCCCCGCATCATCACCGCGATGATCGTGACCGGCACGCCGAGCCGCCTGCAGCGCTCCGCTTGCGCGTGCACCAGGTCCCAGTTGCCCGCGCCGCGCTGGGCGTCCTGCTCCTCCCGGCTCGGGTAGTCGAGCGAGAACTCCAGATCGTGGAACGCCCGAACCTCGTCGTCGCCCAGCATCGCGACGCTCAAGCCGTTCGACGTCATCGTCAGCTTGACGTCCCGGCTGCGCAAGAGCGCGAGCATCTCGCAGAACTGCGGGTGCATGCCGTTCTCGCCCGTGCCGAGATTCACCGACTGGACCGGCAGCCGGTCGAGCACCGCCCGGACCTGCTCGAGGTCGAGCCGATCGACGCGCGAAGGATCGCGATAGCAGAACGAGCACGAGAGATTGCACTCGTTCGTCAGACCGATGCCGAGCGCGAAACGCATTCCAGGTGGCAGCTTACTTCGCTTCCACCCATTCGTTCGAGCCCGAAAGCTTCACGGCCACCTTCGAGAAGAACAGGCGGAACGGCTTGCCGTCCGCGGGTCCGCGGTGATCCAGTGAGAAGAGCAGCGGTCCAGCTTTCTTGTATTCAGCCCAGGTCGTGATGACGAGGCTCGGCTTCGCGTCTCCCCCGTGGTGGAACTCGAGTTGCTGGATGCGGTTGTCCTTGCCGACGAAGAGCATCCAGGTGTCGCCCGGCGTGTAGCCTCCGCCCGCATACTTCGCCACGACCTTGTGGGCGGTGCCCTTCCCCAGCGGCAGCTTCTGCATGCCCTCATCCGTGATCGTAGCCCCGGCGTCCCAGACGAGGTGGAACGGGAACAGGAGCCAATACTGGTCGTTGATGAAACCGGGATCGACCTCGTTCTTCACCTGCGCGCTCTGGCTTGCCAGCTGGGAGCGCGAGTACGTGACCTTGACGGGGTTGCCGGCCTTGTCCTTCCCCTCGTACGTGACCGTGTCCGTCTTCGGCTCCCAGACCCACGAGCGGGCCAGCTTCAGCTTCAGCGCGGGCAGATCGATGTTGAAGGTGTAGCGGATCGCCTCGACCTGACCAAACGAGTCCAAGCCGTAGGTCTTGGCGAGCTGGTCGGCGATCGGCGGCCGCTGCTGCGCGGACACCCGTGCTGCGGGGCAAAGCGCTCCCAGCACCAGAACACCGATCGTCAGGGGAACGCGACTCGCTTTCGTCATGGGTGCCCTCCTTGGGGGCTCGAAGCCTGGCCGGTGAAGACGTCTTCGGGCAGGAATGCGGACACGAGCATGTTGGGGACGTCGACCAGCTGGCTGATCTTGAGATCCACCGCGACGCTGCAGATGGCATAAGCCTGCTGCCGCGTCCACCCCCGCGATCAGGCATGACCCTTTGCGTCAGGGCCGGCGCGAAGAAAGTCTGAAATCCCGGGGCGTCCCGATCGTAGCGATGTTCATCGCCCGAAAGGGGGCTTCCATGACATCGTTCGCTTCTCTCTTCGCCGTCGCGCTGCTTGCCGCTGCACCGGAAGGCGGCACCATCCCCATCACCACCACCTCTCCCGAGGCCGCGGCAAGTTACGTCGAGGCCTTCGATCAGCTCTTCGCCGGACATGCCGACCTCGCACGGGCCGCGGCGAACAAGGCGCTCTCGCTCGATCCCAACCTGCTCCTCGCCCAGGCGCTGGTCCAGGCGATCACTCCGGGCACGGAGTCGATGAAGAAGGTGGACGCGGCCCTTGCGGCCGGCGCATCGCTGCCGGAGGCGGAGCGGACCGAGCTGGCCGTCTGGGCCGCGAACAAGCACGCCGACTCCGAGAAGGCCCGCGGCCTGGAGCTCAAGCTGCTGGAGATGGCGCCGCGCGACTGGCGCGCTCACGTCTTCGTCGGCACCACCGCGTTCTTCGTCGGGCACAAGGCCGACGAGGCCAAGGCGCACATGCGCGAGGCCGCGGAGCTCAATCCCAAGGCCGCCTCGGTCTGGGCCACGCTGGCCGCCATCGCCATCGAGCAGGGCGACAAGGCCGGCGCGGCCGATGCGCGGAAGAAGGTGGCCGAGATGCGCCCCGACGATCCCGCCGCGCAGGCTGACTATGCCTATGCGCTGATCACCGCGGGTCATCTCGACGAGGCCGAACAGGTCGCGCGCAAGGCCGCGGCGCTGCCCAACCCGGGCGCCAAGCCGCTGGCGGCGTTGGCGAACGTGGAGTTCTACCGCTCGCAGTACGCCCGCGGTTACCAGGATCTGGCCAAGGCGCGCTCACTCTCCAAGGACGACAACGAGCGGATGGGCCTGATGAGCTTCGAGATGCTCAGCCATGCGGCGGAGGGGAAGTACCAGGGCGCGATGCAGGCCGCGAGCGCCCTGGAGAAGGAAGCGCGCGCCAAGAAGAACCCCAATTTCTACGTGGCCGCGGCGACGAACCGCTCCTTTGCGGCCAACCTGCTCGGCAAGCATGGCGACGCGCAGAAGCACGCGGCCGAGGCCCTGGCGCGCATCGGGAAAGAGCCGCTCTCGGATGCCGGGCGCAAGGGCCTGCAGCGCGGCGCCTACGTGGCGGCCATGTGGGCGCAGGCGTTCGGGAACAATCTGGCGGGCGCGGAGAAGACGCTGGCGATTCTGGAAGCGGATGCCGCGGAATCGCCCAACGATCTCAACGCCCAGTCGTCGGCGTGGTGGGGCCGCGGAATCTTCGAGCTCGCCAAGGGCGACGCGAAGTCAGCCGCGGAAGGGATGAAGAAGTGCGTGCCGACCTTCGATCTCTGCCACTACCATCTGGCCATCGCGCAGGAGAAGGCCGGCGACCGGGCAGGCGCCGAGGCGACACGGACCACCTTGCTGGCCCAGCAGCGATCGCAGGACGGGTTCTTCCTGACGCTGCGGTCGCAGCTCTTGAAGAAGCAGGGACGAACCGCCAGCGACCAGCGGCCCGCGCCCAAGGCGGGTTGAGAGCTGGCAATCTACCGCTCATGCCGGCCATAGCGAACGGCTATGGCCGGCATGCGCCTTCCGAGCGCACGCCCGGCCGCATCACCACGTCGGGCGGTAGTGACTAGTCGTCGTCGTCCCGATCGCCGCTGTCCGGGTTCACGCAGCGGAAGCTCGCTGCGTCATTGGTGCTGCCCCTGCCGACGTAGCGCGCCACGTTCGGGTACGCGCAGAGCGGCCGGGTCAGGGTCCCGGGCGCGGAGCTCATCACGTTCGGACCCAGGCCCAGCCCGGCATTCGAAGCGCGAATGGAGTCGGGAGCGATGCCCTGCTCCACCCAGCGCTCCAGCGCGGTGAGGGCATCGAAGGTGTTCACGCCGGGTCCGCCCAGGCAGTGCGGCATGCTCGGGAGCATGAAGAGGCGGATGAACTTCGCCGCTTCCTTCGCGGCCTTCTTCGCCTGGCCCTTCGCCTTGCCGTGCCCGTCGTGGCGGCCGAGGAAGTCGATCACGCTGTTCAGGTAATCGACGCTGTTGCGCGGGTTGATCGCCTGGTCGGACCACCCGTGGTACATGATGAACTTTCCGCCCAGGTCCCTGAAGTCGCTCAGGTCCGGATCCGTCGAGTTGATGGTGGGGCCCATCTTCGCGTCGCCGAAGGCGACGTCGCGGTCGTAGTCCAGCGTCTTCATGTCCCAGGCGGGATTCTCGAAGACGAGGTCCCGGTAGAACGGCAGCCCGATGCCTCCGGGCGTGGGAGGCAGCACGAACGTCCACAGCGCCTCGCCCCCGCGCTCCACGCCCGGATAGACCAGCGCGCCCGTCCGCGGGTTTCGCGGGCCAGCGTAGTTCTTCCGCACGGCATCCACCTGGGCGGCAGTCAGGCAATCCGCCGCGTCGGCGCCCGCGCATTGCAGGACACCGGGATCGAAGCTGCACTGGCGCGGGTCCTCGATCAGGCCATCCACCAGCCCGTCGACGCCGTCGCACGCCGCCACGGACGCCTTGGCGACCAGCGCCAGCTTCGCGGCGGTCATCCCGGACGAGAGCAGCGCGTTCGCCTGCCACACATGTCCGGCGGACTGGCGGGTCCAGTTGTTGGCGAGGGCGCCGCCGATGATGCCGTCGAAGTCGTCCGGGAACCGCTGCGCCTCCATCAGCGCTTCGTGCCCGCCGTCGGAGCACCCGGTGAAGTACGAGAAGCCAGGGCTTCGCCGTAATACGCGCGGATGATCGCCTTCGCGTTCTGGGCGGTGACGTGGTTTGCGCGGAACGCCCAGTCCTTCAGCTTCTCCGGATGCCCGATGGCCCAGCTGACGTCGTAGCCGACGGTGCGTGCGTGGCCCATGTCGGTGCCGGCCACCGCGTAGCCGCGGTTGAGCGCGCCGATCATGAACCCGCCGGGCACGTTGAAGCCGCGGCCGTACCCGCCGTTGCCGCCCTGGTCGAATCTTCCATTCCAGGCGTCGGGCATCCAGACCTCGAACTTGATCTCCGAGTCGGACGTCGGGCGCGAGACGCCGGAGACGCGACAGAACGCGATCACCGTCGTGGCCGCGCCGTCGGGCGGTGTGAACTGGCCAGCGGGCACGGGCGCCGCCAGCGTGATCGTCGTGTTCGGCAAGACGACGCTAGTGAGGCTTCCGCACGGCCGGGCAGCGAACGACGGCGGCGCGGCAAGAGACGCCGCGCAGAAGAGCAGGACGATGGATGCACGGGACATCATGGTTCCTCCTTGAAGGCCGACCGGGCGCACGCGACATTCCGCCGAACGGGAACTCCTTGCGTCGAGAGCCTGGAGCGCCGAAGCTGCACGACAAAATCGCAGCGGACAGCGCTGCGTAAAGAGTGACTGCGCGCCAAGTCAAGCCGCGACGCGCCAGCGGACCAAGGGCTCAAAAGATGCTGCTGAAGGGAACAGGGGTCTCTGCCGGAGTGGCACAAGGCACCGCGTACGTCCTGAGTTGCGGCTACCGCTCCGCCGTTCCCCAGCGAAGCATCCGGGCGTCCGAAGTGGATGGCGAGCGCGGTCGCCTGGAGGCAGCCGTCGCCAAGGCCGAGGCCGAGCTGGCCGCGTTGCAGGAGGACGTGCGGGAGAGGATCGGCCCCCTCCAGGCGGAAATCTTCAGCGTGCAGAGGCTGATCCTGGCCGACGCCTCCTTGCGCGATCGCCTGCTCCGAACCGTGGAGCAGAAGCGCGTCAACGTGGAGGCGGCGGTCTCCGAGGTCCTGGAGGATTCCGCCCGGAGCCTCGAAGTCGCGAAGGATGGAGTCGTGCAGGGGAGAGCGGCGGACGTCCACGACGTGCGCAGGCGGCTGCTTTCCGCCCTGGCGGAGGGGCCGGGCGGCGCCCGCCCCGAGATCCCGAGCGGGGCCATCGTGGTCGCCGACGAGCTCCTGCCGTCCTTGACCGCGCGCCTGCAGCTCGAGCACGTGGGCGCGTTCGTGACGGTGCGAGGGAACAGGTTTTCGCACAGCTCGATCCTCGCCCGGTCGCTCGGGACGCCGGCCGTGGCCGCCGTGCCGTCCGCACTGGCGCAGATCAAGACCGGCGATCGGGTGATCGTCGACGGGGTGGCCGGCGTCGTGTTCGTCAACCCGGAGAGCTCGATCGAGCGCGAATACGAGCGCCTGGCCGCCGATCTGAAGTCGTCGAAGGAGAAGCTGCGGCAGCTCATCGACCTGCCTTCCACGACGCTCGACGGCACCCCGCTCCCGCTTTTGGCGAACGTCAACAAGTTCTCCGACACCGAGGCGGCGCTGCTCTACAAGGCGGAGGGAGTCGGCCTCTACCGGACGGAGTTCGCCTTCTCCATCCGGAGCACCTTCCCGACCGAGGACGAGCAGTTCGAGTTCCTCGAGCGCGCGGCGGAGCGGATGCATCCGCGAAAGCTGGTCTTCAGGCTCCTGGACCTGGGCGGGGACAAGATCCTTCCCTACTTCCCACTTCCTCCCTCGCGGAATCCCTCCCTGTCCGAGCGCGGCATCCGGCTGCTGCTCCGGTACCTCGACGTGCTGAAGGCGCAGCTGCGCGCGTTCTTGCGCGTGAGCGCCCGGTATCCAATCTCCATCCTGCTGCCCGTGGTGGTCGGGGTCGAGGACGTGCGGCAGGTGCGCGAGGTGCTGGGGCAAGTGCAGTCGGAGCTTACTGCCGAAGGGAAGCGCTTCAATCCGGCCGTCCCGCTCGGCGCGATGATCGAGGTACCGTCCGCCGCGCTGATGATCCGCAACCTTTCGAAGGAGGTCGACTTCTTCAGCCTGGGAACGAACGACCTCGTCCAGTACGTCCTCGCCGCCGATCGCGAGGACGAGAGCACAACGCCGAACTACCAGCCCCTGCACCCGGCGGTTCTCCGCCTGATCCAGTCGGTGGTCGAAGAAGCGAACAGCTGCGGCCGGGATCTCAGCATCTGCGGGGAGATGGCGGGCGATCCCCTGAACACCGCGCTCCTGCTCGGGCTCGGATTGCGCGAGCTGAGCGTGGCGCCGGGGCAGATGCTCGAGGTGAAGAACGCCATCCGGCGGACCCGGCTCGAGGATGCGCGGAAGCTCGCGACTGCCGCGCTGGAGCTCGGCTCCGCCGCGGAAGTGGAGGCGCTCCTGAGCAAGTAGCTCAGCCCTCTTATAGACTGCACCGCGGAGGAGGACCCATGCCGAGGATCTCTCGCCGCTCCATCCTCGCGCTCGCCGGTGCGCTCGCCTTTCGCGCTCGCGGCGCCGGCGCGCCTGCCGTTCCCGAGCCCTTCGATCACATGCTGCTCGGCTGCGGCGATCTGGACAAGGGCATCGAATTCGTCGAGCGCCACCTCGGCGTCCGCGCCGCCCTCGGCGGCGTCCACCCCGGCCGTGGATCGCGCAACGCGCTGCTCTCGCTGGGAGAGCGACGCTACCTGGAGATCATCGCACCCGACCCGCAGCAACCGCGTTCCGCGGACGTGCGACAGCTCTACAAGATCGACTCTCCCCGCCTGATCGAGTGGGCGGCCCACGTCGACGACATCGAGGCGGTCGTCCAGCGCCTCACCGCCGCCGGCATCGCGTTCGAGCCCGTGCGGTCCGGCGCGCGGGAACGTCCGAACGGCCAGACGTTGCGGTGGAAGGCGCTGGCGCTGAAAGACAACGCCGGCGGGCTTCTGCCGTTCTTCATCGAATGGAGCAAGGACGCCGTGCACCCCGCCACGGATTCTCCCAAGGGGTCCCGGATCGATCGCTTCTCGCTCGCGACGCCGAATCCGGATGAGCTGCGGGCCCGAACGGCAAAGCTGAACCTCGAGGTCGAGATCGAGAATGCACCGCAGCCAGCGTTGCGCGCGAAGGTCACCGGCCCGAAGGGCACCCTGTCGCTGCCGGGGTGAGCCAACGATGACCGTCATCGACTGGCTGCTCGACTCCGACCCCTCGGTCCGCTGGCAAGTCATGCGCGACTTGACCGATGCGCCCGCGCAGGAGGTCGCGGCCGAACGTGCGCGGGTCGCCACCGAGGGTGCTGGAGCGCGGCTGCTCGCCCTCCAGGCGACCGACGGCCGGTGGGGCGGCGCAGCCTGGAACCGCGGGTGGGACTCCACGATGCACGTGCTGACGCTGCTGCGGGAAATGGGTCTCGATCCCGCGAGCGCCGAGGCGCGGCGCGCGATGGGCCTCGTCCGCGAGCGGGTGACCTGGAAGGGATGCGGCCCGCAGGAATGCGACAGCAACCCCTATTTCACGGGAGAGATCGAGCCGTGCATCAACGGCCAGGTGGCGGCGAGCGCCGCTTGGTTCGGCGAGGACGTCCGGGGCATCGTCGACCGGCTCCTGGGCGAGCAGTTGTCCGACGGCGGGTGGAACTGCGAGGCCCCCAACCGCTCGACGCGGTCGTCGTTCAACACCACGATCTGCGCGCTCGAGGCCCTGCTCGAGCACGAGCGGACCTTTGGGAGCAGTCCGGAGGTGACCGAAGCGCGGCTCCGCGGGCAGGAGTTCCTCCTCGATCGCCGCCTCTTTCGCCGGCGGTCGACCGGCGAGGTGATCGAGCGAGATCGCAAAGGCGGCGCTGCGTGGACGCGCTTCGCCTTCCCGACGTGGTGGCACTACGACGTGCTGCGGGGGCTGGAGTACCTGCGCCGCGCCGGCGTCGCGCCCGACGATCGAGTGACCGAGGCGATCGAGCTGGTCGCGTCGAAGCGCGACCGCGACGGCCGGTGGCCGCTCGAGACCCGGCACCCCGGCCGGATGCTGGTCGAGACGGACGAGGGCGAAGGCCGGCCGAGCCGGTGGAACACTCTCCGCGCCCTGCGCGTGCTCCGCTGGTACGAACAGCGCCAGGACCCGCGAAACGCAGCGGCAATCTCTTCTTGACCTACCGCGGCCCGATCAGCGCCTGGGAATGCTGGAGCGAGCGTGGCATCCTACCGTCATGGTGCCCGTAGAAACCATCCGGCTCGGCCACGGCGACAGCGACGCCTGGCTCGCGCCCGCGCGGGGCGGCATGGTGACGCGCTTCTCCGTCGCCGGCGAGGACGTGCTTTACCTCGACGAGGCCACCCTCGCCGATCCGTCCAAGAACGTGCGCGGCGGGATCCCCATCCTCTTCCCCATCGCCGGCAAGCTTGCCCCCGACACGCTCCCCGGCGCGACGGCGCCGCTCCCCCAGCACGGCTTCGCCCGCAACCGCCCCTGGCACGTGGTGGCGGAAGAGCCGGACCGCGCCGTCCTCGCGCTCGAAGCCGACGCCGCCACCCGGGCGGCGTACCCCCACGACTTCGCTCTCCGATTCACTTACACGCTCGGCGACGCCACGCTCGCGATCGAGCAGTGCTTCGAAAACCGAGGAACCACGCCGATGCCAATCCAGTGGGGGATCCACCCCTACTTCGCGGTCCCAGACAAGGCGGTGGCGCGGGTGGCCACCGACGCCACGACCGCGTGGAACAACGTCGCCGGCGCGCGCGAGGCGTTTTCCGGCGTCGACTTCGGCTCCGGCGAGGTCGACCTCCACCTTCTCGATCACCGGCCCGCGGGCACCCGGCTCTCCCGCCCGGGTGCGCGCGACGTCGTCCTCGACTGGAGCGCGGATCACCGCGTCCTCGTCGTCTGGACGCTGCCGGGACGGCCGTTCA
This sequence comes from Myxococcales bacterium, assembly GCA_035635635.1. Classification (GTDB taxonomy): domain Bacteria; phylum Myxococcota; class Myxococcia; order Myxococcales; family 40CM-4-68-19; genus 40CM-4-68-19. The sequence continues at coordinate 123 of DASQAS010000105.1, read as the reverse complement.
TCTGCGTCGAGCCGTGGAGCGCCCCGGCGAACGCCCTGCAGACCGGCGGGGGCATCGCCGTGCCGGCCGGCCAGATGCACGTGAGCCGCGTGGTGATCTCATCCGCAGGATTCGGAACGTCGA
>DASQAS010000104.1:0-27518 GCA_035635635.1 Myxococcales bacterium | reverse complement strand
TGCTCGATACCAAACCCTAGAAGCGCGCCCGGCTGGACTGCACCTGCATTGCGCGAAGCGGAAGATAGCTGGCGTGGTCGAGCACCACCTGCTGTCCCTCGCGGCCGAGAATGAAACGGAGGAACTCGTCGAGCGCGAGCGGGAGCGGCTTGCCCGGCGCCTTGTTGACGTTGAAGTAGATCAACCGGCTGAGCGGATACGTGGCGAGCGCGACGCTCTCGTACGTCGGAGCCTGTGGGACGTCTCCGGGATTGGCGACAAGCGGCAGGACCCGCACGCCCTGGTCGAGGTAGGCGATGCCGGAATAGGCGATGCCGTATCTGTCGTCGGCCACGCGCTTCGCCATGGGGAAGACCAGTTTCTCGAGGACGATGTCCTCGCGCCATTCGCCCCGCCTTCCCTCGTTGCTCAAGACGCGCTGGCGGACGAACTCCTCGAAACCGTTCCACGGCTTGATCCCGTAGGCATGGATCGGCCTGTTCGCCCACTCGCCGCCAAGTCCCAGATCGCCCCAGCTGCGAATCGGCTTCGCCCCGCGGTGACGCGTCGTCGAATAGATGGCGTCGATCTGCTCGAAGGTGAGCTTCTCGATGGGATTGTCTTTGTTGACGAAGAACGCCACCGCATCCAGCGCGCCGAAATGGCGATACGAGCCGCCGCAGACCGGCACGCTCAGCGGCTCGTATCCGAACTTCACCTTGAAATCTCGAACGTCGTCGGGCCTGAGCTCGCGGGAAACGAAGACGAAGTCGAGGCGCTCGTTGACCAGCTCGGTCGCTCCCAGGCTGCCCGCGTACGGCGGCGAGACGGAGAGGTTGACCTCGGGATGGTACGTGCGGAACTTCTCGAACCACTTTTGCACCAACACGGTCAGCACGTCGGACGCAGCTCCCTTGAACGTGCCCGTCAGTTTCTGCCGGCGCGGAATGTAGGACGGGAGCGCCGGATCGAGCGTGGGCTGCAGCACCTCGGGCGGCGGTAGCTTCCGCCCAGACTTGCGTCCCTCCTCCGCTTCCTCGGGCGTCTGCGGCCGGTTGGTCGACAGGGCCGGGACCACCCATTCCACCGCCGGCCGGTCCGCGGCCTGCCCCTGGGCCGCGGGCGACGCGGAGACGAGCGCGCCGATGATGGCGAGCACGGGGACCACCGATCAGATATCCACCTTCATGGTCATCCTGATGCTGCGATCCATTCCGATGCCGTAGGTCCCCGTCTGCACCGAGTTCCAGTAGCGCAGGTTGGCCAGGTTATCGACGTTGAGCAGAAAGGTGATGCGGCGCACGCTGAGCACACCCCCCGTGGCAACCCAGCTCGCTCCGGCCGAGTAGAGCACGTACCCGGGGATGGAGCCCTGCTGCTGGAAGTTGACGAAGCGTCTGGTCACGCCCGAGGCTCCTGCGTTCAACATCAGGCCCGAGATCCAGGGCACCCGGAATCCGAGGCGGACGTTCCCGATGGCCCTGGGCGTATTCTCGGGCGCGAGGCCGTTGAACTTCGGATCGGGGCTGTTCTGGACCGCGCGCAGCCACTGCCAGCCGGCGTCGAGGGTGAAGAGGCGCGTCAGCTGGGCATTCACGGTCGCTTCCAGGCCCTTGTAGTTGATCTGGCCGCTGTTGACGAAGCACGCCGGGTTGCCGCCGCAGTACGGATTGGGATTGGGGTCTGTCACCGCGTTGGCCTTGTCGATTTCGAACAGCGAGATGCTGGCGTTGATGCCCGTGAAGTACGATGTGCGAACTCCCACCTCCTTCTGCTTCGACACTTGCGCCGGCAGGATCTCGTTGGCGTTGTAAGCGTTGGCCGGCGCGGTACCGCCCGCCTCCAGTCCTTCCATGTAGCTGCCGAAGATCGTGAGGCCGGGGATCACGTCCCACAGCGCGCCGAAGGAGGGCAGCGCGATCCAGCTCGTGTTGGGCCCGCACTTGATACAAGTCACCGGATCGTAGGCCTTGCCGTTGTTCTCGTAGTCCTCGGTGTAGCGCAAGCCGAGCAGCAACCTGGGAGCGCGGGGGTGGACGGAGATGGTGTCGTAGACGTAGACGCCGCCGTCCCGGCTGATCTGCAGCGGCAGCGCCGCGGGCGAGCCCTTGAAGACGGGCGGGTCGAGGACGATTGGATCGTAGATGTTTTGCTGCTGCGGGAGGATGAACTCCTTGCGGTTCTGGGGCGTCTCCGCGCGCCGATCGGTCACCGATCCGCCGAAGGTCAGCTCGTGCGCGAGCATCCAGGTGGGGAAGGCGGACTGCAGCTCGAGCATGCCGAAGGTGTTGCGATAGTTCTGCGAGACCGTCGAGACGCGAACCACGCCCCCCCCGCCGGTGTTGATGTCGTAGGCACCGATGCGGGTGGTGAAGCGCGAGCGATCCGACCACGACCGGCCGACGTCCCCCACTACCTTGAGGTTGTCGGCGAGGAGGTAGTCGGCGCGCACCTGGGCGTTGGTGGTCTGGGGCGTGTAGATGGCCCAGGTCCCGGAAAGGAGGTTGCGTGGATCCGGCACAGGCGTGATGGGGACCACGCCGTTGACCGGGTCGAGCAGGCTGATGCCGGCCTGCTCGGGCACGTGCTTGCGGTAGTACTCGAAATCGCCCTGCAAGGTGAGCCTGTCGAGGCGGTAGTCGACGCCGGAGCTGATGAACTCCCCGTCGCCTCCGAGGCCGTGAACCCCGTTGTCGAGCTGCGTGGCCGATCCGTTGATGCGCACGCCCAGTTGCCCTTCGTCGCCGTAGCGGTGCCCGACGTCGAACAGGCCACCGTACTGGCCGAAGCTGGTGGCCGCCGCGCTCACGCTGGTTACGTCATTCTCCCCGGCGCGCTTGGTGATCATGTTGATGATGCCGGCCGGGCTGGCCACGCCGAACTGGAGCGCGTTGGCGCCCTTCAGCGTCTCGAGGCGGGCCTTGTCCTCGTTGGGCATGGTGATCACGCCGGCGACCGGCAGGCCCCCGTTGATGCGGTAGTTGGAGAAGAGGTTGAGCTTGATGCCGCGGATGTAGATCGAGTCGTTGGCGCTGCCCTTGGAGTTGGCCGGCGCGACGCCCGCCACGTGCTTGACGGCCTCCGCGTAGCCCTCCTGCTCGTTCTCCGCCAGCGCCCGTCCGGAGACGATCTCCTTGGTGGTGGGGAGCGACTGGGTCCCGCCGATGTCTACGCCACCGGTCGGCCGCATCGGCTGGACGAGCTTCGCCACGGTGGTGATCTGCCGCTGCATCTCGCCGCTCAGCGCTTGCGCCTGGCTCACGAAGCGTGCCTCGTCCTCTCCCTCCGCGTAGGCATAGACGGCCTGCATCGCGCCGATGGTGTTGCCCGACTTGTCCTGCAGAGGCACGCCCACTTCGATGCGCCGCCCCGTCTGGGGGTCGACGGTCACCGCCGGCTTGCTGGTCTTGACCACTTCCAGCGCACGCAGGTCGCTCTCGCGGCCCACGCGATCGCGGTTCGTGGAGGCGATGACCACGCAGTACTGCGCGTTCGGCGGCGTCGCGTGGAGGTCGAGGCCGATCACCTCCGGGTGGTAGGTCACGGTCTGCTCGACCAGGTATTGTCCATAGCTCCTCGCGGCGGGCTGCTTCTCCGCTTCGCGGGCGATTGCAGACCGGGTGGCGCAGAGGGCAACAAGTGCGGCGGCGGCGATCGCGGTACTCATCGAGGGGCCATGCAGCATGGGAAGCGCTCCGGCGAATGTATGGCCGGAGAATGCGACCCGAGTCTGAACCGATCCTGACGCATCCCTGAATTCCCTTTCAGGACACATTGCGTCACGCCGCTGCCGGCGGAGCTGGAATCTCCGTCGTCACGCGCAGTCCGCGCCCTCCCTCGCCCGGCGCCGCCGAGATGCGCCCGCCGTGCAGGTTGACGATGCTGCGGCAGATGGCCAGGCCCAGGCCGCTGCCGGGATAGTCCTTGCCCGGCCCATTCAGGCGGACGAAGCGCTCGAACATCCGTTCCCGCTGCTCAGCGGTCAGGCCCGGCCCCTGGTCCTCCACGCTCACGCGCCAGCGCTCCGCGCTCAGCTCCGAGTGGACCGAGATCAATCCGTCGTTGGGTGAGACGTGGATGGCGTTGGTCAGCAAGTTGAGCAGCACCTGCCGCATCCATTTCGAATCGAGGGCCACGTTCCCTTCGCCCTGGTGATCGAAGCTGAAGCGGCGGCCGTGGTGCTCGGTGAGCACCGAGGCGTCCTGGGCGAAGGACTGCACCAGGGGCGAAGGACTCTGCGGCCGGAGGTCGAGCTTGAGCGCGCGCGCGTCCGCGCGGGAGAGGAAGAGCAGCTCGTCGATGATCTGGTTGAGGCGCGCGATCTCCTCCAGCTGCACCTGCACCGCCTCGCGCTGCGCGGGCGGGAGCTTGCCGTCCACCAGCATCTTCTCCGCGTGCAGGCTGATCAGGGACAAGGGGATCTTCAGCTCGTGCGAGGCGTCGGAGGTAAAGCGGCGCACCTGGTGGAAGGAGGCCTCGATGCGGTCGAACATCTCGTTGAGCAGGCGCGCCAGGTCGGCGATCTCGTCGTGCACGTCGGGGATCGGGATGCGCTCGCTCAGGTTGTCGGAGCCGATCCGCTTGGCGGTATCGCGGATCAGCCGCACCGGCCAGAGGACGAAGCGGGCCAGCCCGAGGCCGATCACCAGGCTGGCGATCACCATCGCCGCGAGCAGGAGCACGCAGACCTTGATGTAGCTGTCCATTACGTCGCGCACCGGACGCAGCGGCGTGGCGATGGTCACCTCGAAGGGCATCTTGTGGAATTCCTCGGCGCGCACCTCGCCGATGTCGGCGACCTCGACGGTGTAGCTGCGCTCGCCCGGCACGTCGGGAATGTCGTGACCGATCAGGTTGGTGGAGCGGAAGATCACCCCTTTCCCGGGGACGTGCATGTCGATGTAGAACAGGGTGGAGGCGTAATCGGTGATGTCGCGGATGCGCGTCTCGATCGACTGGGGGCTGAGGGTGCGGTAATCCGGCCCCAGCCGCGTCTCGATCTCGCGGAACTCCGTCTCGATCAACAAGTCGAGGCCGTGCACCAGCTGCTTCTCCAGGAGCAGATAACCGGCGACGAACAGGCAGGCGAGAGTGGCGGTAGCGGCGGTCGCGTACCAGGCCGCGATCCGAGTACCGATCGACTTCATAGTAGCTGATATCCGACCCCGCGCACGGTCTTGAAGAGGGGTTTGCCCGAGGTGGTCTCCAGCTTCGCGCGCAGCCGGCTCATGTAGACGTCGAGCAGGTTGGTGTCGACGTCGTAGCTCGAGGCCCAGATCTTGTCGGTGATCAGGGTGCGGGGGAGGATGCGCCCGTGGTTCTGCATGAAGATCTCCAGTAGCGCATATTCGCGGCTGGTGAGATCGACCGGCTGGCCGTTGACCTGCACCGTGTGTCCGAGCAGATCGACGCGGATGCCGGCGTGCTCGAGCACGGTCTGCTTGACGGTGGACTGCCGCCGGACCAGCGATCGGATGCGCGCCAGCAGCTCCTCGCGGCTGAACGGCTTGGGCATGTAGTCGTCGGCGCCGTGGTCCAGGCCCTTGACCCGGTCCTCGACCGAATCCCGCGCGCTGAGAATCAACACCGGCTCGTTGAAGCCGCTCTGGCGCCATTGCTTCAAGAGCTCGATGCCGTCGCCGTCGGGTAGGCCGAGGTCGAGGACCACCAGATCGAAGGGTGTATCGGCCAGCGCGTCGGAGGCCTCCTTGCAGCTGCGGACCCAGCGCGCCGTGTAGCGGCATTCCTTGAGCGCGGCTTGGAGAAACTCGCCCAGACGAAATTGATCTTCGACGATCAATACTTTCACGGTGCATCTCCCAGACGGGGAGCCCTCTGGCGGCTACATCTTTGTATGATACCGCGCCGCCACAGGAGGGCATTCCTAGACCTTCGTCCGTTGCATTCCAAGTGCGCGGACGGGCGTCTGTTCGCCGGCCCGGAAGGCGACTGAACGACTTTTCAGAAAGACGTCAGGAAAGGTTCAGCATGCGGGCGCAGGCTGCTCGGGATGCAGATCACCGGCATGATGCACGGCGCAAGGTTGCTCCAGTTCGTCGGTTTTCCCGCCGCCGAGGTGCTGGGTCCCGCCGCGAGCGAAGACGAGATCAAGGCGCTGATCGGCAGGTGGGGTTCGATCTTCGTCAAGCCGGTCTTCAAGGGCGGCATCGGGAAGAAGGGCAAGGCCGGCCTGATCGGCCGCGCTTGCGACCTGCGGACGGCATTGAAGGAGAAGGAGCGGCTCTACTTCGCGGAGCACCGGGTCGGCGACGCCCTGGCCAAGGCCAACGGCGTCACCTTCGAAGGCGCGGTGCCGGCGGAGCGCGAGATCTACTTCTCCATCGCCGACAGCACGCGCTTTCGGGCCCCGACCATGACCTTGAGCTGCCACGGCGGCGTGGACATCGAAGAGTTGGACCCGAAGCGGATCGCGCGCATTCCCTTCGATCCGTTCACGGGGCTCAAGGCCTTCGTGGTCGCCAATGCGCTCTCCGATCTCGACGCGCCGGGGACCGTCATCTCGCCGCTGGTCCAGCAGCTACCGAGACTCTGGGAGCTGTTCCACGGCTTCGGCATGACCACGCTGGAGCTCAATCCCATCCGCATGCGGCCGGAGGCGCGCGGCCGCCTCACCCCGGTCGCCTGCGACTTCAAGTGCGGATTCGATCGCGACGACGTCCGCTGGCAGCGCCTGGGCCTGCCCGGCCACGCCTTCGCCGCCGACCACTCCGACTTCGAGCAGGAGATCAACCAGCTGCGCACCCACCAGGGCCAGAGCGACGTGTACGTCATCAACCCGGCCGGGACCATACTCGCCCCCACCTTCGGCGGCGGCGCGAACTCGCTGGTGACCGGGATGCTCGGCGACGACGCCATCATCTCCTCGGATTTCGGCGGCAACCCTCCGTATGAAAAGATGCGCGAGGTCGCCAGCGTCTGCTTCAAGCACTGGGTGGCACAGGCCAACGTTCTCTTCATCATCGGCGGAAAGTCGAACAGCACCGACATCCACGAGACCTTTCGCGCCATCGCCGATGCGCTGCGCGCGCATTTCAGCCGGCGCGGCCCCACGCCGCTCTTCGTGGTGGTGGGCCGCGGGGGCCCGAACCTGATCGCCGGCATGGGAGCATTGCGCGACACGCTCGCGGCGCTGCGTCTGCCCTACCGGATGTTCGGCTTCGACTCCGACATGAGCGAGGTCATCGGCTATGCCCGGGCGGTCGACGCCTGGATGAAGGCGGGGGGTCGCGCGCAGCTCGCCGGCCGCATGGGGAACGCATGAGAAAGGGAGCAGGCGAGTTCCGGTATTTCGTCGGCATCCACTCGCTCGCGCAGGTGGCCACCCGCGACGATCGGGTCTGCGTGCTCAACCTGCTCGGCGCCGAGTCGAGCCAGGTCACGCCCGTCGGCCATGCCTGGTCCGGCGGCAACGTGGTCTTCGGCACTTCTCCCGGCCGGCGCGGCCAGTCGCTGCCCACGGCCGCGGGCAACATCCCCGTCTACAACAGCGTCCGCGAAGGGTTGGAGGCCGGGCACCGCTTCAACTGCGGCGTCGTCTACCTGCCGCCGGCGGCCGCGCGCGACGGCGTGGCCGAACTGATCCGCGTCAACCCCGATCTGCAGAAGATCTTCATCGTCACCGAGAAGCTGTCGGTCCACGATTCGCGCGAGATCCGGGCGCTCGGGCAGCAGCGGGGGATCGACATCTTCGGCGCCAACAGCCTGGGCGTGGCCGACTCCTGGAACAAGGTGCGCATCGGTGGAGCTCTAGGCGGCGACGATCCCGGCGAGATCCTGCACAAGGGATCGATCGCGATCTTCTCCAACTCTGGCGGATTCACCACCACCATCGCCGGCTACTTGCGCAGCGCCGGCTGGGGCACCACCACGCTGATCTCCAGCGGCAAGGACGTCTACATCCATTACGCGGCGCCCGAGTTCGCCTTCGCGCTCGCCAACGACGCGCGCAGCAAGGCGGCGGTCCTCTACTGCGAGCCGGGCGGCCACTACGAGCTGGACGCGGAGTTCACCAAGCCGGTCATCGCATGCGTGGTGGGACGGTGGAAGTCGAAGCTCACGCGCGCCGTCGGCCATGCGGGGGCGCTGGCTGGCGGAGACGACGATGCCGCAGCCAAGGAGCGATGGTTCATGTCCAGGCTCGGCGTCGATGCCATCTTCACGCCGGATCGTCCCGTCTTCTCGGCGCGCGGCGCTGTGGTCACCAACATCGCGCACGTTCCGCAGGCGCTGGGCGCCGTCATGCGGGAGAACGGCGTACGCCCCGATTTCGCTCCCGAGGGCAGCCTGGCGCTCAAACCGTGGTTCGCCTCGAACGGGGGACTTGCGTTGCCGCGCGAGCTGGATCTGCCGATGGTCGAGGCGATCTCGCCGTACGGCGAACAGATCGCCCTCTTGGAGAAGCAGATCGGCGCGGTCTTCCCCCGGCAGCCGATGAAGGACGCTTCCGGCGCCTCGCAGCTCGACAAGGTGACCGAGGTGGCCAGCCTCTACGGCGTGTCGATGCTGGAGGCCGCCGGGAATTCGCTGGAGGCCAACCTCTGCCTGGCCCTGGTGCACGAGCCAGGTGGCGAAAACGATCGGGCGCTGATCAACGTGGCGACAGGCATGGCGCTCCATCTCCATGGCGACCCGATGCTGGCGGCGGCGCAGGCAGCGCGCGAAGCGGGGAATGCGCCCAACGCCGTCCTCTCGGCCGCGCTGAGCATTCTCGGGCCCCGCCGCGCCGAGCGGGCCCGCCGGGCGGTGGATGCGCTCATCGACGCGTTCTCGCGGGCGGGCCTGACGAGCGCGGTCGACGGCGGCTTCGACGCGACTTCGATCGAGATGAGCCCGGAGGCACGCGCGCTCTTCGCCGCTCGGGAAACGGACCCGCAGGCCGAGCTGATGCTGGCGGGGCTGAAGGCGCGCGGCGCGCAGTCGGCGTTCGTCCGCTGGCTCTCGAGCTTGCCGGAGCGGCCGAACGCGGATGCGGTGCTTGCGGCGATCAGCGCCACGCTCGCCTGGGGACCGCTGCAGCGCAAGCGCCTCCCGCGGCTCACCGCCGTGAACCTGCCCTGGTTCATCCGCCTGCTGGGAGCGGCGATCGGCGCCTCGGTGGACGCGGAACAGCATCGCCGGGATCGGTTCTGCGGCCTTGCCCTGGAGGAGATCGTCGGGCGGCGGTCGCTGACGGAAGTGGCCTGCCGCGCGCTGCTCGGCCGCGAAGCCGACGCCGGCGAAGTCTTCACCTTCCAGGCTCTGGTCGGGCTCCTGCTCACCGGAAACGGCCCGGGAGCGATCACGCTGCAGGGAGCGAAGGGCGCCGTCTCGGCCGACGGCCCGGAGAGTCCCGAGCGCGTGCAGCTGAACAAGGCGATGGTCGGGTTCCTCACTCATTCGGGCTACGCTCATGGCGGCAACGGCTACGAGGGGATCACCTTCCTGCTCGAGCAATTCGGCGGCGCGGACCTGGCCGACCCCGGCGATCGGAACCACGGGCCCGACCTTGCGGCGATGGCCCGCCGTTGCGCCGAGGAGTACGTCCGGTACAAGTCGGACGCGAAGAAGGCAGGCGGCCCGGGCCTGAAGAAGATTCCCGGCGTCCACCATCCGGTCTTCCGCGACAAGCCGGTCAACGTCGATCCGCGCGAGCAGCACATCCGCCGGCTCCTCGAGTCGCGCGGCGAGCACAACGTCTTCCACGAATTCTATCGCGCGCTGGTCCAGGCGCTCTACGACGCCGGCGTGTCGCGCACTGTCTACTGCGTGAACATCGACGCGGTCATCGCCGCGCTGCTGCTCAAGATCCTCTGGAAGTCCTACCGCGAGGGCAGCGCTTCACGGCAGGCGCTGGAGACGGCGGCGTTCACGCTGTTCTTGCACGCCCGCATGATCGGGAGCGCCGCGGAGATCGACGACCATCTCAACCGCGGCAGGAACATGGATACGCGGACGAACGCCGCGCACTGCCGGTTCGTGACCTGAAAGGGATTTCAGAATCGTGTCAGGTTGCCTTTAGTCGGGCGCGTCAATCTGGGACGCGTCGCTGGAGCGACCAACTGGAGGTTCCGATGAGGCTCATCCGTCCCCTGCTCGCCGCCGCACTCTGCCTGTCCTACGCCTCGGCTCTTTGGGCGGACGGGCCGAAGAAAAAGAACTGGACCTCGCCCGCGGAGAAGATCCGCGCGCAAGCGCTGGCCGACGAGATCATGTCCACGCACCCCGAGTTGATCAGCGTGACGTTCCACGGCGTCCCGCCGGGGCTCGACAAGGTCTACACGATGTTCGCCGGCTCCTTCCCCGACCGCATCGGCAACCCCGACGATCCGGATGACGTCGACGTCATCACCAAGGGCATCACCATCGTCGACCCGCGCTGGCACCGGGTGAACGACACGGTGAAGAAGTTCGTGATGATGATGCCCCTGCGCGACGCCGCCGGAGAGAACGTCGGCCTGCTGGTGCTCGCGTACAAGGTCCCCTCCCCGGTCGCGAAATCGGAGACGGAGTTCTTGGTGGCCGCGACGACGCTGCGCGACCAGTTGAAGCAGCGGATCCCTTCCTACGCCGATCTCTTCAAGCCCGCGGCGAAGGTCACCGCGGACAAGAGGTAACCATGCGCCCCCTTGCCATCGCAGCAATCGTCGCCGCCGTCGCCGCGCCCGCTTTCGCGCTCAAGTATGCGGCGGCAGAACACAAGCTGGCCGTCGATCCGGCGATCCCTTCCTGGAAGCCGTCCGAGATCACCGTCGCACCCGAGGAAGAGCTCAACCTCGTCGGCGCCGACGTGATGGACGAGATCACGCTCGGCTGGGTCCGGCAGTTCCGGAAGGCATACCCCCGCCTGAGCGTCACGATCGAGGCGCGCGCCTCCGGCACGGGCGGTCCGGCGCTGACGGAAGGTCGCGCACACCTGGCGCCGGTCGGTCGCGAGCTTTTGCCCGCGGAGGAGAAGGCCTTCGTGGACCGGTTCGGCTACAAGCCGCTCGCCATCAAGGTGGCGACCGGCAGCGTCGGTTCGCTGGGGAAGACGGCCACCTCCGTCATCTTCGTCGACAAGGACAATCCCTTGCCCGGGCTGACGATGGCCCAGCTGGACGCCATCTACTCGAAGACGCGGATGCGCGGCCATCCCGCGATCCGGACCTGGGGCGACCTGGGGCTGAACGGCGATTGGGCGGCGCGCCCGATTCACCTGTACGGGCTCAAGCCCGTGAACGGCATCGAGCAGTTCCTCAAGCAGCGGGTGTTGCTCGGGGGCGAGTACCGGGAGGGCATCGAGTTCGTGAAGGGAAAGGGCTTCACCCACGCCTTCACGGTCGCCGCCGAGGACATGGCGCAGAAGCCCGGCGGGCTCACTTATGCGCTGCTCTCGAACGTCACGAGCAACGTCAAGGTGGTGCCCATCGCGGACAAGGACGGCGCCCCGTTCATCGCACCCACGATCGAGAACGTGTACTCCCACGCGTATCCCCTCAGCCGCTTCGTCTACATCTTCGTCAACCGCCCGCCTGGCAAGGCGCTCGAGCCGAAGGTGAAGGAGTTTCTGGAGCTCGTCCTCAGCCGCGAGGGGCAGGACGTGGTCGCGCGGGAAGGCGTCTACATCCCGCTCACACCGGAGATGGTCCGCGAAGAGCGGGCCAACCTGGACTGACCCATGCGGGCCGCGCTCCTCGTCCTCGCCGCACTCGCCGTCGCCCTGCCGCTGCGTGCCCAGCAGCTGCCCGTCAAGGGATACGGCCAGGAGCTGGTCGATCAAGTGATGGCGAAGGAGCGCGGCCTGCTCGTCGTGGTCATGCACATCTCGCCGCCCGGGACGGCGACGTATCCGATCATCGCCTCCAACATCGGCCGGATCGGCAAGGTGGCTGACGAGGACGACATGCGCGTCATCACCACCGGCAAGACCAATCTGGAAGTCGCGCACGGCGGCGCCCGCTTCGAAGTGGAGATGCCGATGTACGACCTCGCCGGCAACACCATCGGCGCGCTCGGGATCGTCTTTCCGTATCGACCGGGGACGAGCAAGGCCGCCCTGGAGAAGAAAGCCGTGTCCATCCGCGACTGGCTCGCGCGACGCATCCTCGACGCGCGCTCGCTGGTGGAGCCATACCCCTTCGAGCCGCTCGCCACCACCCGCACGCATGCGCAGAAGCTTTTGGACGCGACGCTGGCCCGGCATCCCGAAATCGACCTGCTGGCGGTGCGCGCCAGGCCGGCCAAGGGGCGCGACTACGCCATTATCGCCTCGAGCTTCGGCCGCATCGGGATGAAGGCCCAGGAGCCCAGCTCGGATCAGCCGCGCGCCGGCGCGCAGTCGGACGGCAAGCGGTACGAAGTTGAGCTGCCGCTGCTCGACGCCAAGGGGAACGCCGTGGGCGCGCTCACGGTCGGCTGGCCGCTGCGCAAGGGTGACGACGAGAAGGCCTTCGTTGGCCGGGCGGAAAAGATTCGCGACGAGCTCCGGAAGCGTATCCCCGCGCTGGAGAAGCTGGTCGAGTTGGATCCCTGAAGAAAGGCATGATGATGAGAGTCAACGTTGCCGTGCTGTTCGCGTCCCTCTGCTCCGCCGTGATTCCCGCGCGGGCTGCCCCCGAACCTCTGCGCCTCGCGGGCCGCACCGAGATGCCCGGGTACAGCGGCGACTTCGACCATTTCGAATACGATCTGCCCAGCCGCCGGCTCTGGCTCGCCGCCGAAGACCACGGCACTCTCGACCTCTTCGACCTGAAGACCGGCGCGCACCGCAAGAGCTTCCGAGGCGTGGTGGACACGCCGCACGGCGTCTTCTACTTGCCGCAGAAGAAGCGGCTGATCGTCACCGACAGCGGCGGCGACGCGATGGCCACCCGGGTCATCGAGGGGACGACGAGGCGAACGCTCCAGCTGGCGGCGCCGGCCGCCGACGCGATGGCGTACGACCCCTCCGCCGGCCGCCTCTACATCGTCAATGGCGGCCGCGACGCGAAGCTGCAGCGAACCTATCTGTCCGCTGTCGATCCCGTGACGCTGAAGCGCCTGGGCGACCTCGAGTTCGACACCGACAAGATCGAAGCGATGGCGGTCGAGCAGAAGGGGAACCGGCTCTACGTCAACGTCACCGGCAAGAATGAGCTGGCGGTGGTGGACAAGCGCGACCTCAAGGTGATCGCCACCTGGTCCATCAAGGAAGCCGAGCAGAACGCGCCTCTCGCGCTCGACGAGGAGCACCGCCGCCTGTTCGTGATCACCCGCAAGCCCGGCAAGCTGATCGTCCTCGACGCCGACAGCGGCGCGACGGTGGCGAGCTTCAAGGCGCCGGAGCGCTGCGACCAGGTCATCTGGGACGCCGGCAACCGGCGCGTCTATGCGCTCGGCGGCGAGGGCTACATCGGCGTCTTCCAGCAGGATGCCGCGGATCACTACCAGGAGCTGGCCCGGGTTCGAACCGCGCCGGGCGCGAAGACGGGGATCCTGGTGCCGGAGATGAAGAGGCTCTTCGTCGCGGTCTCGCCAGGCGAGGGCAGGACCGGAGCAGCCATCTTGCGTTTCGATGTCGCGCCGGCACAGCAGTTCTACCGGCTGGAAGCGGCGGCGGTGCTCAAGAGCCCCTCGCCCGAGTGGGACTACCTGACGCTCGACGAGGGCCGCGGGTACCTGTTCATCGGCCGCCGCGCCGATGGCGTCTCCGTGTATGACGTGAAGGCCAGGCGCGTGGTGCGCACCATCGCCAATTCGGAGGACGCCAATGCGGTCACTCTGGTGCCGGAATTCGACCGCGGCTACACCACCAACGGCGACGGCTCGACCACCGCCTTCCGCCTCTCCACGCTGGAGACACTCGAGCGGATCAAGCTGGGGGAGGACGCCGATGCCGGCATCTACGATCCGGTGACCAAGCAGATCGCCTTCACCATGGGCGACAGCCAGAAGATCGCGTTCCTCGAGGCGAAGACCGGCAAACCGCTCGGGGTGCTGCCGGTGGAAAGCAAGAAGCTGGACGGCGCAGCTCCCGACGGCGAGGGCCACCTCTTCATGGCGCTGCGCGACCGCGACGCGGTGGCGAAGATCGACATGGCCGCCCATCGGCTCGACGCGCAGTGGAAGACGGAGGGCTGCCAGCAGCCCACCGGCGTGGCGTACGACCGCGCCAACCAGCGCATCTTCGTCGGCTGCCGCGGCGCCAAGCCGGTGCTGGCGGTCATGGACGGCCGGTCGGGGAAAGTGATCTCCACGCATGAGATCGGGCGGGGCAATGACGGCGTCGTCTACGACGCCTCGGCGCAACGGGTCTACACCTCCAACGGCGTCGACGCGAACCTGGTCATCTACGATCAGCTCGACGCCGACACCTACCGGCTGTCCGAGGCCACCACCACGCGGCCTTACGCGCGCACCATGGCGCTCGATTCCAAGACGAAGAAAGTCTACCTGGTGACCGCCGAAGGCACCGCCGATCCGGAGAAGAAGATCAACAGGGCCGTCGCGCCCTTCTATCCGAACCGGTACTACCCGGACACGTTCACGATCCTCACCTTCGCTCCCCACGAGTGACCGCGATGATCCGGCTGCTCATCGTCGCGTTGCTGCTCTCGCTGCCCGCCGCGGCGCTCGACCCCTTCGAGATCCAGGTCTACGACGGGACCGCGAACGCCGCCGGAGAGGCTGGATTCGAGCTGCACTTGAACTACGTGGCCCGGGGACTTACGTCCTCGGTCAGTCCCGAGCTGCCGCCGGACCACCAGGCGCACGTGACCCTGGAACCGTCGTACGGCGTAACGTCGTTCTGGGAGGTGGGCGGATATCTGCAGGGCTCGCTGCGACCGGACGGCACCTTCGACTACGCTGGCGCCAAGCTGCGCTCCAAGTTCGTCACTCCGCCGGGCTGGCACGAGCATCTGCGGCTCGGGATCAATCTCGAGCTGTCGCTGCTGCCGGCGTCGTACGATCGCTCGCGCTGGGGCACGGAGGTGCGACCCATCATCGCCTGGGAAGACGACCGCTTCATCTTCGCCTTCAATCCCAATCTGGGAATGGCGCTTGCGGCCCCGAACGCCCACGACGGACCGGAGCTCGAGCCCGGCCTGATGGCGAAGCTCAAGCTGGCCGGGATCGCGCTGGGCGTCGAGTACTTCGCCTCGCTGGGGCCGGTGCGGTCGTTCCTGCCCGTCGGTCAACAAGAACACTACCTCTTCGAGGCGGTCGACGTGCTCTCCTGGCGAGGAGTCGAGCTCAACGTCGCCGTCGGAGAGGGGCTCACCGCCGCCTCCAACCGCATGGTCCTCAAGACCATCGTCGGATACTCCTTCGGCCGCTGAACCGAAGCTGAAAGCGATTTCAGGAACCGTTCACGATGGCTTCAGCATGAGCGCGCAGGCTGTGCCCGATGACGATCGCGCTCGCCCTCGCCGCCCTGCTCGCTGCTCCGGCCTCTACCGCTGAAGACGCGGGTTCGCTGATCATCTCCTATCAGTCCGCTCCGGCGAATCGCGCCGCGTTCCGACGGGAGTTGGAAGACTCCGGCGCGCGGCAGCTGCAACGCTGGAAGGACGAGGGCGTCCTGCAGGCGTACCAGCTGCTCTTCTCCCGTCACGTCGACTCGCTCGGTTGGGACGCGATGGCGATCCTCACGCTCAAGGACGCGGCGCGCTGGAAGAAGATCGAGCGCGAGTTTCCCGCCGGTCTTCCCGCAAACGTGCTGGCGCTGACCACGGCGATCGAGACGGCGCCGGCGACCCTCGTGCGCCACGGCGTGCACGCGAAGGCCGACGAGCCGGTCTTCCTCGTCGTCCCTTACGAGGTACTGGCCACGACGGCGGAATACGTCGCTTATCTGGACGACTACGTCCTTCCGCAAGTCTCCGGGTGGGCCGAGGAAGGTGTTCTCGCCAGCCACGCCGTCTACCTGGCGCGCTACCCGGCGGGGCGGCCGTGGCAGTCGCTGCTGGTGCTCGAGTACCGCAGCGATCGGGCACTCGCCGCGCGCGACGCAGGGGTCGCCAAGGTGCGCGCCCGCCTGGCGGCGAACGCGACGTGGAAGGCCGTGAGCGAGAACAAGAAGAACGTGCGGGCCGAGAAAGCGCCGGTGCTCGCCGATCCAGCGCCTGCGAGGCAAATCCAATGAAACCGATCGCCCTGCTCCTCTCCCTGCTCTGCTCCAGCGCTCCCGCCACGCCGCCGGCGCGGCAACGGATCGTGCTGCTGGTCGACGAGATCAAGGCCGTCCGCAACTTCCCCGTGGTGCTCGCGGAGCGGCTCGGATACCTCGACGGCGTCACGGTGATGAACATCCGCGACGACGCTCCCACCGCCGAGATGCTGATGGACGGCCGCGTGGACGCGGTGATGGCCTACTACCATCACACCGTCGTTGCCCGGTCCGCGGGCCGCGATTTCGAAGCCGTGGTCACGCTCGGGGTGACGCCCGGCGTCAAGGTGCTGGTCGCCAACCACGCGCGGGACAAGTTCAAGACGCCCAAGGACCTCCAAGGCAGCCGCATCATCGCCGGCGGCGCGGGTTCCTCGAAGACCACGGTCGCCAACGCGCTGCTGCTAGCAGGCGGCCATTCCATCTCCGACTATACGCGCATCGCCAACGAGACCAAGGACAAGATCGCGGCCACGCTCCGGAGCGGCGCCGCGGATCTGGTGGTCGCTCCCACGCCGGACGGCGCGTACTACGAAGCGCAAGGCGTGGCCACCGTCTTCGCCGACCTCACCACCGTCGAGAGCACGCGCAAGATCCTGGGAGCGCTCTTTCCCTCCTCGACAATCTACATGGCCAGCGAGCGGGTGAAGGCCCATCCGGAGTTCGCGCAGCGGTTGGCGGATGGATTCGTGCGGACGCTGAGGTTCATCCACTCGCGCAGCCCGGAAGAGATCCTGGCCGTGATTCCACCCGAGATCAGCGGGCCGGATCGCGTCACGTACCTGAGCACCCTGAGAGAGGAGATCCCGATGTTCGCCGGCGACGGCCGGATGCCGGCCGGCGCGGCGGAGCACGAGCGACGCGTGCTCGCCGAGCTCAATCCCAAGTACAGACAGGTGAAGGTCGAAGAGACCTACACCAACGCGTTCGTCGACGCAGCGCTGCGGGGCGGCGATGCCCGCTGACCTCGTCATCTCGCCCACCGTCATGCCTGCGCCCGCGAAATCGATCCGCGCAGTGATGCACCGGCTGGTGCTCTCTTGGCATCGATGGACCGGCCTCACCATCGGACTGGTGCTCGTCTTCATGGCCGCGACCGGAATCCTCCTCTCCTACCGGTCGCGGATGGAGCCGGCGGTGTACCGCCATCTGCTCACCGCGCCCGCCTGCGCGACGCGCGTGCCGCTCGACGCGCTCGCCAGCAGCGCGCGGGCAGCGCACCCCAAGGGCGAATTCGACTACATCCGCATCAAGGGGGCCTCCGCGCCATCGACGCGCATCCCCGCCACGCAAGTGCGGCTGAGCGGCCCCGGGTTCCAGGATGACGTCTTCTTCGATCCCTGCACCGGCGCCGTCCTGGGCCAGCGCGGCCGCTACGGCGGCTTCTTCGGCGCCACGGAGGCCTTGCACAAGTTCAAGTTCGTCAAGAACGGATACGTCATCAGCGGCACTGCTGCGCTGCTCCTCGTCTTCATGCTCGCGGGGGCGGGCATCTACCTCTGGTGGCCGCGGCGCCTGAAGTGCCTCAAGCCGGCGCTCAAGCCCAATCCGCACCTGCGCGGTCGCGAGCGCACGATCAACCTGCACAAGGTGCTGGGCGTCTACGCGAGCTTCATCCTCGTCCCCACCGCCCTCACCGGCCTGCCGCAGGCGTTCGACTGGTTCCAGAACGTCATCTACTGGATGACCGCCTCGCCGAAGCCCGCGAAGCCGCAATCCGCGCCCCTGCCCGGCAGCACGCCTCTCGGCATGGAAACATATTGGCGGAAACTACAGTCGGTCGTGCCCGACCCGGCGGAAGCGCTGATTCACTTTCCGGCCAGGCCGAGCGATCCGGTCGAGATCTTCGCCATCGAGCGCGGGGCCCCGCACGCCAACGCGCGCACCCTGCTGTTCCTCGACGCCTACAGCGGACGCGTGCTTCGCTTCACTCCGTACGCGCAGAGTAGCCTCGGACATCGGGCGTACTTCTGGACACTCTCCTGGCATACCGGGATGGTCGGCGGAGTCGTCGGCCCGTCCATCCTGATATCCGGCGCGCTGGCGCTGTTGTTCCTCGCCTGGTCGGGCGTCAGCAGCTTCCTGCGGCGGGCGCTGCGGGCGGCTCGTTGAAGATGAACGGGATTTCAGAATCGCGTCAGCATGCGTTCAGCCTTGGCCCCTAGCGTGCGACGCATGCGAAGACACGAACTGACTCTGTTGACGTTGACAGCGGGGATCGGGCTCGCGTCTCCGGCGTTCGCCTACCGACCCTTCGACGGAACCGACGGCGACGTCGCGAACGTCGGCGAGTTCGAGTTGGAGATGGGTCCGGCGCAGTACCTCTCCAGCTCCCAGGGCCACTACCTGCTGGCGCCGGCCACCGTGCTCAACCTCGGCGTCGCGAAGGGATTCGAGCTGGTGGTCGACTTCAAGAACTATCTCTCCCTGCAGTCGGTCCCGGGCGAGCAGAGGATGAGGTTGGGCGACACCGACGTCTTCCTCAAGGGCATCCTCCGCCGCGGCACGCTGCAGGGCGAGACCGGCGTGAGCCTCGCGCTCGAGGCCGGCCCGCTCCTGCCCGAGATCGGCGGCAGCAACGGCTTCGGTTTCGAGGCGAACTTGATCACCTCCTACCGTTGGGACGCGCTCAGCCTCCACCTCAACACCGCGGCGGCGCTGACCCGCGACCACCAGGCGGACGGATTCGTCAGCCTCATCCTGGAAGGCCCGCACCACTGGCCCGTCCGGCCGGTGAGCGAGGTCTACGCCGATCACGAGTTCGGCAACGACACCACGTACTCCGCGCTGGTCGGAGCGATCTGGCAGTTGCGCGACGGCCTCGCCCTCGACGCCGCCGTCCGCTACGCGGCACGGCCGGGCGACAACGCGGTCGAGCTGCGCTTCGGCCTCACCTGGGGCGTTGCCCTCTGGCACCACGACGAAACCCATGACTGAAGGGGAATCATGCTGACCGCAAAAGAACGCAGAGCCAAAATCCGCTCCGTCGTCCGCGTCGCCAGCGGCAACTTCCTGGAGATGTACGACTTCATGGTCTACGGCTACTACGCCAAGGCCATCGCCGCGGAGTTCTTCCCCAGCCAGAGCGAATTCGCCTCGCTGATGGCCGCGCTCGCCACCTTCGGCGCCGGGTTCCTGATGCGGCCGCTGGGCGCGATTGTGCTCGGCGCCTACATCGACCATCACGGGCGCCGCAAGGGGCTCATCCTCACGCTCGCGCTGATGGCCGTGGGCACGCTCTCCATCGCCGTGGTCCCCGGCTACGCCGTCTTTGGAATCGTGGCCCCGCTGCTGGTCCTGCTCGGGCGCCTGCTGCAGGGTTTTTCCGCCGGCGTGGAGCTGGGCGGAGTCTCCGTTTACCTGTCCGAGATCGCCACTCCAGGCCGCAAGGGCTTCTACACCTCGTGGCAGTCGGGCAGCCAGCAGGTGGCGGTGGTCTTCGCCGCTACCCTGGGCGCCCTGCTCCACAAATACATCTCCGGCGCGAACATGACCGCCTGGGGCTGGCGGATCCCGCTCCTGATCGGCTGCGCCATCATCCCCTTCGTCTTCCTCATCCGGCGATCGCTGGTCGAGACCGAAGACTTCCTCAAGCGCAAGCAGCAGAAGCACCACCCCAGCCCGATGGAAATCTTCCGCTCGACGATGATCAATTGGCGCATCGTGCTCACGGGCGTGATGCTCGTGACCATGACGACCGTGTCGTTCTACACGATCACGGCGTACACCCCGACCTTCGGTCAACAAGTTTTGAAGCTGACGCCGAACGACAGCTACATCGTCACTCTCTTCGTTGGACTCACCAATCTCCTCTGGCTGCCCATCTCCGGAGCGCTTTCGGACCGGATCGGCCGCCGGCCCATCCTCATCGTCTGCGCCCTGCTGGCGCTGGTGACCGCCTACCCGGCG
Source organism: Myxococcales bacterium (assembly GCA_035635635.1). Taxonomy (GTDB): domain Bacteria; phylum Myxococcota; class Myxococcia; order Myxococcales; family 40CM-4-68-19; genus 40CM-4-68-19. The sequence continues at coordinate 7,504 of DASQAS010000104.1, read as the reverse complement.
ATGTCGTGGCTGGTGGGAGCCCCTTCCTTCGGCCGGCTGCTGGCGGTGGAGCTGTGGCTCTCCTTCCTCTTCGGCTGCTGGAACGGGGCGATGATCCCTTTTCTCACCGAGATCATGCCGGTCCGGGTGCGCACTTCCGGGTTCTCGCTGGCCTATAGCCTCGCGACCGCCATCTTCGGCGGATTCACGCCGATGATTGCCACCTGGCTCATCCACGTCACCGGCAACAAGGCGATCCCGGGCGTGTGGCTGTCGTTCGCGGCCCTCTGCGGCTTGCTCGCCACCCTGGTGACGGTGAGCCTTTCGCATGAGGGGAACATCGCGGTGGAACCTGCTCCCGCCCGGGCCCCTGCCGCGGCCTGAGGAATCATGCCTGCCGTCGCCATGATCTGCGGATTGTTCGTCGCTGCGCCGCTGCGGGCCTACCAGCCGCAGGCGGCGGTGAGCGGGACGATCCGTAATTTCGGCTCCGGCCTGGGTGGCCTGGTGGAGCTCTGGGAGCAGGGTTTCGCCAAGGTGCAGCCCGCCGTCCGGTTCGACGACCATCTGCCCACGAGCGACGCCGCCATCCCTGCGCTGGTCACCGGCGTCGCCGACCTGGCTCCCGACGGCGGCGAGGCCACCCTCACCGAGAGCCTCTCGTTCTACGAGGTGCACGGGTACGCACCGACCGACGTGGTCGTCGCCACCGGCTCCTTCGACGTCGAAGGCCATTCCAACGGGCTGGTGGTCTTCGTCCACAAGGACAATCCGGTCGAAAAGCTCACCCTCGCGCAGCTCGACGGAATCTTCGGCGCCGAGCGCATCGCGGGAATGCGCGGCTTCAAGTGGACGCCCTCGGACGCGCGCGGCGCGGAGCGCGACATCCGCACCTGGGGACAGCTCGGCGTCGCCGGCGGGTGGGCCGACAAGCCCATCCAGACCTACGGCCACGCGCCGTCCGGGACCGCCCGTTTCTTCCAGGCGGCGGTGCTGAACAACGGCGACAAGTGGAATCCGAACTTCCGCGAGTTCGTCGAGACCGGCAGCAAGATGATCGCCGACGAGGACCGCGCGGCGCAGCGCCTGGGCCTCCTGCACATGCTGCGCGACGAGCTGGCCAACGACCGCTACGGCATCGCCTGGACGGTGATGCCGCAGGCGAAGGGCGTCGCCGGCATCAAGGCCATCGCACTCGCGCCTCGCCAGGGCGGGCCCTACGTGTTCCCTGCGCGCGAGACGTTCCAGGACCGGACGTATCCGTTGGTGAGGAACATCCACATCTTCCTCAATCGCGCGCCCGGCCGGCCGCTCGAGCCGAAACTGCGCGAGTTCTTGCGCTTCATCCTCAGTCGCGAAGGACAGGAGATCGTCGCGCGCGACGGCGGCTACTTGCCGCTGACCGCGGCGATGGTCCTCGAGCAACTGAAGAGGCTCGACTGATCGAAAAGGACACCATGCGCATTCGCCTGAAGATTGCCCCGTTGCTTGCCGCGCTCTGCTCCTCGGCCGCCTTCGCCCAGGCGCCCGATCCGAGCGCCATTCCGCCCTACAAGAAGGAGCTCAACGTCGTGGGCGGACTGCGCATCGCCGGCAGCGAATTGAAGGGCGCCGTCGATCTGTTGGCTGAGGGGTTCCGGAAGTTCCAGCCCGAAGCCAAGGTCTCCACCAACTTCATGACCAGCAGCGAGGGCGCGCTGGGGATGATGATCGCCGGCGTCTCCGACGTGGCCCCGATGGGCGACGACGCCAAGATCACCGACCGGATGCCGTTCTTCAACGCCTTCGGCTACGTGCCGACCGAGATCTCCATCGCCACCGGCGGATACGACAAGCGCGGTACGCTCTTCGCCTGGGCGATCGTCGTCAACAAGGCCAACCCGCTGGCGCGGCTGTCCATCGATCAGCTCGATCGGATCTTCGGCTCCGAGCGCACCGGCGGCTGGGAGATCGGCGCCAACGCCGCGAACAACCTGCTCTACACCGCGAAATATGCGCGCGGCCGCGACAGCAACATCCGCACCTGGGGCCAGCTGGGCCTTGGGGGCGACTACGCCGACAAGGAGATCCAGACCTACGGCTACGTGGCCCCGGGATTCGCCGTCAGCTTCGAGCGGATGGTGATGCACTGGTCGGTCAAATGGAATCCCAATTTCCGCGAGTACGTAGAGATGAAGGAAGCCACCGGCGACGCGGACGGCCGGGCGGTCGCGAGCCAGCGGATGTACGAGGTGTTGGAGAAGGACAAATACGGAATCGGCTGGGGCGCGATGATGCACGTCAACGGCACCTGCGTGAACCCCGACGGCTCCAAATGCCCCGGCCATCCAAACCTCAAGGTCATCGCAGTCTCGCGCACGGCGGACGGCCCCGCCGTTCCGCTCACGCCGGACAACGTCGCCAACCGCAGCTACCCGCTGGCGCGCGACGCGTACATCTACGTCAACAAGCCCCCCGGCCGCCCGCTGGACCCTAAAGTAAGCGAGTTCCTCCGCTTCATCCTCAGCCGCGAAGGGCAGGAGATCATCGCGCGCAACGGCCCGTACTTCCCCATCCCCGCCAGCTATGTCCGCGAGCAACTTAAGAAGCTGGATTGAGGCGAGCATGAAATTCTTTCATCTGGTCCCGTTCCTGTTCGCGGCCCTGCTCATTGCGGAGAGCGCATCGGCGCAGTACCAGTCGCAGCCGACCGAGGAGTCGCGCAAGCTGCCGCCCGGGTCCGCGGCGGAGCGCAAGGCGCGCATGTCGGCGCGCGCCAACGCGGTTTCCTACACGAAGAAGTTCGACCTGAGCGGCCTGCCGCATTACCTGCCGGAGGAAAAGGCGGCCGGAAAGCTGCGCGTCTACGGCAACAACTACGTCGGCGACGCGCCGCTCGGGCGCTGGTGGAAGGAGGCGTTCGAGAAGACCCAGCCTGCAGTCCAGGTGGAGTACTACCTGCCCTCGGCGGCCATCGCCATTCCCGGTCTCTACTTCGGGCTGGCGGACGTCGCCATCAACCACGAGCCGAGCTTCTACGATTCGCTCGGCCATCTCCGACTGAAGGGCTACGAGCCGGTGGGCTTCTCCGCTTTTACCGGTTCGTACGACTACGTGGGCTGGCAGAACAACTTCGTGATCATCGTCAACAAGGACAACCCGCTGGCGAAGATCACCCTGCAGCAGCTCGACGGCATCTTCGGCTCGGCGCGCGATGGCGGCTGGGTGGGAAGCACCTGGCATCCGGAGCTCAGCCGCGGCCCGGAGCAGGACATCCGCAAGTGGGGCCAGCTGGGCCTGACCGGCGAATGGGCCGACAAGCGGATCGACGTCCACGGCTACAGCCTGCGGTACGCCACCGCCATCGAGTTCTCCAACAAGGTGCTGCAGGCGAGCGACAAATGGAACGGCGATCTGCACGCCTATGGCAACTACCGCCGCCCGGACGGCACCACCTATCTGGAGGCGGACCAGATCGTCGACCAGGTGCGCAAGGATCCGGCGGCCGTCGGCTACGTGCGCTTCCATCAGGGCCTGCCCAAGGAGATCAAGGTGCTGGCGGTGGCCGGGACCAGCGCGGGCCCCTACGTCGAATATGGCCTCGACACCGTGCAGAATCGCTCCTACCCGCTCTGGGGCGACCAATCGCTCTGGGTCAGCGTCAAGCCCGGAACGCGCATGGACGCGAAGACGCGCGAGTTCATCCGCTTCGTGCTCAGCAGGGAAGGACAGGAGATCGTGCAGCGCGACGGCAAGTACCTGCCGCTCACGGCAGCGGCGGCGCGCGAGGAACTGAAGAAGCTCGACCAATTCACCGGAGTGAACCAATGATCAAGACAGCGCTGGCCGCTGCCCTGCTCGTCTCGGCGGCATTCGCCGCGAAAGAATCCACCGAGGGCTTGGACATGCAGGCAGCCCGGGCCAGGATGATGACGGCGCGCGGCAAGAAGGTCTCCTACACCACCAAGTTCGATCTCAGCACGCTGCCGCACTACCAGCCGCAGCAGAAAGTGAGCGGCACCCTCCGCATCCGCGGCAGCAACTACATCACCGACGGTCCTCTGGGCTCGTATTGGGAAGCGGCCTTCCGCAAGTACCAGCCCGGCGCGCGCATCGACTACCAGATGAAGACCACGCTGGCGGCGGTGCCTTCGCTCACCTTCGGCGACGGGGACGTCGGCATCGGCCGCAAGGTCACCTTCTCCGAGCAGGAGATGTTCGAGCGCTACAAGGACCGCTCACCCGTCGAGATCGAGCTGGCGACCGGTTCTTACGACGTGCCCGGCTGGCAACCCGGTTACGGCATCGTCGTGCACAAGGACAACCCGCTCGCCCACCTCACCATGAAGCAGCTCGACGGCATCTTCGGCTCTGAGCGGCTGGGAGGGTGGGACGGCACCAGCTGGCGGCCGCAGTTTGCGCGCGGGGAGGAGGAGGACATCCGCACTTGGGGACAGCTCGGCTTCACCGGGGAGTGGAAGGACAAGCCCATCCACGTCTACGGCCTGACGCTGCGCTACCACCAGGCCACCGAGATCTCCGACATGATCCTCAAGGGCAGCGACAAGTGGAACGAGCATCTGCGCATCTACGCCAACTACGTCTCTGCGGACGGCAAGCTCGAGCGGAGCCTCGGCGATCACCTGGCGAACGATCGGTACGGCATCGCGTACGTGGCGGCGCCCACCGCGAAGCTGGGCGGTGAAGCGGCGCGCGGCTTGAAGGTGCTGGCGGTGGCCGAGAAGGATGGCGGGCCGTACGTCCCTTACTCGCTGGAGACGCTGCAAGACCGGTCGTATCCGCTCTACTCGCGCATCTATGCCTACGCGGATCGCGTCCCGGGGAAACCGATGGACCCGCGGGTGGCCGAGTTCCTGCGCTTCGTCGTCAGCCAGGAAGGACAGGCGGAGGTGCAGCGCGACGGAAAGTACCTGCCGCTGACCGCAGAAGTGGCCAAGGCGCAGCTGAAGGCGGTCGACGAGCGGACGAGGTAGCCATCCGCCCGTGGGCGCGAACGCTATTTCAACAGCGTCGCGCAATAGGTGGAGTCGGGCCCGAAGGGGCCGCCGCACTGGCGCGTCTGCTGGAACTGATCCGCCTGGCCGAAGTCCTTCAGCGTATCCGGGTAGTCGACGCCGTAATGCCAGCCGCTCGCGCCCAGCGTGTACCAGGGGTAGATGCAGAACGGGTCGCCGTAATTGGCGGCCCCGCAGTAGTGGTTCACCTCCGCCTTTCCCCCCAAGTCGCTCACCGATGCCCAATGCTTCGCCGTCGAGCCGTCGCCAAAGGTCACACCCTTGATCCGGATGGGCGAAAAGCCCGCCCATTCCCGCTCCTGTTGAGCTTCGGGACTTTTTCGGTGACTCCCGTTTCCGGGTTCTTCAATTTCCTGAATTCCGTGATTCGGTCGAGGTCCTCGCCTCCGTCCTTCAGGACCTTGCCCTTCAGGAGAAGCTCCCAGGTGTTGCTCATGAGAATCGCGAACGACTCCTCGCGGTAGCGGAAGTCTGGCTTGTTGTACAATTCAATTCCTGAAATCGCGGCCTGAATGGACTTCTCGACCAGTTCCTTGCTGGTGATTGAACCTGTCTCGCGAACTCGTCCGGTCACGACCGTTTCTACCGCTGCCATGCGTAGGATCGTGGGTAGATCTCGTCTGGCGGTCAAGTCGCCTGGGGCCGCTCGTGCTACCGTCCCCCTGATGCTCCGGGCCACCACGCTCACGCTGGTGCTGGCGGTAGCGCTGACGACTCCGGCGCTCGCCCATGGCGGGGGTCTCAACGCCTGCGGCTGCCACTTCGATCATCAGACTGGCGACTGCCACTGCCACCGACCAACTGGATGCGGCTGCCCATGTCAGCCTTCTAGCTGCGCCCAGCTTGGGGGCGTCGGCCTGGGCAGCCGCGAACCGGCTGCGCCCGTCCGAGAACCAGACGGCGGTCACGAACCAGAACTGCTCGCTGTCGGCGCCGCTGCGGAGTGGAGCGGTGGGCGGTGAAGACGCTCTCCGACCCGGCCGCGCGGCCTTCACCGGCAGACCCCGCAGCCCGCGACCGTCGCGAAGCTCGTGTCGATCCCGGCGCCTCCTTGGAGAGCCCGGGCTCCGCGACGGGCCGCCGTCGCGGCTCGCCATCGCGGTGGGAGGCGACTGGAAAGGGAAGATTTCGCCGCTGTTCTACATCAGCGGGGTCGGGCTCGCGTTCGTGCATCCCGCGCTCTCGGAGGGCCTCTACGTCCTGGTCGCGCTCATCTGGCTCGTGCCGGATCGACGGATCGAGCGCGCGCTGGAACGCAGCGGAGAACAGTGAAGCAGGTCACTGAACGAGCTGGCCGCTCTCCATCGATGAGAGCGGGACTGCGACGTCTGACGTGCCCGACGATGCTCCCCCCGCGACGTACATCTGCGTTCCGAGCGTAGCCGGAGCGGCGAAGTTCCGCGCGACCTGCAGCCGTCCCGCGTCGGCCCAGGCGGCGAGCTGCGGATCGTAGGAGTCGACGCGCGTCGAGGCGGGCGGACTACTCCCGGAAGTGCCGGCGACATCGGCCCCCCCGATGGCATACAACTTCCCGTTCAGGGATGTGAGCGCCGACCACCAGCGCCTGCTCAGCGATGGCAGGATGACCCACGCGTTCGACGCCGCATCGTAACGCGCGAGAGCGGAAACCGGCGTCGAACCGGCAAATGTCGTCGCGAGCAGATAGAGCGCTCCCGACGATTCCGTGAGCGCGTAGATCGAGTTGCTGAACGGGGGGGCCGCCTTCGCGGTCCAGCGGTCCGCAGCCGGGTCGTACTCGAACAACTGCGTCGGCGGACTGGAGTTGGTGTTGAACACGGCGAGATACAGCTTTCCATTGGCCGCCGCGCCGCCGATGTGGACGTTGCCGTAGACGTTGTTGAACGCCGCGCCCGCCGGGCAGGCCGCTCGCCCGGCGGTCCATTGGTTGGCAGCGGGATCGTACTGCTCCGTCGTGCTCACATAGCTGACGTGATTCGGGTCGGTGTAGTCCATTCCGCAGGCGACGTAGATCTTGCCGTCGACTGCCCCCGCAGCGAATTCGCGGCGCGCTGTGAGCAGGCTGGCCGCGGACGACCACGATCCGCCCGCGGGATCGTAGCGGGCGACGCTGGACAGCGTGGATCCGGAATACCCGCCGATGGCGTAGAGCGCGCCGTTCAACGCGACGAGCGCGTGGTCCCACCGCGCGAGCGGGAGATCGGCCTTCTTCGCCCACACCGTCGGAAAGCTGCTATCGCCGCCGTCCGGCGTTCCGCTCACCATATTTCCGCCCGAACAGCCAAGGAAGACGAGCAGCGACAATGTTCGCCTTGGGATCACGAAGGCCAGATTAGGGCATGCGGGCGCCAATCGACAAGCTGCGCGGCTGAACACTGTCCGGCGTCAGCGAAGCTGGCCTCCGACTGGTAGATGGGGCGCAGGTATTCCTCCACGTGCTCGGCAAGGATGCGGTGCTGCTCGTTCTTGTCGTAGAACACCGCGATCTCGCGCTCGTCGAGGCCCTTGAAGATCGCGTCGGCGATGTCGCG
>DASQAS010000103.1:0-1737 GCA_035635635.1 Myxococcales bacterium | reverse complement strand
TGGCCTTCCAGGTCCGCTCGGTCTTCTTGTCCACCTCGGCCCTTGCGCCAAGCGACACGAGCGCGGCCGCGAGTGCTCCGTTCCACAGGCGGGTCTTCATCGGAATCCTCCCCAGGGGTTGCGCGCAATCTACTCCTGTTCAGCGCAGGCGGCATGGCGCACGCCTCCAGACGCCTCGCTGCGAACGCGGTCGTCCCGCGAGTGCGTCAGGCCTCGCCGAGCTCCTGCAGGTCTCGCATCTCCAGCACCCGCTTTTCGGTGACCTCGTTCCTCGAGCGATTCGAGGCAGAGCAGAAAGCACGAACCAAGGCGCACAACGATCGAGACGCCCGCCGCCGCAAGGCGCTGACACAGGGACAGCGCCCAGCTTGATTCGACCAGCCCAACCGGACATATTTCGGGTCGTTCACAACCCGCGACATCGTCAGCGGCTGGTCCTGATCGGCGCTCTTGCGCTGGCGTTCCGCAGGCGGCGCTGACCGCCGCGCAGCAGCACCGCTTGCCCGGCCGCCCCAGTTGCGACACCGGGCGCTGGTGCGCAGCTTCCCCCGGCGGAGGGACAGCCATGACGCAGGCGGCAGTGCGGGAGTACTGGGAGCGGGAGCCGTGCGGGACGAGCCCCTGGATCGTCGGGGAAAAGGAGCGCCAGAGCGCTGAGTGGTTCGATTCCGTGGAGCAGCACCGCTACACGCAGGAACCGCACATCCCGGAGGTCGCCCGGTTCGAGCGCAGCAAGGGGCAGAAGCTGCTCGAGGTGGGCGTCGGAGCCGGCGTCGACCACGTCCAGTGGGCGAAGGCCGGCGCGATCTGTCACGGAGTGGACCTCACGGACGCGGCTATCGAGGCCACCCGCAAGCACCTGGCCGTCCACGGGCTGACTTCGGAGCTGAAGCGCGCGGACGCGGAGTCGCTCCCGTTTCCGGACGCCTCGTTCGACATCGCCTATTCCTGGGGCGTGATCCACCACTCCGAGCATCCAGAGCGGATCGTCGACGAGATCCACCGGGTGCTGAAGCCGGGCGGCAAGTTCGTCGGAATGATGTACCAGCGCCACTCGCTGGTCACCTACAAGCTCTGGGTCCGCAACGCGCTCCTCAAAGCCCGCCCCACGCGTTCGCTGGCGGACGTCCTCTGGCATCACATGGAGAGCGCCGGGACCAAGGCGTACCAGCCCGACGAGCTGCGCAAGATGTTCGGCGCGTTCAGCGTCACCTCGGTCCGTCCGATCGCCACCGTCTATGACCGTAAGTGGCTGGGCCCGCTGAGCCGGTTCGTGCCCGACCTGCTCGGCTGGAACCTCGCCATCGAGGCCGTGAAGTAGCTTATAAGGCCCATCCGGGTCCTCCATCTCCTGAGCCGGTTCAACTTCGGAGGAACCGAACGGCAGCTGATCGAGCGGCTCCGGAGGCATCCGCCGCTGGCAGACGCGCACGAGGCGCTCTACCGGCGCGCCCTGGGCCTCGCTGCGAGAGCGACCGCCGCACGAACGTTGCGGCGCCTCGCGCCGCGAGTCTCGCGGACTCCTAGACAGCCCGGAGCACGCGGATGGGGCCACCATCCGTCCGCCTCTACATAGGACGTCTCTGTCTGATCAGTGCGCCCGCGAGCAGCGGCAGCGCAAGCCACGCGAGCTGCGCGCCGCCGGTCGTGCAGCCAGCGGGATATCCGATAGCAGCGAGCCCGGTCTTCGCCGGCGTTCCGCTGTCAGCCTGCGCAGGCGGCGGGATCGGCGCGGGA
>DASQAS010000102.1:0-16471 GCA_035635635.1 Myxococcales bacterium | reverse complement strand
TTTGACCGCCACGTTCGTGAAGTGGATGCGCAGCGGCTTGCCGTCGCCCGATCCGGGGTGATCCAGTGCAATGAGCAGCGGTCCAGCCTTCTTGTAGTTGGCGAAGGTCGTCAGGTAGACGCTCGGCGGGGCGTTTACGCGCTGAATTTCGAGCTCCCGCACCCGGCCGTCGTCGCCAATGTAAAGTGCCCAAGCGTCACCCGGCGCATAGCCGCCGTCGGGAGGATAGTTCAGCACCGTCTTCTCCCCGGCCATCATGCGGTGTGTCCTCCTTGTGGTATCGGATGCGGTTGCGAGGCGCCGGTTCGTCCAGCAAGTTCAAAACACTTTTCCAGATCGGGAAGAGTGGATCTCAACCTGCTGCCGAGAGCAGCGTCACAGGATCTCATCGATCCTGTGTATCGCTCCGTCGCTACGGACTTCACCGACACCCACGGCAATGATGCGATTCAGATCTGCGTATCTGTCCGTCGAGGTTTCGAATCTCGGGAGCGTTCGAAAGTAGTAGCGCGCGGGATCGACCACTTCTCCACGGCTGAGCGCGGCGATCACGTCAGGCGGGCCATGGCGCAGCCCTTGAAACGTCATGTGGATCAGCGCATGGTCGTCGGTCTCGAGCGTGATGCGCAGGTCGAGCTCCAGAATGCCGTCGTCGCGCAGCAGCAGCCAGTCACCGCCGCCGGGCAGGACCCTGCCGCGAAGCCGCGGACCTTCAAAATCACCTCCCGTCACGGGAATGATGCTGCGAATGCCATGCGGGACCGCACCAAGCTGTTGCGGTGGAGCTGCGGCGATTCTCACTGTCATCAATGGTCGCGAGTACAAGGCGCTCACCAACGTCCCGCCGTGGCCCCGCCATCGACCGGCAGGACTACGCCCGTTGTGAACTTGGCGTCGACGAGATAAAGCGCCGCGTCGACGATCTCGGCGACGGTGCCGAGCCGCTTCATCGGCGACAGCGTCTTCAGAAACTCGTGCGTCGCCGGATTGTGCATCGGCGTGTCTATGACTCCAGGCGCGATCGCATTGACCCGAACGCCCTTCGGCGCCAACTCGAGCGCAAGCGCGCGAGTCGCCTGGTCGATACCGCCTTTGATGAGCACGGCAAGGAGCGCAGGAGCGTCGGCTTGTGGCTGGCTCGCAAGACTCGCGGTGATGTTGATGATCGAGCCGGAGCCGCGCTCGGCCATGTGTCGCGCGGCTTGCTGACTCGGATAGAAGAAGCCCTTCAGGTTCGTGCTGATCATCTGCTCGACGTCATCGACGGCGTAGTCGGCGGTTGGCTTTGCGATGAAGACGCCCGCATTGTTGACGAGCACGTCCACGTGCCCGAACCGCTCGAGCGCTACGTCGAACAAGCGCTTGCCGACTTCGGGTCGGCCGATGTCCCCTTCGACCGGGACGAAGCGCTCGGACGAGCCGAGGGCGCCTTGAGCCTTCTTCAGGCGCGATTGCGCGCGTGCGTTGCCAATGACCGCATAACCGCGGTCGAGAAATGCCTGAGTCAGCGCCAGACCGATTCCACTCGAGGCTCCCGTCACGATCGCCGTCTTCGTGTCCATCTGCATCCTCCGTTGTCGCTCTCGTGCGACACGGGGGAGTGTGTAGCGCCTTCAGCGGTTTCTATAAGACGGAAAATGATGGAATCTATTTTGCAGCAGTGGCACAATCTCTGCGTGATCGACCTCAACGAGATCGCTGTCTTTGTCTCTGTCGCGCAGCTCGGCAGCTTCACCAGGGCCGCACGGGCGCTCGCGATGCCAGTGTCGACGGTCAGCCGGCGGATTGCCGATCTCGAACGACAGCTCGGCGTGACACTGATCCAGCGGACGACGCGAAAGCTCACATTGACGACGCAGGGACGCGACTACTTCGATCAGTGCAGCGAGCCGCTCGCGCACCTTTACGACGCCGAATGCGTGCTAACCGGCAGCCAGCGCCAACCCGAGGGCAATCTGCGTATCTCCGTGCCGGTGATTCTCGGCGATCCAGTTTTTCTTGGCTTTCTTTCGGACTTCCTACGCAACTATCCGCGCATCCGCCTCGACCTGTTCATCACCAACCAGATGCTCGACCTCGTGGGGGAGAGCATCGACGTGGCGCTGCGATTCGGCGAGCTCAAGAGCTCGAGCATCGTCGCACGCCGGCTCGGCATCACCGTGCGGTACGTCGTCGCCGCGCCGGCCTATCTCGCCGGCCGCGCGCGGCCCCGCGAGCCGGCGGAGCTCGCCGAGCACGCGTGCGTGCTGTTGCAGGCCCTCAACAACGAGGCCGAGTGGGAGCTGGTGAATGACCGACGCCGTGCGCGTGTCCGTGTCATGGGCGCCGTCGCGAGCCGGGATTTTCAGTCGGTCAGCTTCTTCGTCGATCGCGGACACGGAATCGGTCTCATGCCGTCGACCTACTGCGACTCGCAGATTGAGAAGGGCACGTTGGTGCGCCTCCTGCCGAAGTGGAGCTCGCCACCGGTGTCGGTTCATGCCGTGTATCCCACGCGCAGGTTCCTGCCGGAGAAGATGCAAGTCTTCCTGGAAGCGCTGCGTGCCTGGCGAAGCCCGTTCTGGGTCTCGGCGTAGCCAGCGCGCTCGCGCCACCTTCGCGAGCGCGCCGGGTTTTAGTTTGCCGCGGCCTTCGTTTCTTCCACGAGCTCGGCGTCGATGGTCAGCTCCACCTCGTCGCCGACGGCGACACCGCCAGTTTCCAGCGTCCTGTTCCAGACCAGGCCGAAGTCCTTGCGGAACAGCTTGCCGGTCGCCGTGGCGCCCCGGACCGTGTTGCCCGACAGCGCCTTGGAAGGCGGCGCGATCGAGTCGACGGTCAGGGTGACCGGTCTCGTCACCCCGTGTATGGTGAGGTTCCCGATCGCGAGGAGCCTGCCGTCGGCGGCCTTCTCGAAGCGGCTCGATTTGAAGGTGATGAGGGGATACTTCGCCACGTCGAAGAAATCGGCGCCGCGCAGATGTGCGTCGCGCTTGGCGTTGCGGGTATCGACCGACGCCGCTTCGATGGTGACGTCGATGCGGCAGCGGGTGAGGTCAGCATCGTCGATCTCCACCTTGCCGGCGACCGTATCGAACTGGCCACGAGCCGTTGCAACCATCATGTGCTTCACGGCAAAGCCAACCGTGGTGTGCGGATTGTCGACCAGGTACGAAGCGGCGATCAGCATCAGTGCGGCGAGTTGCATGGGGTGTTCCTCCTTGTGCCGATGGGATGCGGTTGCGGAGCGCCGGTTCGTCCAGCAAGCTCAAAACACTCTTCCAGATCAGGAACAGTGGATCTCAACGTGATCGATCTGCGGGCATCGCTGGTCGGATTCGATCACCTGTATTCAAGGTCTACAAGATCCGATTTGGGCTGCCTGGCCTGTGCGCGCCTCCGAAGCACTGCTCCTCCGAAGACGGGCATGGATCTTGAACAGGAGACGAGCTCGCCAGGAGGCGAGGATGCTCGACGTGCTGACGGACGTCCGACGGAACGCAGTGGTGACTTGCGCGATGCTCGCGTTACTTCAAGTGCCGGTCCAGGCCAAGGGAAAGGAGCAACCGGTGCAACATCCAACGTACTATCGCGCGACACGCATCGATGGGATTTCGATCTTCTACCGGGAGGCCGGCCCCAAAGACGCGCCGACGCTTCTCCTGCTGCACGGACTTCCCTCTTCGTCGGGGATGTTCGAGCCCCTCTTCGCAAGGCTTTCCGATCGCTATCACCTGGTCGCGCCGGATTACCCGGGTTTCGGACACAGCGATTGGCCCGACCCGAAGCAGTTCGCGTACACGTTCGATCGCTACGCCGAGATCATGAATCACTTCACCGAGGCGCAGGGGCTCACGCGCTACACGCTCTACATGCAGGATTACGGCGGTCCCGTGGGCTTTCGGATGGCCTTGGCCCATCCGGACCGCATCGAGGCGCTCATCGTCCAGGACGCGGTAGCGCACAACGAGGGCCTGGGAGCGAATTGGAAGCCGCGGCGGGCTTTCTGGGCAGATCGCGCCGCCAACGAAAGCGCGCTGCGCAAGAATCTCCTCTCGCTGCCGACCACGCGGACACGCCATGTCGGGAACGATCCTGACGTGGAGCGGTATGACCCGGATCTCTGGACCGATGAATTTGCCTTTCTCAGCCAGCCCGGGCAGGCCGACATCCAGAGCGACCTGTTCTACGACTACCGCACGAACGTCGACTCCTATCCAAAGTGGCAGGCCTGGATGCGCGAGAAGCAGCCCCGGCTTCTCGTCCTCTGGGGCAAGTACGATCTCTCCTTCGAGCTTTCGGAACCGGAAGCCTATCGCCGCGACGTGCCGAAGGCCGAGGTCCACGTGCTGGATGCGGGCCACTTCGCGCTCGACACCGCAGCCGATCAGATTGCGCAGCTCGTGCGGGGCTTCATGAAATAGTGCATGGCGCAAATTCTGGTCACGATTCTTGAAGAATCTGGACGAATCCGCGCGTTCCATCGACGCGGATGCGCTGGCCCGTCTTGATGCGCTCGACAGCCGAGGCAACGCTCACCACCGCCGGGATTCCGTACTCGCGCGCCACCACGGCACCGTGGGTCATCATTCCGCCCACCTCGGTGACGAGGGCGATCGCGTGGACGAAGAGCGGGGTCCAGCCGGGATCCGTGAACGGCGCGACCAGGATCTCCCCGGCGTGGAGGACTTCGCGCGCTGGATCCGTGACCACGCGGGCGATGCCCTCGACCACTCCTGCGGACACAGCCGTGCCCGGGAGGGCGTCGGGAGGCAGCCCGGCGCGCTCGGCGGGCGCGGGGATCTCGCCGTCGCTCGACATGGCGATGGGAGGTCGCCGGTTCTGGTCGCGCTGGAGCTCGCTCGCCCGATCGGCGACGCGCGCGCGCAAATCCGTGCTCGCATCGTCCAGCGCCGCAGCGAGCTCGCCGAAGCCCAGCTGCCAGACGTCCCCTCCCTGGGAAAGCTGACCGCGCCCGGCCAGGATCTCGCCGGCCGCAAGCGCCTCGGTGCGGACGATCCCGAGGAGCTGCACCAGGATGAACTTCGGGTGCTCGCGCAGGCCCATTCCGAAACGGGCCACGCGCACCAGGCGACGCATCCAGGCGCGGCGCAGCGGTCCCAGGGGCCCTCGGCCCGCCGCGGCGACGAGCCGCTCCCCTGCGCCCTCGCCCGCCAGCACCTGGGCCTCATGCTGCCGCCGGTGTGCGCCTGCCATCTCGCGCGACCGGCCGCCGGTCATCACGCGAACGAGGAGCGAGGGGTCGTCGCGCCAGCGCGGACGCGAGATGTCGATCTCGCTCGCCCCCCGGTTGCCGTAGCGCGAGAGGAAAGCGTCCAGCGCTTTCGCGAGCTCGGCGCCCCCGGATACTTGTGGAAGCGACGCCTGCGCCTCGGCCCAGGGGCGCGCCTCGAGCAAGGCGGCCAGCTCGGGGTGCGGGCGGAGGAGGTCGGCGAGGTCGCCGGCGGCGAGGTCCATCTGCGTCGTGACGTTCCCGGGGAGCCCACGCATGATCACGTCCACGTCGCCGCGCACCTGGTCGGCCCATCGGCCGCGCGCCGCGCGCCGTAGCAGGGCCAGCGCGACGAAGCCCGCGAGCATCCGAGAGAGGTGAGGGCGGATGCGCCTGAAGAGCGCGTTCATCTCGACCGCGCACCGGCGGATCCGCTCCGACGCGGTGCGCGCCGCGCGAACGCGCCCCTCCGACTCGCGCGGGATCGCCTCGAGCGCGCGGTCGAACGCGCGCGCACCCGCGGCGGGATCGCGGAACAGGAGCGCAGCCGGCACTCGAGCCAGTACCGGCCCGAGGACACTCACGACAGCCCGGAGCACGGCGCCCCTCCCGGCGGGCCCGGCGGAGAAGCCGGGGCGGCTGACCAGGACCGCAAGACTCTGGCCGAGCGCCTCGTAGGCGCGCGAGATCAACCCGAGGAGCGCGCGGCGGAGCCGCCGCAGGCGCAAGAGCTCGGTCACGTCGATGTAGAGCCTGCTTGCCGCTGGAGCCATGGCCGGGCTCAGCGCGGGCGGCGACCGCAGGCCAGGCGCGCCTCCCTTTCCCGCTGGGAAGAAGAGGCGCCAGACCTCCTGGGCCAACTTGGGTATGGCGTCGAGCATCATCTGCACATGACCGAAGCTCACGAAGACACGGAGGCCGCTGTCTGCGCGCGGCACCGCCGGGATCGGGAACAGCGACGTGATCGGCCGGGCCTGCACCACCCAGATGGCGCCGCCCGCGATGCACCATTCGATGTCCTGCGGTGCGCCGCCGAAGTGGGACTCGATGCGCGCGCCGATCCCGGCCAGCGTCCGAACCTGCTCGTCGGTCAGCGCGCGCGCGCGCCGCTTCAACTGGGGAAGCGCCTCGCGCGTCGTGCCCCCGCCCGGCGTGGGACGAATTGCGAATGCCTTGTCTCCGGCGCGCGCCAGCAGCACCTCGCCCGTCCGCCGGTCCACCCGGTAGAGATCGGCATTGACGAGCCCGCTCACCAGGGCTTCCCCGAGGCCGAATCCGGCGTCGATGGACGCGATGCCGCGATGCCCGGTGAGGGGGTCGGCCGTGAACAGGATGCCGGAGACGTCCGGATCGATCAGCCGTTGCACGACGACGGCGAGCTTGACGGCGCGATGACCGAACCGGCCGCGAGCGCGGTAGAGGACGGCCCGATCGGTGAAGAGCGAGATCCAACAGCGCCGCACGGCGTCCAGGAGCGCCGCCTCGCCCCGGATGTTCAGGTAGGTGTCCTGCTGGCCCGCGAAGCTCGCCCCGGGCAGATCCTCGGCGGTCGCGCTCGAGCGGACCGCCAGCGGGAGCTCCGGGCCGAGCAGGCGCCATGCCGCGGCGATCCTCTCGGCGACTTCCTCCGGCATGACCAGCGCGTCCAGCCTCGACCGCATCGCTTCGGCCGCCGCCCGCGCGGCCTCGACGGAGGCGCCGTCGAGCGCGTCGAGCTCGGCGAAGCGGGCGTCGGCGTCTGGGAGCGCGGCGATGAACCGGTCGAACGCACGCGTGGTGAGGCAGAACCCCGGGGGAACGGACACGCCCGCGCGAGTGAGCGCTCCGAGGTTGGCGCCCTTTCCGCCGACGCGCGACAGATCGTCTGGATCCACCTCCGCGAAAGAGAGCGTCAAGGCGCGGTCCGTCTCCATTCGCGTCGCCTCTCGTCAACTGCGCTTCTGCTTCCCGTTCTCGCCGACGATGCCGAGCCTCTCCGCTTCCCCGGCGCGCTCCTCCAGGTCGGCGAGCAGTCCCTCGTCAGACAGATCGAGCGGGTGCGAGTGGCTCCAGTCATGCTGGGCGACCTTGTAGAGACGATCGACCACGTCCGCGTCCCGCACCTCGATGGCCAGCTCACGGCGCTCGTCCAGGCTGCCTGGAGCCAGGTTGATCGACCCGACGATGGCAGCCACGCCGTCGGCGAGGAACATCTTCGCGTGGAGCCGCAAGTGCTTGAGCTTGTGGACCTTGACCCCCACGTCGTCGAGGATGCGCAGGCCGCCGACGCCCTCGATCAGCTTTTCCTCCTTGAGCGTGTGCGGCGGCCGCGTCATGACGTGGACCTTCACTCCGCGGCGGCTTGCGCGCACCAGATGCTCGATCACGATCGTGTCCTGGTAGCGCTCGTTCTGGAGGAAGAGCGTGTGCCTCGCCGAGTCGATGAAGGCGGTGATCCGCTTCCGCCCTCCTGGGCACCAGATGAGGTGGTCCTGGTTGCCGGGCTCGAAGCGCTGCCGCCGCCAGTCGGCTTCGAAGCACTCGACGATCTCGCCGACTTCCCGTTTGTGCGTCGTCACCACCGCGTAGTCCCGCGTGCCGGTCATGTTCCTCGTCGCCCAGTTCAGCGACTTGACGAAGGCGGTTTCCTCGTCCACGACCATCGACTTTTCATGGGTGAGGTGGAAATCGGGGCTGCTGTCGATGACCTCGATTCCGGCCTTGGTCAGTTCCAGGCGGGTCTCCTCGTTTTCCTCCTCGCCGCTGCGGCGCGCGGGGTTCAGCATCACCTGGACCTTGATCCCACGTCGCCGCGCCGAGATCACCGCCTGCGTCAGCGCCGGATCGGAAAACACGAACATCTTTACCCGGAGCGAACGGGACGCGGCCCCGATCGCATCGAGAATGGGCCGCGCGGAATCGTCGGGCAGGACGAACAGCGATCGGAAGGCCATTCACCCTCCCGCCTTGCGGATGGTCGGCGGGCGCTCGGCGTCGCTGCCCATCTGGGTACGATAGAGCTCCGCGTACATTCCGCCAAGCGCGACGAGCTGGTCGTGTGAGCCTTCCTCGTGGACGAGCCCGTCCTTGAGCACCAGGATCTTGTCGGCGTCGCGGATGGTGCTCAAGCGGTGGGCGATGGTGATCACGGTGCGTCCCTTCATCATGCGCTCCAGCGCCTCGATGACCATCCTTTCCGATTCCGAGTCGAGCGAGGCGGTCGGCTCGTCGAGAATCAGGATGGGGGAGCCTCGAATGATGGTCCGGGCGATTCCGATGCGCTGTCTTTCGCCGCCCGACAGCGTCAGGCCTCGCTCGCCCACCTGGGTATCGTACCCTTGGGGCATCCGCAGGATGAATTCGTGCGCGTTGGCCAGCTTCGCCGCTTCGACGATCTCCCGCTCGGAGGCGCCGGGCCGTCCGTAGGCGATGTTCGAGCGCACCGTGCCCCGGAAGAGGACCGTGTCCTGCAGCACGAAGCCGATCTGGTCGCGCATGGGTTGCAGCTTGTAATCGCGGACGTCTACGCCGTCGATCAGGATGCGCCCCCGGATCGGATCGTAGAACCGCGGGATGAGGCTCACCACCGTCGATTTCCCGGACCCGGTGGTGCCCACGATGCCCACGAACTGGCCCGCGGCGATGGAGAAGCTCAGGTCCTTCAACACCGGATGCCCGTCGTCGTAGGCGAAGGCCACGCGATCGAACTCGATGGCTCCCTCGAGCTTTCCCGGCTCCCGCGCATCCGGTCGCTCGGGGATGCTCATGTCGATGTCGAGGATGCCCCGGACGCGCTCCACGCCCACGGCCGCTTGCGCGATCGTACCGCTCATCTTGGCCAGGTCCTGCACCGGCTTGAAGAACTTGCTCAGGTAGGCGAGGAAGACCGTCAGCGATCCGGCGGTCATCGCGGAGGCGAGGACCAGCGATGCCCCCCGCCAGAGGACGAAGGCGGCGCAGAAGGAGACGGTCACCGCGACCACTGGCGAGAGCAGCGACTTCACCCGCCGGGCGTTCAGCGCCGCCTGGACCGTCGCCTGGCTCGCTTGCATCAAGTGTGCCTCCTCCAGCTCCTGGCGGCCGAATGCGTTCACGACGCGGATGGACTCGAGTCCCTGCTGCACGACCCCCACCAGGTCGCTCTCCCGCCGCCGGACCTCGCGCGTCGCCTTCTTGACGGCCTTCCGGAAGCGCACGACGAACAGGAGAAGAAAGGGCGCCACGCCCACCGCGATGAGGGCGAAATCCCAGCTGAGCCAGAACATGAGGCCCACCATCCCGGCGATGGTGAGGAGATCGACGGCGATGCCGAGCGTTGAGGAGGACGCGAAATCCTGGATGGTGTCGATGTCGTCGGTGATGGTGCTGAGCAAGGTCCCCGTCTGGTGCTTGTCGTAATAGGCGAGCGGCAGATGCTCGAGGTGATCGTAGACGGCGACGCGGAGATCGTTCGCGACCCACTGCCCGACGCTCTCCGTGTAGTAGTTGTCCAGATACGAGGCGAGCGCGCCGATGGCGGCGATGAGCACCGTGGCGACGCCGGCGAAGGCTGCGCTCCGCATCAGATGGTCGCCCGGCAGCCAGCTTGCGAGATGGGTCAACCACAGGGGCTCCGGCTGGCCTTCGATCACGTTGTCCAGGACGATCTTGAGCGGCCACGGGGCCGCGAGGCTCATCGCCGTCTCGAGCGCGGTGGCGAAGAGGATGATCGCCAGCCAGCCCCGGTACGGCCGGAGAAGCCGGGCGATCAGGGTGCCCATGCCGCACCTGCAGCTCCGCGGATTTGCGCCGGGACTCGATTCCATTGCCGAAACGCCTCGACCTGCAGGATAACGCCGAACACTGGAAGATGGTCGGGATGACGAAGCCCTCGTGCGCATATACTGCGCCCCACGTCGACCTTCAACGCCAACAACGACTGGGTGGACGTGGTGTTCGACCCCTCGACTCCCTGAGCTGGAGAAGGTCAAGTCCCGACGGCACAGCTCGGCGTCGGTCCTAGGCTTGTTCATGCGGTAGCAAAATGCTACCATCCGCACATGAGTCAGCCCGTGAAGGTGTCCGACAAGCTTCTCCTCGATGCGCGGTTGGCTGGCGAAGCGGCCGAACGATCGATCGCCGGCCAGATCGAGTACTGGGCCCGGCTCGGCCGCGCTGTGGAGCTGCACCTGCGAGCCGCCGATGCGCTGCGGTTGAAGCGCGAAGGCGAGGCCCGTCCATTGTCGGAGTTGCTGGCGACCGTCGGCACGGCGGCGGGCCGCAAACGCCTTGCGTCGTACCTCAACAAGCGGCCCTATCCGCACTTCGAGGCAGCCACCGGGCGGCGCGGACTCGTGGTGAAGATCGATCGGGATGGCACCCGTACCGTGGGGCGCTTCGTCAATCGCCGGTTCCGGCCGAGCAAGTGACGTCGCCGTTCGACGCGCGGCCCATCATCGTCGCGATCGCGGGACCCAACGGCGCGGGCAAGTCGACGTTCTTCGAAGCGCACCTCGCCTCCGCCGGATTGCGCTTCTTGAACGCGGATGATCTCGCGCGGGAGCTCGGGCTCGATGCGGTCACGGCCGCGGACCTTGCCAACCGCCTTCGCATGGAGCTCGTCGAACAGCGGGAGAGCTTCGTGTTCGAGACGGTCCTGTCCGATCCGGTGGGGGACAAGGTCGACTTTCTCGCCAAGGCGGCGGCCCAAGGCTATGCGGTGGTGCTCGTGTTCATCGGCGTCGACGACGCCCGAATCTCGGAGCAGCGTGTCGCGATGCGAGTTCTGCAGGGCGGGCACGACGTGCCTGCCGAGAAGCTGTCGGCCCGCTTCCCGCGCACGATGGAGAATCTGGCGCGAGCGATTGCGAAGCTTCCGCACGTGCTGGTGTTCGACAACAGCAACCTGGCCGATCCGTTCCGGAAGGTGGCCGAGTTCGAGCGCGGCCAGAGCCTGGTCATCAGTGCCCCGGTCCCCCGCTGGCTTCCGCTGAAGAGGAAGCGGGGCCGCGGCAGACGGCGCGTGTAGATGCCACAACCGCAATCGTAGATCGCCGAGTCGCTCACGGCCGCCGCAAGGAGCGCGGCCGTGAGCGCCAGCGGGGTGTCGAGGCAGAAAAGCGAAGGCGCAAAGCCGCGCCTCCGGCGCGGCAGCGCCTAGCGGGCGGGCGGGATGTTCTGGTTCACGCGGAAGAAGTTGTCCGGATCGTACGCGCGCTTGACCAGTTGCAGCCGCTCGTAATTCGCGCCGTAGGTCGCGCGGATGCGATCGGTGCCCTCGTCCATCATGAAATTCACGTAGGCGGCGCCGGTCGAGTACGGATGGAGCGCTTCGTGGTAGCCCACCGCCCACTTGCGCAGCTCGTCCGCCTTCGCGGGGCTCGGGTCCACGCCGACGATGACCTGAGACCAGAGGGCCTCGCGGTGGCGGTAGGCAGTGTCGCCTGCGGCAACGCGCGCGGCCGCGCCGTTGAGCGGATAGAGGTGCATCGTCGATTGCGGCGTGGGAAGCGTAGCACCGCGGCGCGCGTGCTCGTGGATCGCCTCGTTTCCCAGCTTGCCCATGAAATCGGCGCGCCAGTACCACTGCAAACCGGGCGGGTAGAGCGGGTCGAAGAAGGACTGCAGGGCGGGGAAGGGCAGCTCGTGCGGCGCATGGAGCAGCGGCGGGACGGCGGAGATCAAGGGCTTCACGATCCGATCGAACGTCTCCTGTTTTCCGTTGAAGCACCACACCACGGCGCTGACCTTGCGGCCGTGCAACGCCTCCGGGAACGGTGGGACCGGCGGCACCACCGTGAAGGCGAAGAAGCCGCCCAATTCCTCCGGAGCGGTCAGGATCAAGTCCTGGAATCCACGGAGCGCGTCCTCGGCCTGCTCGAGCGCCCAGAACGTGGGCCCC
The DNA here is from genome assembly GCA_035635635.1 of Myxococcales bacterium. Lineage (GTDB taxonomy): Bacteria > Myxococcota > Myxococcia > Myxococcales > 40CM-4-68-19 > 40CM-4-68-19. The sequence goes on along the minus strand of DASQAS010000102.1, from coordinate 4,400 downwards.
CCGATGACATTGCTGACCGGATGGGCGCGGAAGAGGAACGAGGTGACGATGCCGAAGTTGCCGCCGCCGCCGCGCAGAGCCCAGAACAGATCCGCATGCTCGTCGCGGCTGGCGGTGACCAGGCGGCCGTCGGCGAGCACCACGTCGGCGGCGAGGAGGTTGTCGATGGTCAGGCCGGCGCTCCGCGTCAGGTACCCGCTGCCGCCGCCCAGCGTGAGGCCGCCGACGCCGGTCGTGGAGATGAAGCCGCAGGGCACGGCGAGCCCGAAGGGGTGGGTGGCGTGATCGACGTCGCCCCAGGTCGCGCCTCCCTCGACGCGGACCGTGCGGGCCTGCGCGTCCACGCGGATGCCGCGGAGCCGCCCCAGGTCGACCACCAGGCCGCCTTCGACGGAGCCGAGCCCACCCGCGTTGTGGCCTCCACCGCGGACCGCCAGCGTCATCCCCGAGTTGCGGGCAAACTTGACGCAGGCGATGACGTCCGCCACGTCGGCGACCAGCGCGATCGCCGCCGGCCGCCGCTGGATCATGCCGTTGTAGAGGGCGCGGGCCTTCTCGTACCCGGAGTCGGCGGGGGCCAGGACCTCACCGCGGAGTGCCGTCCGCAACGTCGCCACGAATTTTCCTTGTTCTTCCACGGGATTCCTCTTCTCTGTGCGCTCGATTGCGCGAACGGCGAACCTTAACGGGCCCGCCGTTCGCGATTCGTTCGCGGTCAATCCTCTTCTCCGGGCGACCGATCATCATCATCCGGGCAAATGACGGGGGCGTAAAGCACCAGCCCGGGCAAGCCGAAGACCGCGGGCGTCGAAACCGGCCCGAGCACGCCCGCTGCCGACTGCGCGAGGACCTCTGCCGCCGACTTGGCCGAGACGTAGGTCGCAGGATCGTAGTTCGGGCCTGGTTGGAGCACGAGCAGGTCCCAGTTGCGGTTCTTCACCTTGTCTTGGTGCGGCGGATTCTCGAGCACGTGATAGTGGTCGAACTGGTCGAAGCCGGGGACGTGGTGAACCTCAGCGTCGGCCGGGTGAGTCCCGAAAACGGCATACAGGTTTGGCCGTTTCGGCGTGTTGTACGGAGCGTCCACGATACCTTCCCGTTCGCGGAGCGTTCGCGGCGCGCGAACTTCAGGGAAGCCGTGCCAGGAACTGCAGCGCGCGGTCGCGATCGGACGAGCTTCCTCCGTCCGGCAGCGCGGTGAGCGCCTCGCGCACCACCTCGCCCGCGCGCGCGCTGCCAGCGCGGTCCCGGTTCAGCGCAAGGGCGAGAGTGACGGCGCTGCGGACGACCAGTGGCCGCGCGCGCATCGCTTCCGCCCTTTGGAGCGCAAGCTGCGCATGCTCGACGGCCCGCTCCGGCAGGAGCAGGGCACGGAGGCGCTGCAGCTCGGGAGACCAGAGAACATCGCCCGAAGTCGCCGCGCGGTCCTCCGCCTCGTCCAGCACAGCGAGCGCTTCCTCTTTCCGCCCCGCAGCTGCGAGCACCTCGGCCATCGCGGCGAGATAGATCGGCCGGCGCGCCGCGGCCCCCTCCTCGTCGAGCGAGGCGAGCGCGCCACGCATCGTGCGCACCGCCGCCGCCAGATCTCCGTCTGCTCGCGCCCACGCGCCGAGGAGCGTGCCCCAGTGGCGGTAGTACGCGAATCCGTGGCGGTCGCAGACGGCGCGGGCCCCGTCGGCGGCCTGGGCACAGGCGCGCCGGTCGCCGCGCATGTAGTGCAGCACCGCCGCGTACGCCTGCGCCAGCGCCTCGCTGTACGCGTGACCCAGCGCCTGCGCCGTCCGCACCGCTTCGTCGGCCAGGGCCACCGCGCGGTCCTCCAGTCCGGACATCCAGAGCGCGTGAGCCTCCCAGGCGCTGTTGAAGACGCCCAGGTCCGAGCCGAAGACGATCAGCTGTTGGCGGGCATCCTCGGGATGGTACAGGCGGCGAGCCTGTTCGAAGTGCTGGATCGCCTCCTCCAGCTTGCCTGCGTGCGCGAGCGCCCCCGCCAGCGCGTGGTGGCTCTCCGCCTCGTAGCGCCCGAGCAGCGCGGCCAGATCGCGCATCTGCCCCACGATCTCGAGCGTGCCCGAGAGTCCTCCGGAGACGAAGCGGAGGCCCCACAAGCTGCGCAGCACCTGGAAGAGCGCGGCCGAGTCCTCGAGGCGCTCGGCAAGGACGCGCGCGCGTTCGAGCACGGCCTTCAGGCCCGGATCGGTGTAGCCGTGGAGGGCGCGGAGCGAAGGCGTCTGCTCGAGGAGCAGCGGCAGCTCGTCACGGTCGCGGTCGCGGCTCTCGTCGCGCCGCATCACGATCTCGAGAGCGCGCCGCAAGAGCGCCACCGCACGGGGGTACGCGTACACCGCCGCGGCCACTCGCGCCGCGCGACGGTAGTAGCCGGTCGCGCGCTCCAGAAGGCCCGCCAGCTCGCAGTGAACCGCGAGCGAAGCGCTGAACTCGTCCAGGTTCGCTGCATGGACCAGCTCGAACGCCTGGGCGACGCGGCGGTGGAGCAGGCGTGCGCGAGCCGGGCTCAAGCCCTGCGTGGCGGCTTCCCGCAGCGCATCGTGGGAGAAGTCGTACCCGAGCGTCGGGTGCTCGCGGACGATGCGGTGCCGCCACAGCTCGTCGAGCGCGGGCACCAGCTGGTCCTCCTCGAGGTCCGCCGCCTCGCGCAGGACGTCGAAGCTGAAAGCCCGCCCGATGGTCGCCGCGCACTGCATCAGGTCGCGCGCACGCGGACCGAGCTGCGCGAGACGGGCGGCGAGGACGGCGCGCACGCGCGGCGAGCGCGACAACGGATTTTCCTGCGCTGCCGCCTCCGATGCCGGAGCGGCGGCGCGGACGTGCAGATCCGCGCGCAACGCTTCCAGCGCAAACAGCGGGTTCCCTTCGCTCAGCTGGTACACCCGTTGCGCAGCCTCCGCGGTCAGCGCCTCGCTTCCCTCTCCCGTCGCGGCGCGCAGCAGCGCAGCGATGTCGGCCGCGCCGAGGGGCCCAAGCTCCGTCTCTACCAGTCGGCCCTCCTGCCGGAGCGCGAGCAAAAGGCCGCGGGCGGCCTCGTTGTCGGCCAGCTCGCCGGTCCGCGCGGTGGCGATGACGAACAGCGGCGCGCCCGTCTGGTAGCGGCTAACGTAGTGCAGCAGCGACACCGTTTCGGGATCGCACCACTGCAGATCGTCGAGCACGAGCACGATGGGACGCGAGCCGCCGAGCAGGCCATGCGCGACCGCCTCGAACAGCCGTCGCCGCAGCCAGGAATCGACGCCGCCGGGCGGCTGCATCTCGGCGCCGCGCGCCGGCTCTCCCGAGGGAAGCATCTCGGGCAGAAGGCGGGCGATCTCGGTGCGCCAGACGGGATCGAGATCGCCCAGCTGCGGAGAGATGGTCGGACTTCGCAGCCAGTCGACCACCGGGCCGTAGCTCAGGTGTCCCTCCGCAGCGTACGCGCGGGCGCGCGCGACGCGGGCCCCCTCGTGCTCCGAAAGTCGCGCCACCTCGTCGGCCAGGCGCGACTTGCCGATCCCGGGCTCGCCCAGGATGCAGGCCACTCTTGCCGCCGCCGGAGTTGCGGAGCGAAAGGCGCCGAGCAATTGATCGCGTTCGGCGGCGCGGCCGACCAAGGCCCACGTTTCCGGAGAGGGTGAGCGCCCGGCCGGAGGCACTTCGGCGGATGGCGCGGCATCCCCTTCGATGAGACTGCGGTACAGCTCCTGCGTCTCGGGCGCCGGCTCCACCCCCAGCTCGCGCTCGAGCAGGTGAGCGCAGCGGTGATACACGTGGAGCGCCGCCGGCCGGTCGGAGGCGGCCGCGTGCAGCCGCATGAGCGTGCGATAGGCGACCTCGTCGAGCGCATCGATCTCGGTCAGGCGGCGTGCCCAGCGGATTCCCTCGAGGAGATCGCGCCGCTCCTCGAGCAGCGCGATGAGGCGCCTGAGCGCAGCGGCGGCCTCTACCTTCCATCGCTCCCGCGGGGCACCTAGCCACTCGGTGAAGCATTCCGGGAAGAGCTCGCCGGCGTAAATGCGCGCCGCCTCCGCCAGCGCCGCGATCTCGTCGGGTTTCCGCGCCTGCTTGCGCGCGGTCTCCGCGCGCCCGAGCGCGCCCCGGAGATCCTGGACATCCGAGCCGACCTCGCCGATGCGGAGCGCGAGGTACTGCCCGTGGGCCTCGATCCCCTTCTCGCTCTGCGGGAGCACGCGGCGAAGCTGGTGCAGCTCGCGGCGCAGGTTGGTGCGGGCCTGAGCCTCTCCCGATTCCGGCCACAGGCGCGACGCGATCAGTTCCCGCGAGACGCGCTGCCCGTCCTCGAGCACGAGCAAGGCGAGGAGCTCGCTCCCGCGCGAGGACACCGGCTCCCGCGCCGGCTCGCCGCCGACCGACACGCGAAAGCGGCCCAGCAGATCGATGCGGAAGAG
>DASQAS010000101.1:0-9673 GCA_035635635.1 Myxococcales bacterium | reverse complement strand
GGCGGTCCGGTTCGCTCCGTCCGCGATCTGGTGCCTGCAGCTCGTGCCGTCCGCCACGATCAGCGCGTCCGGAGGCGCGCCGCGGACCGCCGGCAACAGGCTCTTCTCCGCCATCCGCATCGAGACGTCGTAATGCTCGGCCTCGTACCCGAACGAGCCCGCCATGCCGCAGCAACTCGACTCGATCACCTCGACCGAGAGGCCCGGCACCAGCTGCAACGCCGCGACCACGTCGGGCATCGTCCCGAGCGCCTTCTGGTGGCAGTGCCCGTGCAGGTACGCCTTGCGCTCGCCGTTCCTGCGCAGAGGCAGCGAGAGCCTTCCCTGGCGCGCCTCAGCCGCGATGAACTCCTCGAAGAGCATCGCCTGCTTCCCGATGGCCTGGACCGGCCCGTCCTTCACCACCGCCCCGAGCTCGTCTCTCAGCGTGAGCAGGCAGGATGGCTCCAGGCCGACGATGGGTACGCCCGCGCTCGCCCGGGCGCCCAGCGCCTGCACCAGCCGCGTCAGCTCCTCGCGCGCCTGGTCGACGAGTCCGGCGCTGAGGAAGGTGCGGCCGCAGCACAGCGGCCGCCGCGAGGCGTCCTCCACCACCGTGTATCCGCCGGCCTCGAGGACCGCGCGCGCCGCCCGCGCGTTCTCCGGCTCGAAATACCGCGCGAAGCAGTCCACCAGCAGGACCACTTCCTTGCCCGCCTGCTTCGTCGGAGGAGCGCGGTAGACGTCGCGTCGCCAGGCCGGCAGCTTGCGGCGGGCGCTCATGCCGGTCAGCTTCTCGGCCACCACCGCGAGCGGCCGCGCCGCGTTGCGCAGGTTGATCAGCGGCGCCAGCCGGCTCGCCAGCGGCGCGTACCGCGGCAGATACGCGGTCAGCCTCGACTTCGCCGGGATGCCATGGCGCGCGTGCCAGTGATGGAGGAACTCGATCTTCATCCGCGAGACGTCCACCCCGACGGGGCACTCGCGGCGGCAGGCCTTGCACGCCACGCAGAGGTCCAGCGTCGCCTTCATCTCCTCCGAGACCAGGGCGTCCGGCCCAAGCTGACCGCTGAGCGCCAGGCGCAGGCTGTTGGCGCGGCCCCGGGTGACGTCCTTCTCCTCGAGCGTCGCCTGGTAGCTCGGGCACATCACCGCCTCGAACTTCCGGCAGTTCCCGTTGTTGTTGCACATCTCCGTGGCGGCGAGAAACCCGCCGGAGTCCGACCAGTCGAGCGCGGTGTGGACGGGGAGGCCCTTGTACCCGGGCTTGTAGCGGAAGAGGGTGCGGTCATCCATCTTGGGCGCGCGCACGATCTTTCCCGGATTGAGCAGCCCGCGCGGATCGAACGCGTCCTTCACCGCTTCGAAGGCGCGCACCAGCCGCTCGCCGAACATCTTCTCGTGGAACTCGGACCGGCTCAGGCCGTCGCCGTGCTCGCCCGAGTGGGAGCCCTTGTACTCCCGCACGATGGAGAATGCCTCCTCGGCGATCGCCCGCATCTTCCTCGCGCCGGACTCGTCCTTCATGTTGAGGATGGGGCGGACGTGCAGGCACCCGACCGAGGCGTGGGCGTACCAGGTTCCCTCCGTCCCGTGCTTGCGGAAGAGCCTGGTGAGCCGGTCCGTGAACTCGGCCAGGTCGTTCAGGCCCACCGCGCAGTCCTCGATGAAGGAGACCGGCTTCCCGTCGCCCTTCATCGACATCATGATGTTCAGCCCCGCCTTGCGCACCGCGGTCATGTCGGCCTGCGACTTCGCGTCCAGCTGCCGCACCACCGACCCCGGGTAGCCGTGGTCGGCGAGGAGCTGCTCCAGGCGCTCCAGCGACGGCAGGAGCGGAGCCTGCTCGTCTCCCGCGAACTCCACCAGGAGCAGCGCTTCCGGCGAGCCCTTGACGTACCGTTCGATGGTCGCGCGGAAGGCAGGGATCTGCCGGGCCAGATCGAGCATGGTGCGGTCCACCAGCTCTACCGCCGAGGGCCCGAGCTCGACGATGAAGCGGGTGATGTCCATCGCGTCGTAGAAGCGGCCGAAGTGGCAGATGGCGCCCACCTTGTGCTTCGGCACCCGGTGCAGCTTGAGCTTGATGCGGGTGAAGAAGCCCAGCGTGCCCTCGGACCCGACCATCAGTTTGGCCAGGTTCTGCCGGGGTTCGCCCAGCGTCTCGAGGTTGTAGCCGCCGACCTTGCGCAGCAGCTTCGGGATGCGCAGCGCGATCTCCTCCGCGTTGTTCCGGTGGAGCGCCCGCATCGCCTCGGCCAGCTCCGCGAGCCGCCGCGGGGAGCTGCCCAGGTCGTTGGGGATCTCGCCGAAGACGAGGCGCGAGCCGTCGGCGAGGATCGCCTCCACTTCGAGCACGTTGTGGACCATGATCCCGTACTTGATCGAGCGCGTCCCGGCCGAGTTGTTGCCGGTCATTCCGCCGATGGTGGCGTTGGCCGAGGTGGAGACGTCGACGGGAAAGTGCCAGCCGCTCCCCTTCAGGCGGCGGTTCAGCTCGTCGAGCACGATCCCGGGCTGCACCGAGACGGTCCCGGCGGCCTGGTCGAGCTCCAGCACCTGGTTCATGTACCGGCTGGTGTCCAGCACCACCGCCTCGCCCAGCGTCTGCCCGTTCTGCGAGCTTCCGCCGCCGCGCGCGATCACCGGAAAGCCTTCCTCGCGAGCGACCGCGATCGCCGCCTCGACGTCCTCGGCGCTCTTCGGGAGGGCCACTCCGATGGGCTCGATCTGGTAGATGGACGCGTCCGTCGAATAGCGGCCCCGATCGAAGGCGCCGAAGAGCACGTCGCCGCGGAGGACCTTGCGCAAGCGCGAGGCCAGGGCGGGGTCGCCGATGTTGCTGTTTCCCATGGAGCGGCTCCGTGTGCCCGCGGAGGGTACTCCATCCCCGCAACCACCGGATCAGGCGGGACCACGCCCGCTGCGTCGAAACCGGACGCGGCGAACGCTACCGGCCGAGCACGCCGTCCAACGCCTCGTTGAACGCCTGCGGGTCGTCGAGCATCAGCCAGTGCGACACGCCCGCGATCGTGCGCCGCTTCACGCCGGGCAGGTGCGCCGCCAGGAGCGGGTTGTCCTCGCCCTCGGCGTCGATCGCGAACCTCGGGCCGCCGTAGCGTGCGAGCGCCTCCGTGGCGTGGAAGTCGCCGATCTGCCCGTGCAGCTGTGCGAAGGCGGGCAGATCCAGGCGCGCCGCCGAGGCGAGGATCCTCTGCCGCGTCTCCGGTCTGGCTTTGGGCCCCAGCATCTGCGCGTACAGCTCTTGCACCCTCTGCGGGGTGACGCCGGCATCCTGCTTGCGGAAGTACTCCTTCACGTCCGCCGCGACGCCGCTCGCGTCGCCGACTGCGTCCACGTACACCAGCGCGGCGATCTTCTCCGGATGCTTGCCGGCATACGCCGAGAGCACGGTCCCGGCGAAGCTGTGTCCCACCAGCACGAAGCGGGAGATGCCGAGCTGCGCGACCACCCGGTCCAGGTCGTCCGCGAGCGCGTCGATGCTGTAGGTGGGCGCCCGGTCCGATTCGCCATGGCCGCGCGCGTCGAAGGCCACCGCCCGCCGCGCCGGCCGGAGATGTTCGAGCTGCGCCTGCCAGCAGCTCCAGTCCGCGCCGAGCCCGTGGTGGAACACAACCGGGGTCCCGCCGCTGCCGCCGTCCGACACGCGCAGGCGGCCTGCGCCTCCCTCGAGGAACATCCTCTCGCCTCCGCCCCGCGGCGCGGGCGCTCCGGCGCAGGCGCACGCCAGAAGCGCAGCGACCTGGCGCGTCATCGCCCTGACAGCCCGGGGTTCACGCAGACCAACGTAGCAGAGCCGGAAATCGGACGCGCGGGCGCGACCAAAGTAGGAGCCGCCGCCCGAGCTGAACTAGCATTGGGTGCATGCGCAAAATGCCCTGCAAAGGGCGGCGCGCAATGGCGGGAATACCGCAGCGAGCGACGCACACGAGCGCACGGCGCAGATACAGGCCGCTTGCAGCCAGCGCGAAGTCTCCTCCCCGAGCAAGCCGCAGTGAACCGCGACTAGGGCGGCGACTCCGCATCGAGGAACGGCAGGACCATCGCGGCCAGCAGGTCCGCCTTCTCCACGATCAACCCGTGCGTGGCGCCGGGAAGGATCGCCAGCTCGCCGTGCGGCAGCAGGCGGAACATCTCCACCGCATGCTCCGGCCGCACGACGTCCCCGTCCCCGACGATCACCATCGTCGGCGCTCCGATTCCGCGGATGCTCTCCTTTGGCCAGCCCTTGAACTCCACCATCCGCTTCACCGACTTGTCGTGGAACGTCTGGAGTTGCTCGGGGTGGGGCGCGGCCGCGAGGTAGGCCTGCTTCAGCTCGGCCGGCATGCTGTCCAACGAAGCGTGCTCCATCGACTGCCAGAATTCGGGCGTCATGCCGGACCGATCGAAGATCGCCGAGATGACCACCAGCCTGCGGACCAGCCCCGGATGCCGGACCGCGATCTGCAAGGCGATGCTGCCGCCGTTGCTGAAGCCGAGGAAGTCCGCCTGCTCGATGCGGAGATGCCGGAGGAGGGCCGCCGCGTCGTCCGCCGACTGCTCGAAGCTGAACGGGCGGTCTTCCACGTCGGCCGTGCGCCCGTGTCCCTGCTGCTCGAAGGCGATCACCTGCCGCGTCCGGGCCAGCGGCGGCAGCAGCCGGGCGAACGAGGTCTGGATGGTGGAGCCTCCCCCGTGGAGCAGCACCAGCGGCCGGCCTTTGCCGTGGATCTCGTAATACATGCGCAGGCCGTTGACCGGAGCGTAGCCGTGCTTCGGCGCGGCGCCGAGGGCCGCAGAGGCGGAGAGCACCAAGGAGGCAACCGTCATCGTGCGAAGCTCGTGCGCCGGCGTCATGCCGGACAGACGAACGCGCAGCCTGAAAGGATACCAGGCCCGCCCCTGACCGCTCAGGCACCCCGGGACGTCTCGCGCAGCTCCTTCGAGAACAGCAGGGCGCGCCGCTCGAACCGGCGCTGCTCGTAGAAGGCGTGCGTCTCCTTCCGGTGGAACGCGGCGTCGAGGTGCAGATGGCTGCATCCGGAGGCGACGGCCAGGTCCTCCAGGCGCTGCATCAAGAGCGTCGCGATCCCCTGACCCCGATTCTTCGGATCCACCACCATCTCGTCGACGTAGCCGATGGAGCCCTCCCGCAGGCTGGTCTTGATGGTGAGGGAGCCGAAGCCCACCACCTGACCCTCGACCTCGGCGCACAGGTACCGCTGCCGGGGAGAGATCAGCGCTCGCTCGAACAGGCTCCGGAGTTGCGATTGGCCAAACACCGCCTCGGGCCAATGCAACTGCAGCAACGCGACGACCGCGCCGAAGTCGTCCGAACGGCAGTTCCGAATCGTTGGCACTATGCCTTCCCCCCAGGCCGGGCATCAGATGCGGGAGCCGCAAAAGCGCTTCGCACCGACGCGGAGCGGCAGCTTCGCCCAAATGTGCAGGTTTGCGCAACAGCTTGTGAAACAGGGAGTCTGGTCCCGATCGGCATCGCGCGGCTTCCCTCTACCTGTTAGCCTCCCGTGACGGAGTCGTCATGAACAGGAAGCAGACCGGTTTCAACCTTGCCTACGTGCTGATCGCCGTCCTCGGCGTGCTGATCCTCCAGGACTTCTTCATCCGCCGGCAGGCGGTCGTGACCATCCCCTACAGCGAGTTCCAGAAGCTGGTGCGCGAGGACAAGATCTCCAGCGTGGTGGTGGGGCAGGACCAGATCTCGGGCGAGTTCAAGGAGCCGATCGAGGGCAAGAAGCGCTTCGTCGCCCTCCGCGTGGACGCGGACATCGTCAAGGAACTGGATCAGCACGGCGTCGAGTATCGGGGCCAGGCCGAGTCGAACTTCCTCACCCTGCTGTCCGCCTGGGTGCTCCCCATCGCGCTCTTCGTCGCCATCTATTTCTTCGTCGGCCGGCGGATGGCCCGGCAGCTCGGCGGGCCGGGGGGCGGGCTGATGGCGATCGGCAAGTCCAAGGCCCGCGTCTATGTCGAGACCGACACCAAAGTGACGTTCGCCGACGTGGCGGGCGTGGACGAGGCCAAGGCCGAGCTGCAGGAAGTGGTCTCCTTCCTCAAGGATCCCAAGCAGCACGGCCGGCTCGGGGCCCGCATGCCGAAGGGCGTCCTCCTGGTGGGGCCTCCCGGCACCGGCAAGACGCTCCTGGCCAAGGCGGTGGCCGGCGAGGCCGCCGTTCCTTTCTTCTCCATCTCCGGCTCGGAGTTCGTGGAGATGTTCGTCGGCGTGGGCGCCGCGCGCGTCCGCGACCTGTTCGAGCAGGCCCGCGCCAAGGCGCCCTGCATCATCTTCATCGACGAGCTGGACGCCCTCGGCCGGGCGCGCGGTGCGATCCCGGGCTTCGGGGGGCACGACGAGAAGGAGCAGACGCTGAACCAGCTCCTGGTCGAGATGGACGGATTCGACCTGGCCACGGGCATCGTCCTGCTCGCCGCCACGAACCGGCCCGAGATCCTCGATCCGGCGCTGCTGCGCGCCGGCCGCTTCGACCGGCAGGTGCTGGTGGACCGCCCCGACCGCATTGGTCGCGAGCAGATCCTCAAGGTGCACACGCGGAAGGTGCTCCTGGCGGTGGACGTGAAGCTCGAGCAGGTGGCGGCGCTCACGCCGGGCTTCACCGGGGCCGACCTCGCGAACCTCGTGAACGAGGCGGCGCTGGTCGCGACCCGCCGGAGCGCCAACCAGATCAACATGAACGACTTCAACCTGGCCATCGAGCGGATCGTCGCCGGCTTGGAGAAGAAGAACCGCCTGCTCAACCCGCGCGAGCGCGAGATCGTGGCCCACCACGAGATGGGCCACGCCTTCGTGGCCGCGGCGCTGCCCGGCACCGACCCCGTCCACAAGATCTCCATCATCCCGCGCGGGATCGGGGCGCTCGGCTACACCATCCAGCGTCCGACCGAGGACCGCTACCTCATGACCCGCGAGGAGCTGGAGAACAAGATGGCGGTCCTGCTCGGCGGGCGCGCCGCGGAGCACCTGGTCTTCGGACACCTCTCGACCGGCGCCGCCGACGATCTCTCGAAGGCCACGGACATCGCCCGCAGCATGGTGACGCGCTTCGGGATGGGCGCGACGCTGGGTCCGGTGACCTACGAGACCGAGCCGACCACCTTCCTGGGCCAGGCCTACGGCTCCCGCCGCCTCTACGGCGAAGAGACGGCGCGCGAGATCGACGTGGCGCTGCGCGGCATGGTCGAGACCCAGTTCCAGCGGGCCCGGGCGCTCCTCTCCACCAACCGGGCGCTCCTCGACGACGCGGCCGCCCTGCTGCTCGCGAGCGAGACGCTGGGCGGCGAGCAGCTCGAGGAGATCCTCGGGCGCGTGGGCAAGGAGCAGGGGCCGCGGATCGCCGCGGCGGCCAGCACCGCTACGGGGTAGCTCCTGCCGGACGCTTCTGCGTCACCGGCTGGGCCGGAGGAAGGAACTCCCGGCGCAGGCAAGCCGCGGCGCCGTAGCCGCGCGACCAGTAGGAGAGCGACTGCCGGGATCATGCCCGCTCGCCTCAGGGAAGCAGCGCGAGCACGCGCACCGGCGCGCCCGAGCCGCCGCCGATCTTCATCGGAAGCGCGTACAGGGTGGCGCCGCGCGGCGGCACCGAGTCCAGGCTGGCCAGGTTCTCCAGCGCGTAGATCCCCGCCTTCATCAGGATCTGGTGCGCGATGAAGTCCTTGGACGGGCCGTGGTCGATGCTGGGTGTGTCCAGGCCTACTCCGGCGATGCGGCGCGCGACCAGCAGCTTTGCGCCGTCCGCCGCCAGCCCGGGAAAGTGCAGGTTCGAGGTGTCGCCGGGCTTGTCGTCCCCGAAGTAGGTCTTCCGGTCGGGCCAGCGCTTCGCCCATCCGGTCCGGAGCAGCACGATCGCTCCGCGCGGGATCTGTCCCCGCGCTTTCTCCTCGGCCTCGATGTCCTGCGCGGTGACGCGGTAGTCGGGATCCAGCGCCGCCTTGCCGCTGGCTTCGATGACCACGGCCGGACCGACCAGCCGGTCGGGGGGAATCCGATCGACGGTCAACCCGCCCTCGGCGAAGTGGATGGGCGCGTCCATGTGCGTGCCGCCGTGCTCGGGGGTGCAGAAGGAGTACGCGCTGTAGAAGTATCCGGCCTGCGTCGGCCCATAGGCGAGCTGCTTCAGCTGGAAGCTGCCTTCGCCCGAGGGCCAGTAGAGCGTCCTGGCGTCGAACGGATGGGTGAGATCGATCAGCATGGATGCGGCCGTGAGGAGCCCCAGCATCGGACACCCCCAGTTGGTTGGGTGGCCCGAGTCTAGAGCAACTCGCGCCGCGATCGGGCATGATGATCGGGTTTCAGGAGATCGATTGTCGGAACCCTACATCGAGCGGCGCTCCGAGATGTTCCCCGCGCTCAACCCGGCGCAGCTGGACAGGCTCGCCCGGTTCGGCCATCGCCGGTCCGTGCCGGCTGGCGAGATCGTCTTCGACCAGGGTGACGCGCGCGGCTGCTTCTACGTGGTGCTCTCCGGGGCGCTGCAGGTCGTGCATCCTGCCGACGGCCGCGAGGACCCCATCGCCTTGCTCTCCGCCGGCGAGTTCACCGGCGAGATCAATCTCTTGTCCGGCCGGCGGACGCTGGTGCGGACCCGGATGCACATGAGCGGAGAGCTGCTCGAGCTGCCGCTGGAGGGGTTGCGGAAGGTCGTGCAAGGCGACGCCGACCTGAGCGAGATCTTCCTGCGCGCGTTCGTGCTGCGCAGGCTCGCGCTGATCGGCAAGACCGCCGGCGACGCGGTGGTGATCGGCTCCTCCCATTCCGCGGGGACGCTGCGAATCCGGGAGTTCCTCACCCGCAACGGCCATCCCCATGCGTACCTGGACGTCGAGCGCGACTCCACGGTGCAGGCGCTGCTCGATCGCTTCGCGCTCCGCGTGGAGGACGTCCCGGTGGTGATCTGCGCCTACACCAAGGTGCTGAAGAACCCGACCAACGAGGAGCTGGCGGATTGCCTGGGCCTGAACGCGAGCGTCGACCTGAGCGACGTGCGCGACCTTCTGGTGGTGGGCGCCGGCCCCGCTGGCCTCGCCGCCGCCGTCTACGGCGCCTCCGAGGGGCTCAAGGTGCTGGTCGTGGAGACCAGCGCTCCGGGAGGCCAGGCGGGGTCCAGCTCGCGGATCGAGAACTACCTCGGGTTTCCGACCGGAATCTCCGGGGCCCAACTCGCGGGCCGCGCCTTCACGCAGGCGGAGAAGTTCGGCGCGGAGGTGGCGATCGCGCGGTCCGCGGTCCGGCTGCGCTGCGCGCGCAGGCCGTTCGTGGTGGAGCTGGCCGGCGAACGCGAGGTGAAGGCCCGCGCCGTGGTGATCGCGACGGGAGCGCAGTACCGCAAGCTTCCGCTGGAGGGCCTCTCGCGGCTGGAAGGCTCGGGCATCTACTACGGCGCGACGCCCATGGAGGCGAAGCTCTGTGAAGGCCAGGAGATTATCGTGGTCGGCGGGGGAAACTCCGCGGGCCAGGCCGCCGTGTTCCTCGCCGGCAAGGGGTGCCGGGTGCACGTCCTGGTGCGCGGCCCCGGTCTCGCCGACAGCATGTCCCGGTACCTGATCCAGCGGATCGAGGAGAGCCCTGCCGTCACCGTGCACCCGCGCACCGTGGTGAAGGAGATCGCCGGCCAGGACGCCCTGGAAAAGGTGCGCGTCGAGGGTCCTGACAAGA
>DASQAS010000100.1:0-21021 GCA_035635635.1 Myxococcales bacterium | reverse complement strand
CTGGCGGCCCGGCACGCCGGGGCCGGGGCCGGCGCCATCGGCATCGTGCTGGTGCTTCTGTATCCGGTCATCTTCTACGCCGCGAGCACGCTTTATCCGCAAACGCTCGCGGCGTTCCTGCTGCTCTGCAGCGTGTCGCTCCTGCATCGGATCGACCGGGCGTGTCGTTTACGGACGTGCGCGCTCGCCGGGCTGATCTACGGCGCGCTCGTCCTCACGGTGCCCGTCTTCCTGGCGCTCGCGCCAATCGTCGTGGGATGGCTCGGTTGGATCCGGCGCGCGGGCGCGAAGCGGCTCGCCGTCGTCGTCCTTGCCATCTCCGCGCCGGCGGCAGCCTGGATGGCGCGAAACTCTGCGGCGTTCCACGTTCCCACGGGACTGGCGACGAGCTCGGGCTTCAACTTGCTCGCGGGAAACGGTCCACAGACGCGCTTCGACCAGGCGACCGCGGACATCCGCTGGCCGAAGGGCGTGCGCGCGCAGGTCGTCGGAAAGAACGAGGCCGAGCGCGACCAGATCTTCCGGCGCGCCGCGCTCGCGAGCGTGCGCGAGAGGCCGGCTGAGGCGGCCACGCTCTATTTGAAGAAGTTCTTGCACTGGTTCGCCTTCCGCAACGCGCTGGTCAGCGACCTGATCGTCGCGGGCGGCGCTGGAGCGGGCCCGGCTTGGCTGCGCGATGCGCTGATGCTGATCAGCTACGGCCTGCTCCTCGGCATTCTCGGCCTGCGTCTCGCCCTGCTCCGGAGACATCCGATCGATGCATTGGAGGGCCTGATCCTCGCGCTCTATCTCGGCGGGGGCCTCGTCTACGCGATGTACTTCACGCGCATCCGCTTCCGGCTGCCGTTCGACTGGCTGCTCATCGCGCTGGACGCGATCTTCCTCGCGAGGCTGCTGCAGCGCCCAGGTTACCCGACCAGTACGGAGCAGACGACGTGATCCGGACCCACCGCCTCGATCGTCTCGCGGATCGACGGGAGGGGAGTCCGTCCGCGCCTCACGCAGAGGATGACGCCGTCGGCGGCCTTCGTCACGGGGAGCGCGAACGGATTCGAGATTGGATTCGCCAGCGAGACGAGGGTCCGCGCCGGCGAGCGCGCCGGATCCCCTGGCGGGTTGCCCAGCCTGTCGATCAACCAGGAGCCGCTTTCGAGATCGACGTCGCTCGCCTCCACGAAGCCCACCATCTCGGCGGAGAGGCCCGCCCCCACCTGGCTGAGCGCGTGCGCGAAGTCCGCCGTGGACAGGTCCGGCTCTCCCGGAACGACCGCCAGCCAGGTCCAGTCTCCACGGAGCTGGAGCCAGACTTGCCGCAGATGGTGCAGGGCCACCGATCTTTGCGGGGTCTCTGGACTCCGCGCCTCGCGGCTTCCGCTCGACGGCAGCTCGACCGTCACCGAGGGGAGGTGCGGATCGACGATGCGGAGCGCGCTCCCCGGCGGGAGGTCCTTCCTCGACAGCTCGTCGCCATCCGTCGGCATCGCTTGAATCCTGAAGATAGCGGCTTCAGCTCGCGCCGGCGGCCGGCGGCGTGGCGTGCGACGGCGGCGGCCGCAGCGGCCACGCGCCGGTGACCACGGCCTGCTTGGCCATGAGCGCGAGCGCTGCGCCGACGGTGAAGACCGAGGTGAAGGTCCCGAGACCCATGTCGCCGTAGCAGTGCACCACGTACGCGACCAGGACCCCCACCGTGGTGAGCGCGGCCACGCGATCGCGGGGGAGCGTCGCGAACCGGTAGCAGCGGATGGCGAAGAACATCCCGAGCGGGATGATCAGCCACATCCCCGCGAACCCGATGAACCCCGAGTACGCGAAGAGGCCCATGATCGAATTGTGCGGCGCGTACCGGTAGAGCGAGTACCCGGACGAGATGTCCGGGAGGTGGATCATCTCGATGTATTCGTGGCCGAACCCGGTGCCGAGCAGCGGATGCGTTCGCAGCGTGAAGTAGAGGTTGTAGTTCTCCAGGTCGCGCCAGAGCGTGGAGGTGTCGGACTTGGAGTCGATCACCGACCGGATCGTGCGCACCGGCGCGAAGATCCCGGAGCCCCTGCTCCAGCCCACCGCGATGTACGTCAGCGTCAGCGGGATGGTCACCGCGACGGCCTGCGCCAGCCTGCGCTTCAGCCGCGTCATCGGGGTGATGAAGTAGATCACCAGGAGGCCCACGCCCAGCTCCACCCAGGCGAGCCGCCGGTTGTTGGCGACCATGCCCCAGGTGAGGATCGGCAGCGTCGCCGCGGCCAGGATCAGGTTCTTGCGGATCGGCTGCTCGAAGAAGATCACCAGCACCAACAGGAACGCGTCCGAGAACAGCATCGAGTCGGCGTGGGTGGTGGTGTAGCCCAACTCGGTCGTGTCCGGGAACAGCATCCGGATGTAGATGGCGAGGCTGGCGCGCAGCAGGGCCGCGAGTAGCAGCGCGATGCCGAGAGCGCGCGCGTCCGCCGGGCCGCGGCCGCCGGCGCAGTAGAGCAGGAACACGCAGGGCAGGTAGACGACGCGGAAGATCTGCCAGAGCGAGTTCCCGAAGCTGAACCCTCCGCCCGCCATCCCGACCGCCCAGACCAGCGCGATGGTGCCGAGGCAGACGAGCGCGGCCGTCTGGAGGGGCGGGGCCGCGGCGATGCGCCCGCGCAGGTCGATCTGCGAGCCGTTGATCCGCCGGACCACCCAGATGCCGGTGAGGAGCAGGAGCGCCAGATCGAGCCCCGAGAAGATCAGGGCGGGCACCGGGATGGTCTGGTTGAGGTGCCCGAGCAGCAGCGCTCCCAATGGAGCGAGGGGCGTGGACCAGATCCGATCGGCGAACGCTTCGCTGGGGTTCTCCAGCGTGAGGCAGAGGAAGCCCAGAACCAGAAGCGAGTGCCGCAGCGGCGCCCGCACAGTGACCAGGAGCAGCAGCGAGAGCGCGAGCGGCGCGACCGCGAGCCCGAGATTGCCGTCGCCGACCAGGATCAGCGCGAGGGTGAGGACGCCCAGCGCCGCCACGGCGCCCGCCACCAGCAGGTCGACGCCGGCGATGCTCCGGCTGCGAATCGGGGCGGTGCTGTTCATGTCGGGACCGCCAGTGCCGCCGCTGCTCCGGCCTGTCTCAAGGGGTCCGCACCTCGATGATCGCCTTGCCGGGTCCCAGCAGATCCTGGAGCTGCCAGGTCTCCAGCACCACGCCGCTGCGGAGGTCGGCGGCCGTAGTGGCAAAAAGCGCGAGCAGGAGGCCGGCGATCAGGGCCGCCATGATCACGACCAGCGCCTTCGGCTTGATCGGCCCGCGCGGGACCTGCGCGGGCACCACCACCGAATAGCGGTACTTGAAGGCGGCGCGGGCGGTGTCGAGGTCGATCCGGCCGGCGTCGATGCGCTCGCGCAGGTGCGCGTACTGCTGCACCGCGAACCGCAGCTGCGCGCGCTGGTACTCGACCGCCGAGTCCTCGCCCAGCCGATCCGAGCGGAACAATTCGGCCGGGATCGCCAGGGCGCCCGCAGTCCCGTCGTCGGCGCCGTCCGACTCGCGCGACAGCCGCTGCCGCAGGTCGGTCTCCTCCTGCCGCAGCGCGAGGACCTGCGGCGAGTCCCGCTTCAGCGAGTCGATGCTCTGCTCCAGGTCGATGATCGACGGGTGCGACTCGGAGTACACGGCGCGCTGCTCGGCCAGCCGCGTTTGCAGCTCCACCAGGTGCTTGCGCCGGTAGTCCTCCAGGTCGGCCAGCGCGCGGCGCTTGGCGTCCAGCATCACCCTCAGGTTCACCACGTCGGGATCCATCGGCTTGAGAGCCGGCGCGCGCAGCACCGGGCGCGCCTCCTTGCTGGATCGCTGCTGCAGCTGGTCCACCTGCTTCATGATCTCCTTCTTCTGATTCGCCGCGTGCCCCTCGAGGATGGAGATCTGCTCCGCGATGGTGGAGACCTCGACGATGTGCCGATTCTCCAGGAAGTTCTGCTGGGCGGCATCGACCAGGCGGTAGGTCATCACTTTGTCGTCGGGCCACTGCAGCCGGATCACCACCGACCCTTCGGGCGTGGTCCACACGGTCAGGTTCTTCTCGAGGAGCCCGGTGAGACCCTGCATCAGCTCCTTGGGGTCGGGCGTCGACCCCATCTTGAGGGAGATCCAGTCCTTCAGCCGCATGATGGGGGCGCGGTGCTTCGGCCACTCGGCGAGAAGATCGGTCTGGCGGATCAGCGCCTGGAGGTTGTCGTGGCGGACGATGTTCTCGGCCGCGGCGCGCGTGGGCTCGGTGGCCTGGCTGGCGTCAGCCCGGACCGCGAGGACCGAATTCTTCTGCGCCAGCAGCCGGCTCTCGACCTCGTAAGTCTTGGGCATGGCCCAGAGGGCGACCGCCGCCAGGAGCAGCATGACGCTGGAGACGGACATGAACAGGCCGAACCGGCGCCGGACGGACCCCAGCGAGAACACGACGTAGCGGCGGACCTTGGCCCAATCGAACAGGTCGTCGTGGGCCCGGTCGTACGCGTGGTGCGGAGGAGGGTGGGGCGGCGGCGGCGTTCTTGGGTGAACTTCGTAATGAATTCCGCTCGTTGCCACAGAACCGCTCCTCACGCCCCTGGTGCCGCCTCAGCGGCTTTTTCCCCCCGGTCGCCAGTGTGACGAGCCGGCTGCGGGATCCATAACATGGAACCCCGCCTGGCGCCGACGGCGCAGTTGGCAGGTCCGGTGGGCCGTTCAGCGCTGACCAGTCTGCTCCGGCGCGCTCTTGATGAGCTGCGAGTCGGGAGGTGTGGGCACCGCCTCCCGAGGCGGGCCGTCTCCCCGGATGGCCAGCACCGAGGCGGCAATCGCGGCGACCACCATCACGATGGTGGACACTGCGATCAGCGGCCGGCGGCGGCGCCCGGAAGACGGCGAGCGCACGGGATCCGGCGCGCGCGGGGCCCTGGCGGTGGCGTTGGCGATGAACGTGAGCAGGCGCACGCGCTCCTGCAGCGCATCGATGGTGAGCTGCAGCTCGGCGATCTTCTCCGTGGCGGCGATGTCCCGGGCGGTGAGCGTGCGCTCCAGCTCCGCCGCGCGCTCCTCGGACAGGCGCAGCTGCTCCGCAAGGTCGCCTGGAGATGCGAGACTCGTGTCCAGCGGAGCGACTGCAGGTGCGAAGCTCTCCGCCTCGCCCGCCGCCGCCGCTGCGGAGCCCAGCTCCGCGTCCATCTCCTCCAGGCTCTTGAACCGCCGGTGGCGCGGCGCGAGCGCCTTGCGCAGGACGGCGGCGAGCCACTCGGGCAAACCCGCGGCGGTGGGGACGGATCGGTCGGGGATGGCGCGCAACGTGAAGAGCTCGTAGCCGAGCGCTCCCGCCGTGTACACCATCGCCTGCGGATCCTCCGGCGCCGCAAGCCCCGCGCTCACCTCTGGAGCGGCATAGCCTCGCCGATCCTCGTCCGCCGGATTGGCGCCCGGGTCCAGCGTCAGGTCCTCCTGCTCGTCCGTCAGGAGCAGGCGCGGGCGCAGCGACACACCCGTGCTGGAAGCCAGGCGGATGGAGGCGCGCAGCAGGCGCAGCGCGAGGCCACGGGGCAGCGCCAGGTGCTCGTCGCGGGCGTCGTCCAGCAGCTTGCCGACCGAGATCACCGGACGGCCCCGTTGACGGCGGCGCTCGCTTCCATCTGCGAACCCAGCTGGAACGCGGAGGCGTAGCGCATCTGCCAGTCCAGGCGGTTCCGGTCGAAGGGCTCCAGGCCCCAGTACTTGCAGGGCCAGGCGCTGCGCAGGGAGGGATCGCCCTCGTGCATCTCCTGCATCAGCTCGCGCACCGGCTTCCAGCCGAGCTCATTGGCGACCCTGGTTCGCACGTCCAGATCGACCCCCGACACGAACAGGTATCCCCCGGGAGCAACGAGGCGCGCAATGCTCCGCAAGCATTTTTCTGCGTTGGCCGGGGCCATGTGGCAGAGGAAGCGGTTGGCGACCACGATGTCCTGGGGACCGAGGAGGTCGCGCAGGAGCGGGTCGCAAGCGTCGGCGAGGTGCCAGCTGATCCCCTGGCTGATCCAGTCCTTGACCCGGAACCGGTCGTGTTGGCGGTCGAACAGGTCCATCATCTCCAGCTCGGAGAGCCGCTCGAAGATGGGCTCACCCACCACTTCAGACCCGGTCAGCGAATAGGTCCCGGCTCGGGCGGACTCGAGCGCCTCCGGGGAGATGTCGACGGCGTGGACCGCCGGCCGCGCCAGAGGCTCGAAGGCGCGGATGGCCCAGACGATGGAGTAGACCTCCGCCCCGTTGCTGGCCCCGAGCACGGCGACGTTCAGGGCCTGCCCGTTCCTCGCGCCCGCCAGCCGCGCGATCAGCCGCAGCTCGGGGCGGTTGCGCAGGAAGAAGGTGCCCAGCGACATCTCGCGGGAGGACTCCCGCCGGACCAGCGTGTTGACCCATAGCCCGTACGACCGCAGCAGCTGCGAGTCCGTCGCGGAGGGCGGGATGCGGTCCCAGAGCCACCCGTTGAAGCGGAGGAATGCGCCGATTGGAGATTTCCCGAACATCCCCAGTGTCCCTTCGGATGCGGTCCTTCAAACGTCGGAAGAAAACCGGGCGAAGATGTCTCCGTACTGCCGCTCGAGCGACGCGCGAGCCTCCTCCACCTTGCGCGCGAGGAGCGGCTTGATGCTGCCCGCATTCTTTTCCAGGGCGGTGAATCGCTGAATCAGACCCTCGACGGAGAGGCCGGCGATCTGCTGCACGTAGTCACCCATTTCCACGCTGGACATCAGCGAGTCGATCTTCTCGTGGTACGAGAGCGCCACCGCCGGCTTGTTCAGGAGCATCGCCAGCAGGAGGTTGTGGAAGCGCGTGCCGACCAGCAGGTCGATGGCAGAGAGCTGGGCGACGAGGTTCTCGATCGAGGTCACCGGCTCCTCGATGATCCGCGCGGCGGGAAGGGCGGGGCGCAGGAGCCTGAGGGCCTCGAGCACGTCGGCCCTGATGTGCTTGTCGTAGGAGAGATCGCCGATCAGGAGCCGCAGCGTGTACCCGCGCTCGAGCAGCCAGTCGCAGACGCCCGCCAGGTTGCGGACGTAATCGGCGTACACGCCCGCGCTCGCCGGCGTCCAGCGCTTGCCGAAGTAATCCATCAGGCCGATCCCGACCACGCGCGCCTGTCCCTTCTGGCCGTGGCCTTCCGGCCGCAGGCTGAAGGCGAGGTCGGGATAGACCGGATCGGCGCTGGTATCGACTCCCATCCCGGCCAGATATGATTTCGAAAAGGCGTCCCGATAGGATCGGTAATCGGCCAGCACGACGGCGCGCTTCACCAGCCAGCGGCTGATCCGGCTGTCGATCGGGCCCGCTCCGACGCTCACGAACAGCACCTGCGCCCCGCGGATCTTCGCCAGCAGGGACCACTTGAAGATCTCGTAGTGCAGATCGAACGGGCCGATGCCGAAGTCTCCCAGCATCCCCGTGCCGGTCATCACCAGCATGCGCGTGATCTTCAGGGCGCGGTAGGCCTTCACCCACTCGACGATCTCGAGCGGCAAGCGGACGAACAACCGCCGCAGCAGCCGCGGGACCCAGCGGTTCGACGCCTGCTGGGACCTTGCCTTGAAGGCCGCGCCGTAGCGGTACGACATCTGCACCGCGGGGATGCCGTGGTCGGCGGTGGTCTCCTCCGGCCCGGGGCAGATGCAGTTGACGGCGGCGCCGGGCAGGTGCCTGCGGACGCTCTTGAGAATCGCCCGCAGCGTGGACTCGTTGCCGAGGTTCTGCGTGCCGAAGTTTCCGAAGAAGCTGATGGCCGGTCGCGCCTCGCGCTCGGCCGCGCGCGCGCCGGCGGCGGAAGCGTGCAACTTCTGCGTGGGCAGCCTCTCGGCTCGAGTGGTGGCGATCCGAGTCTCCGACAACGAGCTTTTCTCCGCCTCGGCAGGCCGCCGAAGGCGGCTCCGTCAACTCAACAAGGCCAGCACGTGATCTGCGATCGCGAGCGATGCCGTCAAGCCCGGAGATTCTATCCCATAGAGGTTCACTAATCCCGATGGACCATTGTCGGACAATTTCTCGATTATGAAATCGTGCGCGGGAGAGCCCTTTGGACCGAGCTTTGCTCGGATTCCGGTGTATCCGGGCTGGAGGGCGCCAACCGAGACTTCCGGCCAATAGCGACGAATGGCGGATGCGAAATCGGATACACGACTTTCGTCGAAGGAATAGTCGATCCGGTCGATCCATTCGACGTCGGGACCGAAGCGTGCGCGACCGTCGAGATCGAGCGTCAGGTGGATCCCGAGGCCGCCGGCTACCGCCACCGGATAGACAAGGTGACGGAACGGCGAGGAGCCGGAGAGCACGAAATAGTGACCGCGGGCGTAATGGGTCGGGGGAATTCCATTTTGTGGAATACCAGCGATCGAGCGAGCGAGCGCTTGCGCGCGCAGCCCCGCGGCGTTCACCACGGCCGCGCAGCGGACCGAGATCGGATCGTCGCCGCCGACCTCCAGCTCGATCCCCGACTCGAGCACGCGGCCGCCCAGCACCGGCGCGCGCAGCACCACGGTGGCGCCGTCCGCTTCGGCGTCGCGGCGGAACGCCTGCATCAACCCGTGCGAGTCGATGATCCCGGTCTCGGCGCTGTAGAGCGCGCCGACGCAGCGGACGGCGGGCTCGAGCTCCAGCGCTTCCTTGCGCGAGATCATCGAGAGCCCCTCCACGCCGTTGCGCTCGCCCTTGGCGCGGTACTCCTCGAGCGTCGCGAGCTCGGGCTCGGACGTGGCGACGATCAGCTTGCCGACGCGCCGGTGCGCGATCCCCTTCTCCCGCGCGTAGGCGTACAGCGCGCGGCGTCCCGCGACGCAGAGGCGCGCCTTGAGCGAGCCCACCGGGTAGTAGAAGCCCGCGTGCAGCACCTCCGAGTTGCGCGAGCTCGCGTGCATGCCCGTCGCGCGCTCTGCTTCCAGCACCACCACCTCGCGCCCGCGCCGCGAAAGCGCCCGCGCGATCGCGAGCCCCACGACTCCGGCGCCCACCACCGCGACGTCGAGACTGCCGTCCGAGAGGGCCACGGACGCCACTATACCCGGCCGCAAGGACTGGATCTTTCCGGTAGTGGTTGACGCAGGGGGTCGCTTCCGGTTGTAATGCCTGTAGGCAATTGTCGTAGTGTTCATTTCTTCAACTTAGGATCCGCTGTAGCCATTGCGGCGACAGAGTGAACTTGTCCCGGGGGGGGCATGGCAGCCTGGAAAGGTGATCCGGAGTGCGCGCGCGAGGTTGCGCTGACACCGGAAAACTCTGTCAGCACGGTCTCGCTGAGCGATGCGGAACCGCACCGCATCGTGGTGGAGCCGACGCCGGACGGAACAGCTTCGATCCGCAAGGCAATCAAGGGCAAGGCTGCGAACGGCAAGGCAGCGAGGGGAACGACCATCAAGGGCACGGCGACGAAGACCAACGTGAGCAGCGCTGCGTCAGCGCTCGAGGATCTCGACGATGGCAAGAGCGAAGCTTTTCCGCCCCACTCGACGGTCGCGCCGCCGGTGGTGGCGGTTCCTGGGATCGAGGATCGCGCGCAGAAGCCCGGTTTGCCGACCCGGCGGCTGGCAGCGGGGTCCACGGTCCGACTGAACCTGGCCGTCGATCTGCTGCTGCTGGCCGGCGTGGTGGTGGCCGACGGGCTCACCGCCACCGTCCACGCCGGAGCCTCCTTGCTGCCGCTCACGCTCCTGACCGGCGCGGTGTGGGCGATGGCCGGCGTGACCCTGGGCTACTACGAGGAGTCCGCGCACGAGCGGGACTCGCTCGACGACGCGGTGCTGGTGGCCACCATGCTGCTCGCCACCATGCTCGCCGCAGTCCTCTTCCACGCGCTCGTGCCGCACGCTCCCGCCCTCGGGCGGACGCTCCTCTTCTGCTGGCCCGCGGCGGTGCTGGTCCGCGCGGCGTTCTTCCGTCCCGCCTCCAGATGGGAGAAGCCGGAAGAGCAGGCGCTGATCGTCGGCACCGGGCCCCTGGCCCGCCTCACCGGAGAGGATCTCGAGCGCCGCGGACGCCAGCACGTGGTCGGTTACCTCTTCTTCCCCGGGGAGCAGCGCGCGTCCGTGCTGGCGCCGCCAATGCTCGGCACCTCCATGGACCTGGAGAACGCGCTGCGCACCAATCCGGTGAGCGAGGTGTACATCGCGGACGACGGCGGAAAGAGCGCGCAGGAGGTGCAGCACGCCATCTCCGTCTGCGAGAACCTGGGCATCCCCTTCGCGCTGCCGGCGTACACCTTCCGGCTGCAGCGGGCGCGGCCGGTGCTCGGCAAGGCGATCGCCGACGGCTACCTGCACTACACCCCGATGGACACGAGGACGCACGAGCGCGCGGTGAAGCGCATCGTCGACGTGATGATCGCCTCGACCGCGCTCTGGCTGCTGACGCCGCTGTTCGTGCTGGTGGCGTTCCTGATCAAGGCCACCTCGCGCGGGCCGGTCTTCTTCAAGCAGGTCCGCTGCGGGCTGCACGGCAAGCCGTTCGAGATGCTCAAGTTCCGCTCGATGGTGGCCGACGCGGAGCAGCGCCGGAAGACGCTGGAGCAGCTGAACGAGCGCAGCGGCCCCGTCTTCAAGCTGCTGAAGGATCCGCGCATCACGCGCATCGGCGCCATCATCCGCAAGTACTCCATCGACGAGCTCCCGCAGCTGATCAACGTGCTGCGGGGCGACATGAGCATCGTAGGCCCGCGCCCGCCGATCCCGAGCGAGGTGGCGAAGTACGAGCCCTGGCAGCTGCGCAGGCTGTCGGTGCGCCCGGGCCTGACCTGCCTCTGGCAGATCTCGCCCGACCGCCACCGCACCTCATTCGACGAGTGGATGTACCTCGATCTTCAGTACGTCGATCACTGGAGCCTGTTCAGGGACGCGGAGATCATCGTCCGCACCTTCCCGGTGGTGCTCTCCGGCAGCGGCGAGCCGGCGAAGGGCTCTGCCGCGCGCTACAACCTCGACGTCTCACACCGCTGAACCCTCACCTCAGGGCGTCTGGGGCGAAGCCGCGCCGACGAGGCGCCGGACTTCCACGTCGAAGTCCGCCCAGTTGAACGGCTTCACCAGGTAGGCCGACACGCCGGCCTGCTCGGCGTGGGCGCGGTCCTCCGGGAGGGCGCGCGCGCTCAGCACCAGGATGGGGACCTTGCCGTGGCGCGGGGAGCGCCGGATCGATTCGCAGATCTGCAAGCCGCTCATGTCGGGCAGCATCAGATCCAGGCAGATCAGGTCGAAGCCGCCGTCGGTCAAATGCCGCATCGCGCTCCGCCCGTCCGCCGCCTCGAGCACCTGGAAGGAGAGTTGCTGGAGCCGGCGCTTGAGCAGGAGCCGCTCGGGTCGGTAATCCTCGATCACGAGCGCCGTAAAGGTCGGCGCCTTTGGCGGTTGCTTTTCCATACGGCGAACGTACGCGCCGCGGTTTGAGGTCCGGCGCGCAGAATCGACGCTCAAGGTACCGGCGAGCGAGGGGTCGAGCAACTTCTCCGTGGCCCGCGGGTACGCGAATGTCGTACGGATCAATCTGCGCCCGGGTTCCGATCGCGCAAGCGTGATCGAGGGGACGTGCGGTCGCACGGACCGGGACCCGCCGAAGCCGCGAGCCCTGCGCCGCTGTTCCCGACGAAGAGCCCAGCTTGCGGGACGGCAACCGGCGGCCGCGCCCCCTCGAGCGCCCGGGCGCCGGCCTCCATCGGTAATTTTGATGCACGGTTTCAAGGAGTCGTCCGGTAAATCCGACCTCGATGCGGCGCGGCCCTGGCCTCGCGACGCTCCGCAGACGTGCCGCTCCCTCGGACCGCGTCAGGCCCGGCGAGGCGCCGCGCTCCGGTACGGAGGTTGCAAAAGTACAGGGCCGAGCGGGGCCCGACGATTTTCCAATTCACGCCCTCCGAGGAGAAGGCAAATGGGGAAGAAGCTCGCGCTGGCGGTCGCGTTCGCCGGTGCTCTGATGATGAATGCGCGGACCGCCATGGCGGGCGGACTGCTGCTCGTGGAGAAGCCGGATTCGGTCCTGGCCAACGTCCTGAAGCTGATCGCGGAGATCGATCTCACGCTCCTGGACGAAACGGTGACCGACGTCGAGCTCGCGGATTGCGGCACGGACGACCAACCCCCCGATTCAGACGACAGCCCGAAGTTCTTCCTGGTCGACGACGACAGGCGGCAGTGCCCATTCGCGCAGTTCACGCGCATCAACGACGCCATCCTCGTCGCGCCGCCGGGAGCGAAGATCTTCGTCTGTCCTGGCACGTACCGCGAGAACGTGCTGGTCTCGAAGCCGGGGCTTCAGCTGATCGGACCGCGCTTCGTGGGGCCGAGGACGGCCTGCCTGTCGAGCGGCAGCCCGGACCCCACGCGGGAGGCGATCGTCTCCTATGACCCGACCATTCCCGGGGTGACCTTTGGCTTCGGTGTCGACATCGAAGCGTCGAACGTCGTCATCCAGGGATTCACGGTCCAGCCCGCATTCAACTCGCCCGGGGTCGGCAGCTTTGGCATCTTCGCGCGGGATACGACCTCCGGCAACACCGTCCGCAACAACCTGGTGCAGAACAACTCGGTCGGGATCGACTTCAACAGCAGCCGCGCTCCCGGCGCCGCTCCCGGGTTCGTGCTGCGCAACTGCGTCCGGAACAACAACCACAACGGGGGCGGTCCGTTCGGCGACGGCATCTATTCGGACCTCGGCCTCCACAACGCCTACATCCAGCACAACTTCTGCACCGGCAACCCGAACACCTGCATCGTGCTGCTGGGAAGCTTCGTGGTGAACCAGAACACGGACATCGAGATCTCGCACAACGAGGCCGTGAACGACGGCGCGATCTGGCTGGTCAACACCCGCAGCTTCCTGGTGGACCACAACAAGGTCACCAACCCCTCCAACACCGGCATGCTCTTCGGCGGCGGCGACGACAGCGGAGTGGTCAGCTACAACGATCTGGGGGGCGGAGCGGCGAGCGTGTACGGCATCTCGATCCGATCGGACGAGGGCGGCCCCCCCGTTCCCGCCATGAACCTCTTCGTGAAGAGCAACCGCGTGATGGAATTCCCCTTCGACGGCATCCACCTCGCCGAGGGCACCACGCTCAACACGGTGGAGGCCAACCGCGTCTGGAACAACGGGGCGGCGGGCATCGGCGTGAGGATGACCGCCAACGACCTCCCGGCGCCGCCCACCAACAACACCATCCAGAAGAACCACCTGCGCGGCAACGACCCGGATTGCTTCGACGACACCACCGGGACCGGGACGGCAGGCACCGCGAACACCTGGGTCCGCAACAACGGGGAGACCGAGAACCGGCCCGGCCTCTGCAAGAAGGGCCACTGAGTTCGCTCTGGGCGGCGGCCTTCCGGCTACGCCTTGGATTCCGCGGCGGCCGGGCGCTGGTCCGGCCGCTGCGTGCGTTCCAGCCAGCACTCGCGCCAGTACGGGTAGATCGCGCGGGAGCAGAACCAGCGCCGCAGGCTCAGGTCCCCCGAGCAGACCACGCCGTCGAGCGTGATCGCCTCGTTCTTGAGGACGATCATCTTGCCGTCGCGATCGTCGATGAAGCGGGAGATCCTCTGCCGGACGCGATACGTCCCCCCGCAGTAGGGCAGCATCTCGCGGTCGAACCAGAGGCCTTTGTTCCGGCCCTCGGGCGTGAGCGTTCTGGCGATCTCCTCGCGCGATTTGACTCGCACCCATTCGCCGACCTGGAGATTCAGCGGCTCGAAGACCTCGCCCTTCTTCGCCGTCCCCGGGACGTGCACCTCCGGGATCAACCCCAGCTTGCGCAGCGGCTCCTTCACCACGGCGCGCGAGGTAACGGTCAGGAAGTGACCGAGCGAGACGTTGCCCGAGGCGTACTCGCGGATGTAGCCCATCGGGTCCCAGAGCTCGATGTGCTGCGTGCAGCGGGGCAGCTCGGTCGCCTGGCAGCGATAGCGAAGTCCCTCGCCGTTGACCGGGCCGGGGACCCGCGTGTTCCGCGCGCAGCGCTCGACCAGCGCCGCGAGGTCGCCCTGTGGGAAGGTCGGCGCAGGCGGCGTCTCGGGGCGGACCCGGCGGAGCCACTCCTCCTTCCAGAAGAAGCGGCACTCAGCCTGGCAGCCGTCGTGGCCCGAGCCGTTGCAGCGGAGATCGTCGAGCAGGACGGCGTCGGAGAGCCTGCGGCTCCCCGTGTAGTGGACGGTGTCGCAGACCCGGTCGGCGCGCCGGTCGACCGTGAATCGCTGACCGCAGAGCGCCGCCATCTCGGGCATGAACGGCAGGCCACCGAGCGCTCCCTGGTCATCGAGGGTGGCGAGGATCTGGCCGGGGCCGAGCACCTCGACGAGATCGCCGCGACAGAGCTCCTTGCGAGACGTTTCTTCTTTCCAGCGTGCGAGCATTTCCGTGATTTGTCCGCCGCGAAATCGTCAGATGCGACGAAAGGCGCGCGGGTGACGAAGGATGGAAAAGTGGTTTGGCCCCCGTCCCGCTCCTGCGGCGGGACGAACGTCCAATAACACAGATCCGGCCTGGCTGCGACCAACGTCGCGCGTCCGCTGCCACTGAAATCGCGGGGTCCGTGGACGCCGTCCGGCCATCGCGCGTCACCTGCGTTCTGGAGTCCAGATTGAGGCGATTGCACTAGCCGAACGTTCGCAAGTTCACGCTCGATCCCGATTCGCAGGCTTCGACACAATCCACAGTTTGCGACCAGCGGCGCCGCCGTTCCCCCGAAATCGTCGTGAACATGTGACCCCGCTGCCACGCGCGTTCCCGTAGCTTCCCGCGCCGCTCCGGCCACCAGTTCCAGGCCATCCCTGGGGATCCCATGAAGACGCGCGCAACTGCCGTAATCGCTCTCGCCGTGGCGCTCCCGTTTGGTGCAGGGGCGGAAGAACCTGCATCCACCGACCTGTTGGACGCCATCGCCGCCGCCGGGCCGAGCAGCTCTGTCGCCGTCGATCGCTCCTGGCTCTACAACGATTCGGCGCGCCTTCCCGCCGCCGGCCACGCCATCGGCCTCATGCGCCTCAGCTATGGCAGCGGGAGCCCCACCCGTGCATTCGCGGGAAACCTCGGGACGGCGGGAGGGATGTTCGAGATCGGCGGAGAGGTCGGCCTCTTCGAGAGGGTCTCGGCGGTAGCGATCGGAACGCAGGGCCAGGACTCCGCGGGATCCTCGCAGACAGGCGGGCTCTTCGGCCTGCGCGTGTCGCTGCTCCCCAGGTCCGTTCGCGCGACACAGCTGGTGGTCAGCGGTGGCGTGCTCCGCGAGCTCGAAGGGAACGGCGGCGCCTGGGGCCGTCTCACGCTCGGCCACGACGAGGGTCCGACCCGCCTGGCGGTGTCGGTGCATGCCGAGAAGATCTTCGAGACCAACCGCGACACGGTGGACTTGATGGTCACCGCGGGCGTCAGCACGCGGCTGGTGGGGCCCGTGCGCGTGGGCATCGAATACGTCGGCCAGGATCTCGAGGGCGTCGTGGACGCCGAAGAAGCGGAGGGCGGCGCGAGGCACATCCTCGGCCCGGTGGTGTCCGCGGCGCTCTGGAACCAGCGCATCTCGCTGGTCGGCGGCCCGGCCGTCGCGCTCGGAGGCTCGAGGGAGACCCGCGTGCTCGGGCGGGTCGGCTTGAGCTGCCAGTTCTGATTTCGCAAGCAAGCGAAGCCCACAAGCAAGGAGGGAAGCAAGATGAAGACCAGGGAGCTTTTTGGCCTGATCACGTCCGCAATCGTGGCTGCCGCTCTGCAACCGGCTCGCGCCGGCTCCCACGAGTCCGCGAAACCCGCGTCGATGCGCCTCGCCACGGGCCAGAACATCACGCCGACGGCGCTGCCCGGTTCGGTGCAGCAACTCCTCAATCCAGGGTTGCCCCAGTACCCGAGCTTCGTCGCCGGCGAGGCGGTGCGCTCGCGGCTCAGCCCCGACGGCACCACGCTGGCGGTCCTCTGCGCAGGCCAGAACTCGCTCGACGACGCGGCCGGCAACCTCGACGTCGCCAACTCGACGCAATACATCTTCCTCTACGACGTGAGCGGGTCGCACAAGCGGTCGCCCGCGCTCACGCAAGTGATCAAGCAGACCAACTCGCACGTGGGGCTCGTCTTCTCGCCGGACGGCATGCTCTACGCCGCGGGCGGCAGGGACGACGCGGTCTACGTCTACGCGAAGGCGGCCAACACCTGGGGGCTGGTCCGCACCATCGCCCTCGGCCACGCCAACAGGGGAGTCGGCATCGGCGTCAGCCCCAACGCCAGCGGGCTGGCCATCTCGGCCGACGGCAGGACGCTGGTGGTCGTCAACAACTACAACGACTCGATCAGCGTGGTGGATACCGCCACCGGCACGGTCCGGTACGAGCACGACCTGCGGCCCTTCCTCGCGAACAACGAGGGCCAGAATGGCGGCGTCGGCGGCACGTTCCCCTTCGCGGTGGTCGTGAAGGGCAATGGCACCGCGTATGTCTCCTCGGACCGCGACCGCGAGGTGGTGGTGGTCGACATCAGCTCCCCCACCGCTGGCCGCCTGATCAAGCGGATCAAGCTCGACGGCAACGGCATGGGCATGACGCTCGACGCGTCGGGCTCGCGGTTGTTCGTGGCTGAGGACAACGCCGACCAGGTCGCCGTCATCGACACGAGCAGCAATGCCGTGGTGGCGAGGATCGACGCGCGCGCTCCCGCGGGCATGCTTACCGGTCGCGGCGAGGAGGACGAGGACGACCACGATGGGCACGGCCGCTCCGCTCGGTCCTCCCGGTACACGGGCGCCGCCACGTTCGCGGTGACGCTCGCGCCGGACGGCAAGACGCTGTACGCCGTCAACGCGGGCGCGAACTCCCTGGCGGTGATCCCGCTGCGTGGCGAGCGTGCCTACCGGGTCGCCGGGCTGATCCCGACCGCGTACGACCCGCACGACGTGACGTTCAGCTCGGACGGGGGCTGGATGTACGTCGTCAACGGCAAGAGCGTCACCGGGCCGAACCCCGGCCACCTGGCCAGCTCCACCAACGTCATCACCATGACCTTCCCCGGCGGACCCCCGGCGGGTCCAACGGCCGCCGTCGCGGCCAGGGCGTCGAACCAGTACCATCTCCAGCTGGAGCGCGCCTCGCTGGTCAGCGCGCCCGTACCCCGCGGAGACGATCTCGAGCGGCTGACGATGCAGGTCGCGGCGAACAACTTCTACAGCGCCGCGCGCGAGGACGACGAGAAGGTGATGAGCTTCCTCCGCCACCAGATCAAGCACGTGATCTACATCGTGAAGGAGAACCGCACCTTCGATCAGATCCTCGGCGACCTGAGCAACGGCTCGAACGGCGACAGCTCGCTCACCCAGTTCCCCGAGAGCATCACGCCGAACTTCCACCGGCTCGCGCGCCAGTTCGTCACCCTCGACAACTTCATGGATCCGGGCGACGGCAGCATGGACGGCTGGTCCTGGAGCCTGCAGGGTCGCGTGACCAACACAGAGACGATCACGCAGCAGATCAACTACGCGTTCGTCAACCGGGGCCTGTCCTACGAGTCGGAGGGCACGAACCGCAACGTGCCGGTGAACCTCGCCACCGTCGCGGAGCGCGACGCGGCCGCGGGGCCGGCTGGAACCACGAACTACTCGGCCGCGACGGCGACCCTGCCGGGCGGCACCGCGAACGTATTGCCCGGCATCGGCAATCACGCCTCTTCCGATGCGCCGTTCGGCATCCAGGACGGCTACATCTTCTCGGCGGTGATGCAGGCCGGCGGGACCGTGCGCAACTACGGCTTTCTGGTGAACAACATCGGCAGCATCGGCACCAAGGCCATGCCGGTGAGCGATCCGTTCGCCGCGGGCATCGTGCAGGTCGCACCGCTCGACCCGTCGCTCGCGCCGGTGACCGACGTCTACTACCGCGGCTACGATCAGAACTATGTCGATCTCTGGCGCTACAACGAGTGGAAGCGCGAGTTCGATCAGTTCGTGGCCAACCGCAACCTGCCCAGCCTGTCGCTGGTGCGCGTGAGCCACGACCACATGGGCAACTTCGGAACTGCGCTGGGGGGCGTGAACACCCCGGAGGCCCAGCAGGCGGACGACGATCTCGCCGTCGGCCGGCTCGTGCAGGCGGTCTCCGAGAGCCCGTACGCCAAGGATACGCTGATCATCGTCACCGAGGACGATTGCCAGGACGGCCCGGACCACGTCGACTCGCACCGCGCCACGGCGTACGTCGTCGGACCCTACGTGAAGAGGGGCGCGGTGGTGAGCACGCACTACAGCCAGGTCAGCGCGCTGCGCACCATCGAGGACATCCTCGGAACGCAGCACCTGAACCTGAACACGGCGTTCCAGCGGCCGATGACCGAGGTCTTCGATGTCAAGTCGTCGAGCAGCTGGAGCTACCAGGCCGAGGCCTCGACCGTGCTCAAGACCACGCAGCTCGCGCAGGCCCCGGGCGGCCTCGGCGTGCGCTTCGCGAAAGGCCCCGACGTCAAGCCGAAGCACGGCGCCAGCTACTGGGCCAAGGTCACGGCTGGCTTCGACTTTTCCGAGGCGGACCGCGTGCCACCCGCCAGGTTCAACAAGGTCGTGTGGGACGGGCTGATGGGCGGCAAGCCGTATCCGGCGTTGGCGGGCCGGGTCGCCGAAGACCCGGACGACTGATTCGGGGGGGCCCACGCGCGCCTCGCGGGGAATCGTCCGGCGATTCGGAACGTCCTTGGTAGCATCGCCGGCGTTTTCCCGCGGGGTGACGCGAGCGGCCCTGCGCGGCGCGGAGGGTAGGGCCTGCGGGAATGACATGGCTCGGAGAAGAGTCTCGATCAGCCGGGCTCAGCGCAGCGTGAGCAGCACGTTCTCGCTCGCCGGTATGAGCACGGCCGCGCCGCGCTTATTCCCCGCCACGCCGCAGCCAGGCATGGATCGCGGCGTACACGTCGGAACGGCTGAGCAGGTCGACGTGGTTCGACCCATAGGCGACGTACCGGTTCGACTCGGGGAACTGCAGCGAAAGCCGCGAATCCCGGTGCCGTCCGAGCGCGCTGTCGACGCTGACCAGCCCGTCGCCGCGCGGCGCGCTCTGGGCATCCGGCGCAAGAGAGGCCGCCACTGCATGGCAATCCACCCCGTCTGGCAGGCCGAGCCCGGTGCGAGAGTCGGGGGCGACGGCGAAACGATCGCGCCCTTCCCAGTGGTCGTCGCGCACGTTGCCGAAGCGCAGGTCCGTGATCCCGGCGCTGCGGATGCGCGCAAGCCGCGCGAACGGAGCGCTGTACCGGCTTACGCCGAGGAGCAGATGGACCCAGCTTCCGCCGCGCTCCAGCGCCGCTCCATGATGGGGCGTCCCGAGGAAAACGATCTTCCGGAGCGCGCGCCGCCAGAGATGTCCGGCAATCTCGCCGGCGTCGCAGGCGCTGCGCGCGACGAGCCCTCCCATGCTGTGGGCGAGGATGGTCAGCTCCTCGACCGGAAGCGGCCATCCCGCCACGAGCTCCTCGAGCAGCGCCGCCAGCCGCCGGCCGTTCGTCGAAACGTGCAGCCCGCTGTTGTAATGAGCGTAGACCGGGGCGTATCCGAGGTCCCGCGCGAGCGCCGCGCCGTGGTCGTGCCCTTGCCGGCTCCATTGCAGGTCGCTCATGCAGGAGCCGTGGACGAGCAGGAGGATCCTCTTGCCGCGCGACGGCGACGCGCGGTGCAGCGCCATCTCGATCGCGAGCGGATTCCCCGACGCGACCAGGTAGTCGCCCAGCACTCCGTTCAGGACCGACCGGAACACCTCGCGCCCTGCGCCCGGAGCTGTCTCGCCGATCGCGGGCCCGAGCTGGTCGAGCGCGGCGTCGATCCCGCCTCCCACCGCGCGCGCCACCGCGTCGATGCCCCCATAGACCGGAGCGGTGAGGAGCCGCGCGATCGACGTGAAGGGCCGTCCGAGAATCGTCGGCCCGCCCGCGGCCGTGAGGTGTATCGCCCGGACCAGCTCCGTCACCGCGCGCGTGGCCTCGACCCCCAAGCGGCTCGCACCGCGCAGATCGTCGAGAGGGCTGCGGGGGGTTCGCGGCACGGGCATGGAGATTAACAGCCGGAAAACGCGCCGATCTGCTTGCTATTTGCCGCGGGAATGCTTACACCCTTCCTGCCCGCAATCCGCGGGCGCGGCTGCACGGTGCGGCCGCAACACCGAAAGAGCATAATGTCGACTGGTACCGTGAAGTGGTTCAATGATGCGAAGGGCTTTGGTTTCATCACGCAGGACGACGGCGGCGCAGATGTCTTCTGCCACCACACCGCCATTGTCGGGGAAGGCTTCCGCTCCCTGGCCGAGGGTCAGAAGGTGACCTTCGATGTGACGAAGGGCCCGAAGGGCCTGCAGGCGCAGAACGTAAAGCCGGTGGTGTAGGCGCGTTCGACGCGTGATGTGCGAGGGCCCGGGACCGATGGTTCCGGGCCTTCTGCTTTCCGGCCCGGCGCCGCCGCCCAACGCGGTACGCCCGCTCGCGCCGAGGTCGTCCTGCTACCTGGTCGCATCCGCCAGCACCCTGCGCTCGAGCTCCGCGACGGCCACGAG
This sequence comes from Myxococcales bacterium, assembly GCA_035635635.1. Classification (GTDB taxonomy): domain Bacteria; phylum Myxococcota; class Myxococcia; order Myxococcales; family 40CM-4-68-19; genus 40CM-4-68-19. Next base: position 525 of record DASQAS010000100.1, on the reverse strand, counting down.
GAGCGCGCGAACCTCGCTGGCGAACATCGAGTCGATACGCGAAGCGCGCAGAAGGGCTCTCCCGGCATCCGTCAGGTTGGCGTCGACGGCGAGCAGGCGGGTGCGTCGAAGGTCGATCACGGTCTCATCCGGCATCGGCACAGCATACGCCCTTTCCGCTGATCTGCACGTTCACCGCGCTGGGCGCGACGGTGGCTCTGCCGCGGCATCGAATCCATCTCACGCCGGCGGCGGCTGCGTCGTCCAGGTGAGGTGATGCATGTCCACGGACACTCCCACCTTCGAAGTGCACCGCCCCGCGCTGCTGGGCCTGGCCTACCGGATGCTCGGCGAGATGGGTCGCGCAGAGGACGTGGTGCAGGAAGCGTGGCTGCGCTGGCAGCGTCAGGACCAGGTCGACTCGGCGAAGGCGTTCCTCCTCACCACCGTCGCACGCCTCTGCCTGGACGAGCTCGGATCCGCCCGGGCGCGCCGCGAAGAGAGCCGCGGCGATCGCCTGCCGGAGCCCGTCGATCTGGACAGCGC